>JBBRTC010000147.1:0-1600 GCA_038244765.1 Candidatus Nanopelagicales bacterium | reverse complement strand
GACGTCCGGGAATGGGAGTGTCCGACATGCGACACCCTCCACGACCGTGACGTCGCCGCTGCAACAAATCTCAGAAACACAGTCGCCGGTGGATGCCCGGAGACTCAAAACGGTCGCAGAGACAACGACCCACGACTCGCCAAACCGTGCGATGACCGGGCAACCGTCGACGAAACGACAAACCCAACCCCGCCAGCAGGAGACTGCTAGCAGGGTGAAGGGAATCCCCGGGCTTCAGCCCGTGGGAGGACATCAACATCTGACCTCGCGCCGCCGGGTGCACCGTGTTGCGTGGCAGGCGAAGTTCGCCACGTACATCGTCGACGGGAACCTGTACGAGTTCCACGCTCCGCAGCAGAAACGGTTCGGCACCGCAGCGTGAACGGGCAGCTCAGCCTCTACATTGACGATGACCGGGTGGTGCCGGCCGAGTTCACCCACTTTGCCCGAACATCCGCTGAGGCCATCGAGTTGCTGGTTGAGCACCGGTTTACCCTGATCTCCTTCGACCATGACCTCGGCGGGGACGACACCAGCCAGCTCGTCGTCCGCTGGATGATCGCCACGGGCGTGCGCGCCGTCGAGTACCGGGTGCACAGCGCGAACAAGATCGGGCGGTCGTGGCTGGACAACGCGATCGCCGACGACCTCAGCCGGGACGACGGACCTCGCGAACCTGTCGGTTCCAGCTTCGAGCCGATCGAGCCGGGCCGCACACAACCCGAGCATGAGTGAGATTCAGCGCAACAAGAACGTGCCTCGCGGCCGGCAGAGCCCCCGTTCCGGTCCCGGCGGTTTCGCCGCCGACTCATGGACCGACGCCGAAGATAAAGTGGCTTCTGAGATGAACGCTGAGAACGGACAACCTGTGACCATCCCACATACCCTCCCCGAATACTCGCTGAAGCCCCTGAACCGCCCAGCAGACTTCTTGCTGTTTCGGCGTGAGAAGCTGGACTTGGAAGCGCCGTACCAGCGGGGTTCCGTCTGGGATCTCGGGCGCCGGCAGAACCTTCTCCGGTCCATGCTCATGGGTCTGCCGATCGGCGCCGTAGTCCTGAACAAACGGTACTCGGACCGCCACCCCGTCCGAATCCAGTCCGGATCGCACCCGGAGGCTCTTTACGGGATCATCGATGGTAAGCAGCGAATCGAGGCGCTCCGCGCCATGGCCGACGGCGAGTTCGGGATTCCCGCCGAGTGGGTCCCGGAACGTTTCCGCGGCGCCCTCGTCGACGTCGAGTTCAGAGATCAGCTTGTCCCCGGTGTGCGCGTCGACAGCGAAGATCACCCGTTCTTCGCCCATCTCTGCAACTTCCCGATCCCCGCCATCGAAGCCGAGGTTGCGACGATTGAGGAGGAGGCGGAGATCTTCCTGCTGATCAACTTCGCCGGCGTCGCGCAGACGGACGCCGACCGGGCGAACGCGACCGTGGTGCTCACGAACGGCGCGAGCGACCGCAACGTCTGACCGCGCCGCGCATGGTGTTCGTATGACCACTCAACTTCACCCCAACTCCGCCGCCATCATCCATACCCGGCCTCGCGCGATCGACATTGGGTTCCTCGCCGCAGCTGTCATCGTTGTCGTGCAACTTGT
>JBBRTC010000146.1:0-1621 GCA_038244765.1 Candidatus Nanopelagicales bacterium | reverse complement strand
TGCGTAGTAGGCGACTGCGGTCATCACCCGGTAGGTGGTGCTGGCGGGTTGTTGGGTGACGATCGCGTCGATCGCTTGCGCCATCACAGCCGGGCTCGGGAACGAGCGGACATCAACGTTTCGTTTCGTGCGGGCGACTGAAGCGCACTGGGTCTGATGGAGACTCGGGCTATTTGATTTCAACCAGTTGGCTGGTCGATCTGTGTGCATCGTAGGCGCTCTCGAACTCGGCTGGCGGGACGTCACCGAGGGCCGAGTGGAGGCGCTCGGTGTTGAACCAGTGAACCCACTGCAGAGTCGCCAGTTCGACGTCGTCAACGTTCCGCCATGGTCCTCGGCGGCGGATCAGCTCAGTCTTATAGAGCCCGTTGATCGTCTCAGCGAGAGCGTTGTCGTAGCTGTCGCCGACGGTGCCGATCGATGGTTGCGCGCCGAGTTCGGCGAGGCGTTCGCCATATCGAATCGACGTGAACTGGGACCCGGCATCGGAGTGGCACACGAGGCTTTCGAGCAGTGCGCCACGGTTGAAGCGGGCGTGCTCGAGCGCGTCCAACACCATCTGGGTGCGCATGTTCGTCGCGACCGTCCAACCCACGATCATCCGTGAGAAGACGTCGGTGATGAAGCACACGTAGACCATCCCCGACCATGTCGCCACGTACGTCAAATCGGTCACCCAGAGGGCGTTGGGACGGGCAGCGGTGAAGTCGCGTTTGACCAGATCCGGCGCCCGTAACGCGTCCATGTCGGGGCGAGTGGTGAACACTTGGGCGCCCCGGCGGATACCTCGCAAACCGTTGCTGCGCATCAGTCTGGCGACTTGATCCCGGCCGATGGTGTGGCCGGCGCGGTGCATCGCCTTCCACAACTTGCGGGCCCCGTAGACGCTGTAGTTGGCCTGCCAGATCGCGAGCATCACAACAGAGATGACGTCGTCGCGCAACTGCCGCTTGGACGGCGGCCGGGCCTTGACCGCGTAGTACGTCGACGGGGCGACCTGCAACACGTTGCAGATCGGCGCGACCCCGAACGACTCTCGATGCTGATCGATGTAGTCGACCATCACCGCTGTGGGCGGTCGAGCTCCGCCGCGAAGAAAACCGACGCCGAACGCAGGATCGCGTTGGCGCGCTTCAGCTCCCGGTTCTCCTGCTCCAACTCGCGGATCCGGGCTGCGTCCGCAGTCGTCACACCGGGCTTGGCGCCGGCGTCGACATCGGACTGCTTGACCCACGTGCGCAGCGACTCGACACCGCAGCCGAGTTGCTCCGCGATCCGCTGGATCGTGCCGTGCTCCTGACCGAGTTCCTCGCGTAACTGCATCACCAGACGGACTGCACGCTCCTTGAACTCTGGCGTGTACCGACGCGTTGTTGGACTGTTGTGACTTGCCATGACTCAATCCTCGTTTCCAAGGTCATGAGTCTCCGCGGATCCCAGTGCGCTTCAATGATGTGTTGTCGCGAGACATCGTGGACGGGTGTGTCGCGAGTGATCGCGGACAGGTGTCATTGTTGCAGTCGTGGTTGGCGTGGTCCACCGCGTTTGGTGTTGCCGAGCGGGTAGTGGGTTTTGCCGGGTTCGAAGATGACGGCGCGGGCGAGTTTGGCGTCGTGGAAGA
>JBBRTC010000145.1:0-1644 GCA_038244765.1 Candidatus Nanopelagicales bacterium | reverse complement strand
GGTCGTCGGCATCGGGGTGCGACCGGTGACCGCATTGGCGGAACAGGCGGGGCTCGCCATCGACCGCGGCGTCACGGTCAACGAATACCTGGAGACGAGCGTTCCGCGCGTCTTCGCAGCAGGCGACATCGCGCGCTGGCCCGATCCGCTCACCGGTGAACGAATCCGTGTCGAGCATTTTGTCGTGGCGGAGCGGCCGGGACAGACGGCGGCGCGCAACATGCTCGGTCGCGAAGAAGTCTTTAACGCTGTCCCGTTCTTCTGGACCGAGCAGTACGACTTGGGGATCGCTTACACCGGGCGCGCCGGCCGATTTGATGAAGCCAGGATCGACGGTCGGCTCGAGGCGCGGGACTGCACCATCACCTACCGGCGCGAGGGACGGTCGCTCGCGGTAGCAACGATCCACCGGGACCTCGCCGGCTTGCGCACCGAGGTGGATTTCGAGCGAGCAATCGCGACGCAGGCTACCCGTGCGACACTCCCCGCAGAACCATCCGAGTCCACGGTTAATCCCGGGAGGCCCGAGCTACCCACGTGAGAGCAACATCCGTGGTGAGTAGCACGGTCTTCACCGTCGCGCCTCCAGGATGGTCAGCATGGTAGTCGCGGTCCCCGACTGAGGGCGATATCAGATGCTGGCCAGCTCGCCGAAGTATTCGTTGTCCTCGGCGTAGCCGCCTTCACCCTTGTTGATACCACTGACATCCTCGACCAACTCGATCGCCTGAATCCACTTGACCATCTTGAACCCGAGTTGGTTCTCGACACGCAGCCGCAACGGGGCCCCGTGAAGGCGATTCAGCGGCTGGTAATTCATTTCATAGGCCAGCAGCGTGAGAGGGTTCAGCGCGTCCTTGATCGAGAGGCTGTCGTAATACTGGCCGCCGGCGACGCCCGTGTTGAAGTCGACGCCCTCACCGAACGAATAGAAAACGACGGCTTTGGCATTGGGTCGTGGCCTGGCCAACGCGATCACCTCTGCCAGCGGTAATCCACCCCACTCGGCGATGCCTGACCAACCCTGAATGCAGTGATGCAGCGTGATCTGAGTCTTTTTTCCAAGCGCCTGCAGGTCGTCCACGGACAACTCGACGGGATTCTCCACCAGTCCACGTACCTTGAGCCGATAGCTCTTGAAATCATCAGCGGCCAGGGCTTTCCATTCATCGGAGGTCGGCACGTTGCCGTTGACCCAGAAGAATGGCGACACATCTTCGCGGCGGAATTCGGCCTTTGGCACGGACTGATCAAGAAGCGATCGCATGACTGGGCTGACGATCGCCTTGGAGATGTGCTGAACGGCCCGCGGATGCTTCCATGCCGTCCAGTTGGCGAGGGCGTTGATCACGACCACAACGGCGATCCCGAGCAGGCCGAGAATCAGGCCGACTGGATTTGCATCGTCCGTGCCGACCACGATGTGGTTCATGTTCCGCACGAAGCCGGTGAGTGCAACCATCATCACGTGCATGAGGATGAAGACGACGAACGCGCACATGACGAGGAAGTGGAGCGACCGGCCGATCTGTCGGTTACCCGGAAAGAACGGATACCACTTGAAGCGGTTCGTCAGGGCGGGTGACATCGAGGGACCTGTCAGGATCGCACAGGGGGCGAGAACAAACACGACCGCGAAGTACG
>JBBRTC010000144.1:0-1784 GCA_038244765.1 Candidatus Nanopelagicales bacterium | reverse complement strand
CAGGTCGTCGCGCCCGCTGCGGGTGCGGTCGACCAGGAGGCGCGATTCCCTCGCGAAGCAATTGATGCGCTCGCCGCCGACGGTCTTCTCTCGGCCTTTGTCCCACGCGCTCAGGGCGGCCGTAGCGCATCGATCGCTGAACTCGCCGGGGTCACAGAACAACTCGCCAAGAGTTGCTCGTCGACAGCGATGGTGCACGCGATGCACCAGATCCAGGTCGCCTGTCTCGTCCGCCACGGCCGGTCCCCGGCATTGCGCCAACTCACCCACGAGTTGGTCGACCACCAACTCCTTTTTGCGTCCGCAACGACGGAGATCGGAATCGGCGGGGACGTACGCACCAGCACCTGCGCCGTCGAATCCAATGGCACCCACTTCAGGCTCGCGAAGAATGCGCCCGTGATCTCCTACGGCGCGTACGCCGATGCGATCTTCGCGACGGCACGCCGCGATCCCGACGCCCAACCCAATGACCAAGTCCTCGTGGCTTGTCGCAAGAACTCGTTGACACTTGAACCCACCAGCGTGTGGAACACTCTCGGATTCCGCGGCACCTGTAGTCCCGGTTTCATGCTCGCCGCGTCCGGAGACGCGGGCCTGATTCTCGACGACCCGTACGGCGACATCTCGGCGCAAACGATGCTGCCGGTCTCGCACATCTTGTGGAGTTCGGTGTGGTTAGGCATGGCCGCTGCCGCCGTCGACACAGCACGCAAGTTCGTACGGAGTGCCGCGAGATCTCGCCCGGGCACGACACCGCCCGGAGCGACCCGACTCGCGGAACTCATGTGCCTCTACCAACAATTCGAAGAGACTGTGCACAGCGCGGCGACGCGCTACGACGCGATCCGCGACGATGTCGACGCGTTGTCCAGCATGAACTTCGCGATTGGAATGAACACGCTCAAGGTCGGATCGTCCAACGTCGTTGTCGACATCGTCAGTAAGGCGATGCTTATCGTCGGTATTTCGGGATATCGCGAGGACTCCGAGTTTTCGTTGGGTCGTGTCCTACGCGATGCACACGGGGCTGCACTCATGGTCAACAACGACAGGATCATCGCCAACACTGCGCAGTTGCTCCTCGTGGCGAGGGATTGAGGTCGTGCGATGGAACTCCAACTCGCGCAAGCTCAGTTCCGTGCTGACCTCGTCGCGGCGGACCTTCTCGTTCAGACATCAGTCGACGGTTTGTACGGGCGATCGGGTCCCTTTGAGGACATCGTCGACGGAGTCGATCGAATGGTTGTCGCTGCGGGCGCCGATCACAACGCCGCACGTTATCGATTCCCGCCGGTCTTCCCCCGCGCGGATTTTGATCGCACCGACTACCTCGCCAGTTTTCCCGATCTGACCGGCTCGATCCATACCTTCACCGGGTCCACCCGAGAGCATGCCGACGTATTGGCCATGCATGCCGAAGGCCGCGATTGGGGTGCTCTGCTTGCCCAGTCTGAGGTCATGCTTGCGTCTGCTGCGTGTCATCCGGCGTACCCGATGTTGTCCGGTTCGCTGCCCGACGGTGGACGACGTCTCGACATCTACGGGTATTGCTTCCGCCATGAGCCGGCAGTTGACCCGGCTCGTATGCAGGCCTTCCGTCAGCATGAGTTTGTCTATGTCGGACCCGCCGACGTTGCCCTCGCACATCGCAACTTGTGGGTTGAGCGCGGGCTGGACGTTCTGACCGCCCTCGGACTTCCTGCGGCGCCGGTCATCGCCAATGATCCCTTCTTCGGGCGGGTAGGCCGCATGCTCGCGCTCAACCAACGCGACGAGGAATT
>JBBRTC010000143.1:0-1831 GCA_038244765.1 Candidatus Nanopelagicales bacterium | reverse complement strand
ACCATTTCAGCTAGACCGAAAAATCGGTCACGATATTTCTGAAATCGTCGGTCACGATATTTCTGAAATGACCGGTCACGCTCCCTGAAATCACCGGTCACGATCGCATGAAATACTCAGCCGGTGACCAGCGCAGTCTGGCCGCGCAGCACCAGCGGTACGGCGACATCGGGCAACCGTGGGCTGGCCTGCGGTGGCACCGGGTCGGCGGGCGAAGGGTCGGCGTCGGCCGGCTTCTTCACCGCAGCCTCCCCCACTTGATGGTCGGCGGACGCTGCGATCACGGCGTTGTCGTCTGTCATCTCGGCTTTCCTTTGGGTTGATGCAGCTTCAGGGAAGGCATCTCGCAATCGCCCGCTTTGGGCTCGACTTGCCGATGCCTTCGGTCCAACGGGCGGGCTGGGAGTTTGGCCAGGAGGCACTTTCATTGTTCAAGCCAGCCACCTTGAAAGCCCGCACGCCTCAGTCCCCCCACGAGATTGGGACACTGACGCATGAGACTCCACAGCAAGCCGGAGCGGTAGTTCTCGATCATCAAGACGATCGGGCCTTGGTTCAGGCCGTAGTGGAAAGGCGATACCCACGAGTGCGACAGATCGCCGCACAGGGCGAAGGTGGCGTTTAAGGTCGCTTTGAATCCGTAAGGGTTATTCGCGCGCAGCCTCAGCTCCTCGAAATAATCAAGCGTTGGAATCACCACCTCGGGCGCAAAGGGCAGCGAAGCGACGACCGCCCAGGGAGCAATGGTTCCGTCGTCCGGACCGTCCGACACGCCGCGCGCAATGTAGTCGAAAAATTCGCGCTCCTGGCCCTTGATCGTGCGCTTCGCGGGTCCGGGAACCGTCACTCGCGGTAATGCCCCAACAGCTGGCCTTGTAACCGTCAAAGCTGGCGGGATTATCAATGGCGTAGTGCTGCTGGACGAGGGTGGCGCGGCGGCTGTTCTCGAAATAATCAATCTCCTTGCCGCGCATGTAGTCGTCCTGAATGCCACGAAAACCGATCCAGAGATGAGAAATCTGGTGGGTAAAGAGCGGACCAGCATACAAAAACTCGTGCCCATAGATCTCTCTCCACTCGTAAGTCGAGGTCCATTGAACATAGCTGTCCTTCGGCAGCGGATGAGTCGGTGAACCGAGGCCAAGCAGATAAAGAAACAGCGCCTCGTCATAGCCCTGCCAGCGATACGGCAAAAAGCCGCTCTCGGGCTTCCAGCCATGCGTCACAGCGAGCCCGCCGTTTTGCGCCCAATTCCAGTCGGTGCGTCGGTACAGCTCGCCGGCGAGTTCGCCGATCTCACGTTCGTCGGCCGTGCTGCCCGAGAAGTATGCTGCCAACGTCAACATGCCGGCCAGGACAAACGTAGTGTCGACCGTGGATAACTCGCACTTCCACGCACGCTTTCCACTGACCATATCGAGAAAGTGATAATAGAAACCCTTGTAGCCGGTCGCCTCCACATCGGTGCTCTGAACGCTCTTTTGAAAGAAGCGCAAGGTCGCGAGAGTGCGCCGGATTGCGTCCGCGCGGGTCATGAAGCCGTGTTCCACACCAACGGGATAAGACGACAACGCCAATCCTACGGCCGCGATACTCGCTGGCGTTCCTGGCTGGGTCTTGTCGATGATCAGGCCATTGACCGGGTTGGCCTCGTGCACGAAGTAGTTGAACGTATCTCGCTGCAAGGCCTCCATCAGCGCGGAGCGGGTTTGCGCGACACTCACGATCGCGACTTTCGCCCATGCGGCTTCGGCGTCAGTTCCACGGTGATGGCGGCGATCGCCTGGGGCGGCATCGTGAATTCGAGATGCAGTGTTCCGGCCTCGAAATT
>JBBRTC010000142.1:0-1881 GCA_038244765.1 Candidatus Nanopelagicales bacterium | reverse complement strand
GCGACTCCAGCCCACCACCGCTGCGCGCGCGAGAAACGTTCCGCGCCGCCGACGTCGAGTCGCGCTGCTTCACCCCAACCGATCATCGCGCTCGGGTCGTCACCGCCGCGTACCCACGACAGACCGCCATCGGCGGGAAGTCGCAACAACAACGACGCGCACCGAGCGGCGTGATCGAGCGCGGAGACCTGACTCGTCTCGCTAGCCAGAGTTAGCCCGACCCACGAACGGGGCGGGCTCGGACCAAATAGGAGGTGAGGATCGAGATCGATCGAACGCACGGTGATCGGTGTTGGCGCCACCTCGGGCGCGACCACGTGCGGGGAACTCACGCCAGAAACCCTACGTCCCAGCCGCGCGAGGCACGAACTGAAGGGCCCCCCACCGCGAGTTCGGACGATCACCCAAAGTGAGTCGCCCCGCACGCATGGTCAGGGAACCAACGGCGTCGCTACTCCGTCTGAGTAGCCGAGGATTCGATTTCGACATAGGTCTTCCAGCATGTCCGTTTTGGTCGTATGGTGGCAGGATCTACGCGTGTTCCTCCCAGGGGAACACCGTTTCCAGAGCGCTAGGTGTCAGTTCGGCACGTACTGTCTGGCAATTAACAAGTCATGACTGGTAGTTGGAAAGTGGCGATACGCAGCGCGAGGGGCGCGCGAATCGTCGGGATGTGGCGGCAACGCCCGCGGAGGGAGAGCGCAGGATGCGTACTCGCATCGATGTGTCTAGTGGGGCGCGCGGGATAAGACCTGCGGCTCGGCGCCTCGGCGCTGTGGCCACCGCGACCGCACTGATGGGCGTGGGCCTTGCTGCTACTGCAGCCCCCGCACACGCCGACGCAAACATGACCTTCTCGTGCAAGATTCTTAGTTCGTCGATCCCGTGGGCCACACCTGTTGTTGTGAGCCTTTCGCCGAGCGCCCCCAAAGCCGGCCAAACCGTTAACGCGACGTTCAACATGAGCGCGGGATACCACACCGGCCCAGTGATCGTCGGTGCGCAAAAGACCGTCGGGAAAGTCTTCGTCAGTGCAAACGGATCGGCGAAGAGCGCACTTGGTACGCCGAACTCCAAAGTCCTTCTGCCCAACACGGCCTTCTCGATCGCGCCCATCACGGTCAGCTTCAAAGCGAAGGCTGGATCGAACGTTTTGAAGATGACCAAGTTTGAATTCCGCTACATCGACGGCCCGGGCAACAGAGATATCGACACCGGCCTCGACACGATCTGTACGCCGACGAGCGCGACGACCGTTGACACGTTCACCGCCGCTACATCAGGCACGACGAAGACCGGTGGCACAAAAACAGGTGGCACAAAGTCAGGTGGCACAAAGACGTGCACCACCAATGGCGGGACTAACGGCACGAACCTCCCCAACTCCTGCCAGACGGGCGGTTCCGTAACGACCGTTTCGGGTGCGGTTGACCTTCAAACGGGATCCACCAAGGTCCAGCAGCAACCCGCGGCAAAGCCGCGAACCAGCCTTCCGCGTACGGGCCCAGAGGGCGCGTTGCGAACTGGAGTAGCCGCTGCAGTCGCGCTTCAACTCGGCCTCATCCTGGCAGTCCGAATGTCGCGCAAGTCGCGTCGCAAAGCGCTCGCCCGATGATGCGCCGCGCCATCGCCGCGACGGGAGCGATAGTGCTGGGAGCCGGGGGCTTCGTTGCGCTGTCGGTCGCACCAAGTGAGGCGTTTAGTGGCGCGAAGTCGATTGGTTGTCGGCTGTATTTCTCGGACACGGGAGTTGGCTCGTCTCCTACGACGTATGTGGAGACGTGGTCGTTGACGGCGTCTCCGGCGTCTCCGGCTCCTGGCGCCACTGTGACGGTGACGTTGGCGGCGACGACGGGTCCTATGAATGGGCCGATCGCGTTG
>JBBRTC010000141.1:0-1962 GCA_038244765.1 Candidatus Nanopelagicales bacterium | reverse complement strand
TTCACCGGCAGCGGCTGCTCCAGCAACTTGTTGCCTTCAGTCCAGCCGAAGAGGTAGCCCACTACCGCCGTTACCCCAGCTAGCGTCCAGAGCCCGAGCGACCAGTAGGCGAGGCGAGGAGAATGCAGCTCGGTGCGCGACTCCTCCGGGACAAGCCAATACGTGGCGCCCATGAACCCGGTAAGCACCCAGAAAATAAGGAGATTGGTGTGGATCTCCTTGCTGACGTCGAACGGAAGGACTGTCTTGATCGGGTCGGGACCCAGATACTTGGTGATCGACAGGATTCCGAACACCATCTGCAGCCCGTAGAGCAGCAGCGCGACCACGAAGTAGGGGTACGCGACAGCCTGGGTGCGATAACGCATGTCTGCTCCTCGTTACTTCAAGGTCATGAGATAGGCGACGATCCCGTCGACCTGGGCCGGCGTGAGCGACTGCGCGAATCCCGGAGGCATCATTGATTGCCCATTGCTGGAATAGGTCGGGCCCTGTACGAGGTATGCGCTGGGATTGAGGATCGACTCGCGGATGTACGACGCCGCGTCGGTGGCTTTGCCGTGATAGTCGGGCGCCTTGACGTGCGACCCCGCCATGTCGCCGATCCCGGCCAGTGATGGGCCCACGAGGTTCACGCCCGCCACGGTCGAGTGGCAGGCAAAGCAGCCCGGCGGCGACTGGCGGAACAGCGACTGCCCCACGGCAATCGGGTCGTTGGATGCCGGTTGTGGAGCGGGCCCGCCAATGTTGGTACCGGGGATGGTCGCGCCCGAAACGAGGATCGGGCGCGGAGGCCAGCCCTGCGTGTCGATTTTCCCCACCCACGTCAGGAAGGCGATCACCTGATCGATTTCCATCGCCGAGAGCTTCTGGTTCGGCATGATCCGCCGGTCCCGTTCCTCGTTGTAGAACTTTGTGGGGTCCGTTAGGAACGCGCGCAGATAGGGTGCCCCACGCTGCGCGGCGATCTTGGTCAAGTCGGGTGCGTAGTAGGCTCCTTCACCGAGCAGCGTGTGACAGTTGATGCAGTCCTTTCGGTGCCAGACGTGCTTGCCGGCGATCACGTCCGGCGTGATCTGATCGGAGTGCGTGAGCTTGGGAAATTGTCGGTGGCCGTCGATGGTGAGCCCGATAAAGATCAGCGAGAACACTCCAGTGGAACCGATGAAGAAGGCGCGCGTCTGCCGCTTGGTGATGGGCCGCATGGGCTAGACGCCGATGTGGTGAAAGTAGCGCAGGGCCATGGACGCGCCGTACACCGACGCAACCGCCATCAGCACCACGACCAGCACGCAGAGTGCGCGGGTGAGGACGGAGACGCGCGGGTCGGGTGGTGCTGCACCGGAACTCTCCATCTACAGGCCTCCGAGTAGGCACAAACGCGCACGTGGGAATTGGCGAAACGGACTCGTGCATATATCACACTCCGCGCAGCCACATTCAAGCACCGCCATTGGGATGATGTCGCCGAAATCGAGTTGCGATGGGCCAACCCAGTTTCTCGAACTTCGCGAGCTGTGCCTTCGATACCGGAAACGAGGGAGGCTGGCCGTATTTCGACAAGAGTATGACGTCCGTAGGGTACCGTAACACCGCTCGTTTCGTAATCTTACTGCAAAACTCCGCCGGAGACTCCTTGACATCCAGTGAGCGCGATGCCGATGCGGATCACATTCAGAACGGCGCAAAGCGACGATTGAGCGTCGAGGAATTCGCATGACAACAATTCCAGCGAGTCGCGCGCGTGCGGCCGAAGGCGACAGAGTTTCCGCCGGACCACTTTCGGATGCGGAGCTGACGCGCATCAACGCCTACTGGCGAGCCGCGAACTATCTGTCGGTGGGTCAGATCTATCTGCTCGACAATCCGCTTCTCCGCCGACCTCTCACGCTCGACGACGTGAAGCCACGACTCCTCGGCCACTGGGGGACGACACCGGGCCTCAATTTCGTCTACGCCCAC
>JBBRTC010000140.1:0-1974 GCA_038244765.1 Candidatus Nanopelagicales bacterium | reverse complement strand
GATCATCGCGACGGTGAGGTGGTTCCGATCACGGAACCGCCGGACACAGTTGACCTGACCAGCACGGCGCTGTGACGTCCAGGGTGACGGCGGCAACTGCGGTCGCGCTCATCGAATCAGGCGACCGCGTGTTCATTCATGGCGGGAGTGCCTTCCCCCAGGCCCTGATCGACGCCCTGGCGGACCGCGCGGGCGATCTGCATGATGTCGAGTTGATTCACCTGCACATCAACGGGGATCCCTCGCGTTTGTTGGCGTCGCCGTCGTTTCGGCACAGAACCTTTTTCGTTGACGGCACCACCCGCGACGCGGTCGCGGCCGGACGCGCGACATACATCCCCGCATTCCTGTCAGACATACCGCATCTCTTCGAGAGCGGTCCGCTGCAACTGGACGTGGCCCTGCTACACCTGTCGCCACCCGACGAAAATGGCGATTGCTCGCTCGGTGTATCTGTCGACTGTGCCCTCGCCGCGGCGCGGACCGCAAGGGTGCGCATTGCCCAAATCAATCCCCAAATGCCCCGAACGCGAGGCGAGACCTCAATCAATCTTCGCGACCTTGACGCGGTTGTCGATGTCGACAGCCCGCTGCCGGAGGCGAGATCGGTTCCACCATCGCCCGGTCAGGTGCAGATCGGTGACTACGTCGCCGAGCTCGTAGACGACGGCGCGACACTTCAGCTGGGAATTGGTGCCATCCCCAACGCGGTGCTTCAAGCGCTCACGTCGCATAAGGATCTGGGGATTCACAGCGAAGTCATCTCCGACGGAATCCTCGATCTGGTCGAACGCGGCGTCATTACGGGGGCGCGGAAGCCCATCGATCGGGGCCTCGTGGTCGCCGCATTTCTCAACGGCAGCCGCGATCTCTACAGGTTCGCGAACGCCAATGATGGGCTCGCAATGCGACCGACCAGCTACACCAACGACCCCCACGTCATTCGCCAACTCGATGGAATGGTGGCGATCAATTCCGCAATCGAAGTTGACCTCACCGGCCAAGTGTGTGCGGAATCGATCGGTCATCGCATATACAGCGGCGTGGGCGGCCAGGTGGACTTCATGCGTGGTTCAGCGCTTGCCGCGCGAGGTAAACCCATCATTGCGATGAGTTCGACCGCACGCGGGGGCAGCGTGTCACGCGTGGTCACCTCACTCCTGCCTGGCGCCGGTGTCACGACATCACGGGCTCACGTTCACCATGTGGTCACGGAATTTGGGAGCGTTGATCTCCACGGGCTGGATCTCGAAGAGAGGGCCATCGCTCTCATCGGGATTGCCCACCCAAGCTTTCGGGACGGCCTGACTGAGGATGCTCGCACACTTGGCCTGGTCCGTCGGGGCGCACTCTGAAGCAGGACCGCTCGACGAATTCGTCAGGCCTGTGGGCGTGACAATCCGATGCTGACCTGACTGATCCCGTACTCAGTCTTCGCAGTGACTGAGCCAATGTTCGCGGCGCGAAAGACATTGAACATCGTTGCGTTGGTCGCCAGCATGTCAGCGGTGAACGTGCGCAAGCCGAGGTGCCAGCCCACCTCGGCAAGGCGTCGCAGAAGCGCTGTGCCGATTCCGTGATGCTGGAGGCCGTCGCCCACGACAAACGCCACCTCTGCAGAGGTTCCGTCGCCGATGCGGTAATAGGTTCCCAGTCCGACGACGGCGTCATCGAGCATGGCTACCAGCGAGAGATGCGTGAGTGGATCGCGTGCACAGAGGGCCGAGATTTCGTTGGCAGCGGTCGGTGGATGAGGGCCACAGAAGCGCCGATACAGCGTCTCTTCCGACAGCGTCGCGTAGAAGCGGTCGACGGCATCAGCGTCGCTCGGTTGGACTGATCGAATGCGAACCGAATCGTGAGCACGCTGGTGGGTGTTCGGCGGCGAGACCATGCGCCCAGCGTACGAGGCAAAGTCGGATACGTCATGAGGCTACAGGCCCGAATGTTCTCGGGACATTTCACGTCCAGAGG
>JBBRTC010000139.1:0-2019 GCA_038244765.1 Candidatus Nanopelagicales bacterium | reverse complement strand
GGAGCGACCCACGTCCACAACTTCGCAGCTCCTGCCTCGGTGAAATGCAGCCCGTCGGTACGCAGTTTCACCCCATCGAGATCCTCGTGGTAGCCGCCGGCACAGAGGTATCCGAACATGTCCACGAGCGCCAGGTTGGGGTGTGCCGCAGCGTACGCACGAATCAAGTCATTAAGTGTCGTCAGACGCTGCGGATCGTTCTGCACTGACGAGTCCACGTTGACGCCATCGTCTAATACTTTGCGACATGGCACAGTGGAGATCGCCGTGGCCCGACTCGCCGAATCACGCACCAGGTTGTCCATTTGAGCGAAGAACGACGCCTTAAACGCATCGCTCCCCAGTGTCACAACTTGCCCGTTGACCACTCGGTCATACGACTCACCGACGCCCGGAAGGACGAGTCCCACATCGATCTGGGCATCCGCCGCGAGTTTTGGCCACGCCGCACGCCAGGGCACGCACGAATCGGGCACCGCGCGCTCTTGCCCGGCGGCGACTGGAACGTAGGTGTCGACACCGCAGCCCAGTTTTGTGGTACTCCACGGAATCACTCCAGTTTGGCGACGCGCGTCGAAGCCTTGAACCAAACTGAACGCAAGCGAGTCCCCGACCGCCAGCGTGTGCAACCGCTGCTGCTCTGTGGCTATCCGGTCCAGTTGCGGACCTAGCCAACGGCCGACGAGTGCCCCGCCGGGGCCGCCGAGATGGACGCCGTCGATGCGTACTTCCACGCCATCCAAATTCTTTTGGTACGCCCCATTGGGGCACAGCAGTTCGCTGTACTTAAGCAGACGGACGTCGTTCGGATGCCGTGATGCGAACGTCTTCAGTACGGCGTTGATGGACTTCCACCGAGTGGGGTCATTGGCTTGAGCCGCGAGATCGGCACCCCCTGTTTGAAATGCGGGTTGTTGAAGACAGGGAAAATCCAGCAGTACGAGGGGAACAACACCGCCGGTGCTCGTCGTGCGCACCCGTTCGAGTTGGGCCAGATAGGCGGCCGCGTATTCCGGCGTCCCGACGCGCAAGGTCTTTGAGTCGACCACGTGATCCTGCAACTCCCAGAATCCCGTTGACAGGAGAACCATGTCTGGTTTGACCAGGTCCGCGGCGCGCTTCCACTCCGTTGGCCACTGCGCGCACTGAGGCTGAGTCGGTAAGCCGGTGTCGCCCACGATCAAGTCCTGCGGGAGGAGTCCACACCCGATCACCGTGGAAGACGAGATCGCATAGTTGGACAGCCGGTCGCGCGGCAGGTACCAGCTCAAGAAACGACCCGGTGAATCCCCAAGAACAAGCAACGATTCCTGACCGATTTGAGGTTCGATGATCTTCGTTTCATACGTCCCGGTGCGATCAATGGCATCAGGCTCACGCGCACCCGACGTGCCGACCAGCACACACCCGACAACGACGCCCATTGCCCCGACGACCAAGAGGCGCACGGTGCGAGGCGTGAACCTCGTACCAAGCCAGCCTCGACGAATCGGGCGTTCAATCACCCAATACGACAACGCCGCTGCCGCCCCGGTGACAGCGAATCGCAGCATCAGCAAAGACGGGCCCGAAAGTCCGGTGCGATCGGGGGTAACCAGGAGGAAGAGTGGCCAATGCCACAAGTACAAGCCGTACGAGACCAGCCCGATGAGCACAATCGGTCGAACAGACAGCAGCCGACTCGGAAGCGAACCGGGGTGAACCCGCAGACCCCACAGCACCAGGGCAACCGCCACGCAGAAGGTGAAAAAGCCACCGCGATAAAGCCACGGCGTGCTCTCTTGCGCGGAATAGAGCAGGAACACCGTGAGGATCAATCCGCTCCACAGCGCGATAGCCGACAACCGGGACGACCGAATCCAGCGGGGGCCGACTCCGACGCGCGTTCGTGCGAGCAGAACCGCCAGGACCGCACCGATCAGCAACTCTTGCACTCGGGTATCGGTTCCGTAGTAGAGCCTCGACTGATCGACCCCTTGGTCGTCAAGCCACCACATCCACAGCGCCGAACTCGCCGCG
>JBBRTC010000138.1:0-2114 GCA_038244765.1 Candidatus Nanopelagicales bacterium | reverse complement strand
TTCGGTGATCAACACCAGCACCAACACCGTCGTCGCTTCCATCCCCGTCGGCAACTTCCCCTCGGGAGTGGCGGTCAGCCCGGACGGCAGCCTCGTCTACGTCACCAACTTCAACGACAAGACCGTTTCGGTGATCGGCACCGCCACCAACACCGTCATCACCACGGTCTTTCTCAGCGGTTCCCCCGCCGATGTGGCCGTCAATGCCGATGGAACCCGCATTTACATCAGCGACTCCGCGAATGACTCCGTCTCAGTGATCTCGTTCACCGCGAGCACACCGTAAGTGTTGCGATCGGGGCCTTTCGAAGGGGGGCCGTGAAGCGCACGCGACCAATAGCCGGCTGGGCTGGCGGTGGAAGGTCCACGTGACGAACGAAAAACGGGCCAGGACTTTCGTCCTGGCCCGTTCCCATCCGGTGGAGCTGCCGGGAATCGAACCCGGGTCCTACGGCATTCCCTCGAGGCTTCTCCGTGCGCAGTTCGCTATGTCTCTACTTGGATCTCCTGCTCACGCGAACAAGTCAGGATGACGATCCCAGTCGCTGTTTGATGTCCCGATAGATCCCGCGACCGGACTTATCGGTTTGTCCCTCTAGATGACGCCAGGGTCCGGGTCGAGGGCACTCCCGGTCTGACGGACTCACAGTCGCTTAGGCAGCGAGAGCGAAGTCGCGCTGAGTTGAATCGGCGCTTAATTGGTTGCAACGACGCTTACGGTGGTCTCTTGCCTGCACCGGCACGCTTCCCTTGATTTGATGCGCGAAGTCGAAACCGTTCAGCCCCTCGCATCCCCTCCGAGGTTTCGGCGGGACACCCCATCATACCGCCGGGTACGACACAGGCCAGCGATTATCCGTTCCGGTCCGATCACACCGTCAGGGCACGTACGCCATGTTGTCGACGATCCGTTGCCCGACTTCCGCGCCACCCTCGAACTCGACGTCTGCGGTTGCACCCGTCCGTCCACCGCATACCCGGGTGAACTGCAGGCCGTCGACCCGGATGGTAGTCGTCGGATCGGCGCCGCCGATATCGTCGACGACGGCCGCGCGATCGTTCACCGCGACCCGGATCGTGCGGGCGAGCGGCCCGGTCAGCTCCAACGCCACCCGGGATCCCGCCGGCGCCTTGCCCAGCTTGCCCACCACGAAGCCCATGCTTGCCGTCATCTCGTCCAACGCCAGCCGCGCGGCCGGGGTGTCGCGATCCTGCTCCGACGATGGGAGGGACAACGCCTCGCGAATGTCGTGCTCGTGCATTCAGCAGTCGAAGACGCGAACCCGCATGAACCGGCCATAGGTGTCAGGTCCAGCGGGAGTGGCCGTTGGCGCGTTCCACTCGTCCTCGGTCATCGCCGAAAGCAGCTTGCGACGCGTGCCGGTGACGTCGCGGAAGCGTGCGAGGACGTCGGCGACGGTCTCGCCGGACAGGCGCCGCACCCAGCACTCGTTCATCACGCCGATCGGATTGCGCACGTGGTGGAGGGTCGCGACGTCGATGTCGGCGTCGGGTGTCGGGAGCCGAGCAGCATCGACTCCGTGCCGATTACGTGGCCGACGACGTCGCGGACGCACCATCCGGGCAACGGCGTCGGCGACGTCCACCGCACGTCGGGCAGGTCGGCGAGCAGTCTGGCGATGTCATCCCATGACGTGAAGAGACCGGCGAGAACGTCGGACTTCTCGAGGCGGGTGAGGGGGCGTGCTGGGCTGCTCACCATGCGACGGTAGCGCGCTGCGGGTCCGGGTTCTCCTAGATCTGTTCGACCGTGAACATGTGCCACCGCCACGGGTCGAGTTCGACGTGCAGACCCCTATGCAGAACGTCACCTGAATGGATTGAGGCGACATCCGTGGTGGGGTCGGTGAGCCGATATGTTCGTCCCGCCATGTCGTCCCATGGCATGCACACATGACCCGAGGCAGGTGCAGCACTGAGGTTCACGATGATCAGCCAACGCGGGTCACCATCCCAACACCACCCCACCAGACTTTCGAAGGAGTCGTTCCCCCGCCAGCCGGACCTCTCACAGAGACTCCAGTTTCCGGTTCGAAACGTGCTGCTGCGCAGCACGTTCAGAAGCATGCGATAGAACGAGGCCAGTTCGGTGT
>JBBRTC010000137.1:0-2119 GCA_038244765.1 Candidatus Nanopelagicales bacterium | reverse complement strand
TCGGGTCCGCGCGAGGAAGGTGATCGAACCGTCCCGCGCGGAAGTCGGCGACGATTGCCCAATGAGTCTGCAGTCGGGCACGCGCGCGCCGAACCAACCCACGTGCCACGACATTGATTTGGCGAAGCTCGTCAGCGGAATACGGTTGGCGGGCCGTGTTCTTCTTCGGCAGACGCACACGCGTGAATGCCTGTCGTGCATCGTCGGAGACGACAGGACTACAACGCAGCAGAGTCTTCAGACCTGGGGCTGCGCCCGGGCCGCTGGGCACTCGACACGATTCGGCGAGTCGCCGGGCATCCGCGGCTGACAAATCTGCCAGTCCGCTCAGTTCTGGCCGGTTTTCGGCAAGCCAACAGCAGGCATGCCGGGCAGACTGCCACAGCGCGGCGGCGCTCCTCAATCGCTTGGATAACCCCAGCACACCGGTGGCGTCTTCGAACGCGATCGCGAAGTCGTGGCGGATTCCGTCGTTGGATGGCAGAGATCCGAAGTCGAAGTCCTTGGCCTGCGTGCCGTCCTCGCTGACGAACGTCACGATGAACCCTTGCCGCCGCGATACGGGTCGCCACGCCGGATCCGGCTGCGCCGCAGAGCGACCCGTCATGCCTCGACCGTCAGTACACGCGACTCACCGGCGCCGACTGTGGCGACGAGACGCTCGAGGGATTCCCGATCGTCGGCATCCATCAGAGCGATCAGCTCCTCAACCTGCAGCACCTGAAACGGCTCGAGATAGACGCTGCGCGTCACCTCGGCACTTCGATGTCCAAGAAGTGTCGCCAGGAGAAACCAGACATCACCAAGCTGATTGCGGAAGTCCCGCTGCTCCTGTTTGGTCAACATGTCGGTACGGCGCCACGCGACGAACGTGGCAATGCAAAACCACCGCAGCGCAAAGGAATGCCTCAGCATGTGGGGACGACACCACAACGGCGTACCGCCCGCTTGCGCAAACGCTTTCGCGACCCTGGTGTTCGCGCGGTCAAATGTCTTGTACCAGGAATGTTTAGGGCGAGGCGACCCGTCGTGGTTCAGCCACAGCCACATCGGTTCCAGGCCGTCGGGGCCCCGACGAAACAACTTCATTCGCGTCGACGGCCCCAGTGCGTCCAGCCGAACCGTACGACGCGATCCCTTCTCATCGACTACCTCCAGCTGCCCATCCCGCCGAACATGCTCAACGATCCAACGATCCGCAACGTGCTCATACCGACCGGCACCTTGCGCGCGGGCGACCGCAGCAGTACGACTACCTTCCTGCAGATAGAAGTGGACTTGTTGGGCGACGCGGCGGCGCATCCAGAACGTGCGCCCGCTACCACGCTTGGCGCATCGAGACGCAACGCGCGAACGCACAAGTCCCTCAGAACCCGGCTGGGGCACCTCGATGGTCAACATGCTGGACCACTCGCCGATTCGCAAACCCGTCCCGAACAGCCCCTCCACGAACGCGACGTCGCGATCCTCCGTCACTCCCTTCCAATCGTGACGCGGCAAGCCTTCCATCGTGAAACCGCGAAGCCCCAAATTGCGCCACAACCGAAATGCCTGCGGGGTAAGCCACTTCACATCGGATCTGCGTATCCCAGAGGGAGTGCTTTCTAACGCGGCTTGACCCCCAGTAACCCAAGACGTGGCAATCGCACGGGCTCGGACGGGGTTGTCGATTCCGTGCTGCTCGGCCGCCCATAAGTAGAAAGAACGGATTGCCGCACGATCGACACAGAAGCTATTGGCGCTCACGTGCCGAGGGTTCTCCTCGATAGTGCCCCGTGGGGTGGTGTAGTTCGGATCGGTGAACCATGTGGTTCGTGATCAACGAGTCATGTTGGATGTTATGGGGTTTGGAGTTCAAGTGTCAACGATGAGGAACTGGTCTGGGCTCCGGCGGCACGTTCCTTGGCGGCGATGATCACCCGCAGTTCGTCCATGCTGACATCGGAGACGTAGCGGCGGGTGACCTGCCACTCGTCGTGGGATTCGATCACCACCGCGGTCGCCAACCGCAGGAACGCCGCCGGGTTGGGGAAGATCTCCACGCCGTCGGCGCGGCGTTTGATCTCCTTGTTCAACCGTTCGATCGGATTGTTCGACCAGATCTTCTGCCAATGTGCCT
>JBBRTC010000136.1:0-2225 GCA_038244765.1 Candidatus Nanopelagicales bacterium | reverse complement strand
TCCGGGACCTCGGGCTCGCAGACCTTGAGGCGGCAACGAAAGTGCTATCTGACGACGTTCTTGCTCGCCGGGTTCGCCATGTTGTGACTGAAAATCAACGCGTCCTCGACGTGGTCGCACTGCTGCGCGACGATCGGGTTAGCGACATCGGACCCATTCTCTGGGCGTCGCACGCATCTCTGCGCGACGACTACGACGTCAGCTGTCCCGAGTTGGATCTGGCCGTTGTCGTCGCGATGTCAGCCGGGGCCTACGGTGCCCGTATGACCGGTGCCGGGTTCGGTGGTTCAGCCATCGTCCTCGTTCATCGCGCTTTGGTCGCCGATTTGAACGCACAAATGCTGAGAGCATTTGACCGCGCGCATTTTCGCTCGCCTGTCATCTGTAGCGTCGTTGCGTCCGCTGGCGCAGGTCCGGACTGCGTGTGACCAACGCTGGCGTTCTGAACCTCGCCTATCGTCAGGAATCGTTGAGTCGACTTCGAGCCGGAGTAGACGTGCTTGTGATCGGCGGCGGAGTCACCGGCTCAGGTGTTGCCCTTGACGCTGCACTGCGTGGATTGTCGGTCGGACTTGTCGAGCAACGTGACTTCGCTGCCGGCACATCGAGTCGATCGAGCAAACTTGTTCATGGCGGGCTGCGCTATCTCGAACAGTTCAACTTTGGCTTGGTGCGTGAAGCGTTGCGCGAGCGAGCGCTATTGCTGGACCGACTCGCGCCCCATTTGGTACGACCGCTCCCGTTCTTGTATCCACTCGCCCATCGAGTGTGGGAACGGCCGTACGTCGCGGCCGGACTCACGCTCTACGACACTTTGGGCGGTCGTCAGCCCTCCGTACCTCACCACAGTCATCTGTCCAAGACCGCGACCCTTCGCACGTTCCCCGATTTGCGTGAGGATGGTCTGGCCGGCGCGATCAAGTACTTCGATGCTCAAGTCGACGACGCCCGTCACACGGTCGAACTCGCCAGAACTGCCGCGGCCCATGGAGCGGCCGTGGTGTCCGGTGCGCGAGTTCAACGGATTGTGCGTGACGGGGAGAAAGTTGTCGGCGTACGCGTCTTCGACGCCATGGCAGACACCGAGTTCGACGTCCCCGCTCGCGTTGTCGTCAACGCGACGGGCGTCTGGGCTGGGCTTACGGAGGAGCTCGCCGGAGTCGAGTCGCCCATCAAGATGCGCCCGAGTAAGGGTGTACACATCGTCATACCTCGCGATCGCATCGACGGTCAACTCGCGCTCATCACGAAGACGAAAACGAGTGTGTTGTTTGTCCTCCCGTGGGGACGATCGTGGGTTCTCGGTACCACTGACACCGCGTGGCATCACGGTCTCTCGCACCCTTCGGCCAACCACGCCGATCTCGAGTACCTCCTCGGTCAAGCCAACGCCACATTGAAGAGCGACTTATCCGAAGCTGATGTCATCGGGCTCTACGCCGGGTTGCGGCCCTTGGTCGACGCAGAAGGAATGACCGAATCTGAAATTTCGCGCGAACACACACTTCGACGACCGCTTCCGGGACTGGTGACCATCACCGGAGGCAAGTACACGACCTATCGGGTGATGGCCGAAGACACAGTCGATCGACTCGCCGACGACCTTGGTGAGTTGCCCGCTTCGACGACGTCCACGACACCGCTCATTGGCGCGGTCGAACCCGATGACGCAGCCGCTCGAGCGCGCAGTCACCCGGGTGCGGCGCACATCGACGACGCGCATGTTGAACGGTTGGCGGGGCGATACGGATCACTGTTGTCGGAATTGTTGGATGTCGTGGCTTCCAACCCGGAACTCGCAACGGAAGTGCCAGGAGGGGCAGGAACGCTGGCGGTCGAGATCGTGCACGCCGCGAGCCATGAGGGTGCACTTCACGTTGACGATGTGCTGACCCGGCGTACGCGCCTCTACTTGGAAGCCGGCGATCGGGGCTTGGTCGCCGCTCGCCACGCGGCGAACCTGATGGCGGGCGTGCTCGGTTGGGACAGCGAGACCAAATCTGTCGAGGTCCAGCGTTACCAGCGCAGAGTCGCAGCCGAGCTCGAGGCGCAGTCCGCGCCCGATGATGCCGCAGCTGCCGCCGTACGCGAGCGAATCCAAGACCCCCGCTTGTAGCTGCGGTCCGGACGTGGCTTCAACGAAGTCACCGATGGAGGCGTACGCGTCGATGATGGATCGGAGTGATTCACGTGAACGAACAATCCCATGTAATCGTCGGCGCAGG
>JBBRTC010000135.1:0-2297 GCA_038244765.1 Candidatus Nanopelagicales bacterium | reverse complement strand
GGTGTACGTCCTGTACGAACTCTTCGATGTCCTGTGGGTACAGGTTGCGGCCGTTGGCGATGAGTAGGTCCTTGCTGCGGCCAGTCACGTAGAGCTCGCCCTCGTGGAGTAGCCCGAGGTCGCCGGTGCGCAGGAAGGGTCCCTGACCGTGGGCGGTGTGGGCGTGAAAGCGTTCGATCGTCTCGGCGGGGCGGTTGTGGTATCCGCTGGCGACGCTCGCGCTACGCAACCAGATCTCGCCGACCCGATCATCGGGCAGCTCTTGGCAAGTTTCCGGGTCGATGATGCGCAGGTCGAAACCTGGTGCTGGCGCGCCTGAGCTCACCAGGCTGATGGAACGGTCGGTCGCTGGCGCGTAATGATTCTGCTCCAATGCGCCGGCGTCGGCATCGAGGAAGCACTGAACGCCGCGGCTTACGGTGGCCATGAGCGTCACCTCGGCCATGCCGTATCCCGGACGCATCGCAGACGGCGTCAGTCCCGCAGAAGCGAGCATCGCGGTGACCTGCTCGACGGTGCGACGACGAACCGGCTCGGCGCCGTTGAGTGCGACCAGCCAGCAGGCGAGATCGAGGCCCTTCAATTGGTCGGCGGTCACGCGTCGGGTGATCAGGTCATAGGCGAAATTCGGTGCAGCGGTGACGGTTCCGCGATAGTCGCTGATCGCCTTGAGTAGCCTGACCGGCTGTTTGAGAAACGCGAGCGGCGACATCGTGACGAGGTTCCCGCCATTGAAGAACGCCATCAGCTGTCCCATCAGGCCCATGTCGTGGAAGTGCGGGATCCAGCCGACGAACACCGACGCATCGCTTGTTTGGAGTGCTTCGGACATGATGGCCTCGTTGCTCATCGCGTTGCCGTGCGTGATGGCGACGCCCTTGGGGCTGCCGGTCGATCCCGAGGTGTACTGAAGGAACGCGACGGTGTCTTCGGTGATACTTGGCATCGACCACGAGTCCGCGTCGCCGAGGGGTGAGTCGTCGATGGAGACGAACGAAACCCGACGCGCCAGGTTGAGTCCCGTAACACCCGCTTCCAGCGGGTTACGCAGATTGGTCGTGGTGAGGGCCAGCGTGCTATCCGCGTCGCGAAGTATCCCCGCGACCCGCGCCATGCTCCGCTCGTCGATGGGTAGCGGTGTCGGCACCGCGACGACTCCGGCGTACAGACAACCGAGGAACGCACGCCAAAAGGGGATACCCGGCTCGAACAACAACAGGACGGGTCGATCGGCTTCCGGCCGTGAACTCAGCCAAGTGGCGATCTCGCGCGCGCCGCGATCGAGGTCGCGAAAGCTCGTTACTTCCTCGACGAGTTGTCGAGCGGACTCACTCAGATAGGTGAAGCTACGCCTGTCGGCGTAGATCTCGAACTGCGACAACAGGTGTGAGACAAGGCCGTTGCGCCCAGTGCTGGGCTCGAACGCTTCCTTGTCGTCGAGGATCATCACTGCTCCTTGTCATCAACGCCATATCTGGCTGCAGTCGGGTGGTAGCAGTACTAGTGAGGATCAGACCGGTGAGTTACCGCTGGCACCAGGAATTTTGTGTTTCGAGTCTTTCGAGCGGACTCAGCGACCGGACCCCGCAGTCGGGCGATGAGATTCGTCATTCACCCCCTTGTGGGCGCCAGGTGGCAATGGCCCCGCGGCAGCCGTCTCAGCAAATCCCCGATCTGTTGATATTGAACCTCGATGTCGTGTTTGACAACCCTGAAAGCGCAGCTGGACGTGGCCGTGGCGGTCCGGCTATGCCGCCGTCAGTTCGCGCTCGGCGACGGCCGTGCTGATGAATTCGGCAATGTGGCACAGGGTCGGGTAGTCGAAGACCAGTGTCAGGTCGACATCGATGTCGAAGTGCTCCTCGACGTCGCCCATGAGGCTTATCGCATGTACCGAGTCCACACCCATTTCGGCGAGCGGGACCATTGGGTCGATCGCGGTTTCTGGAAGCGCGAGGTACGACCCGAGGCGGGCGACGAGCCAGCGCTGGATCGGGCGTCGGTTTGTGTTCACGTGGATCTCCTTTCAGCGTGTTGGGTGAAAGGTTGCCTCGGCCGCCTTGACGAATTCTTGGAGCAGACGGGCGGTGAACTGACGTGACCCGCGTCCCTCACGCATCGCAGAGTGCGCTGCTTCAGCGCCGCTTACTCGGGCCCCCTGCCGCCCAAAGGATTTGATTGGTCCAGCGCTCAACTGAGGGGCTGCGCGGCGTCGCGGTCCGGGGCGATGACGTCACGCACCCTCCAGCGCTCGCGAGCTATCGCCCCGGGGTGAACACCACGGCGGTAAGTACTTC
>JBBRTC010000134.1:0-2316 GCA_038244765.1 Candidatus Nanopelagicales bacterium | reverse complement strand
TCCCATCGCAATCCTGCACGGTCATCGTGACACGGTAGGTGTAGTGGCATTTCACCCCGACGATTCAACGCTCTTGGTCAGCACGGATTACGAGGGGGAAGTTCGGCTGTGGCGGCTCGGTTCTCCGCCCGTACAACCGATACACGGCCATAGCGCCGAGATTCGGTTTCTGACCACCAGAGGCGGATGGACTGTCAGCGCGGACGCCGAAACTACGAGAGCTTGGTCTCCCGAGGGCGGTTCGGTCGCACTCGGAGGAACCCTTCGGTACCTGTCCACCGGACCAAACGATCGCCGGGCGTTCGTCGCAGTCGGTGATGACGCGCAACCAGCTCGGCTCTGGACGCTTGAGCCGGGATCACCTCCACGATGTTCGCAACTGCCTCCGGATCTTCGATTCAGCAGTTACGTCGAGCGAGTCATCGTGGCACCGGACGGTGAGCACCTGGTGCACCTCGATGACAATCAGGCGACCTTGTGGTCGGCCAGCGGGACGCTCGTGGCACACGTCCGTGGCGAGGATCCGCCGTACGTTGACGCAGACGTCCGGCGTGTCATAGGTGCGGTGTTTCATCCGGACGCAGGGCACCTGGCCGTCGCTGCACAGAATGGCACGGTGTGGATCTGGAATGTCAACGGCGAGTTGAGCGCGACTTTCTTGACCGACCAAATCTCGCCGGACCGGACATTCGATATCGCCAGCGACCCGCAGGGAGAGTTCATCGCGACGGCCGTGCGAGAAAAAGTCGGTCTGTGGGACTGGCAGGGCAATCGAATCGGCGAACTCAATACCGCCGGCTACAAGGTGTTTCGGGTTGCCATCTCGCACGACGGTGAGCGGATACTCACCGTCGCCGACAATCCATCGGGTCCCAACCGGCCCGAACTTTGGGCACGGGACGGGCGACGACTCGCGAGTTTGGATCGGGCGCAGTGTGCCACCCACGTCGTCCCGACCTTCGACGAGCAGGGTCGGTACATCGTGCTTCCCGGGGCTCTCGGCTTGTCGATCATGGATTGGGACGGCGTCTATCTCGCTCGACTTGGCGGCCCAGCTCGTACGTTGCTACGCGACAGTGCATGCTCGCCAGGAGGCGAATTGATCGCAGCGTTATTCGACGACGGCATCTGTCGGATATGGAGCGTCACAGAGCGGCGGCGCACGAAGTCGCTGCAACTCGGTGACGCGCAGACGATTGCCTTCAGCGGTGATGGTCAGATGTTGCTTGCCGGGTCCCAAACTGGTCTGATCTCATGCCACCCGCTCGAGACAGACGACCTCTTCAGGGCCGGCGCGCACCGGATCTCCCGGGTCCTCGAACGCGACGAGCTTGAACGGTTCGGAATCGACTCTCCGCGTTTGGATGTTGAAATGCTGCAGCGGTATCGCGCGGAACCGTCTCTCGCAGCGTTGTTTTCGGATGAGACCCAGGGGTAACGGGCCGAGATTGGTGGATGCCAGGACCATCAGCCCTTTGCGCGACACCTCCGACAACTCCCGACGCCCTCGCGGCGATGGCAGGCCGATGCGCGACAGTCCCGGTCAGCCGAGCGCGCAGCGTGGCCGTCTCGCCCGAGGCAAGACCGTCTATGCCACCGTCAATACCACCGGCGCAAACGACATGCTCGCGCGATCGCGCTGTTACGCGCTAGCCGTGCAGTTCAGCGACACCTGGATGGTCTTGCTGACCACGACCTCGACGAAACTAACTTTGCGACGGCCGTTCTCGTCCCGTGGCCCCTTGTGTACCGGGATCAGCCGTGTGACGGTATGCGGACTGCGGACGCTCTCCACGGAACACTGGTCAGTCGGCGCGGAGCCGACGCGGTCGATGTTCACGTCGTACCCCTGTGCTTGAAGATTGCTGATGGTGTCCGTGGCGTTGGCCGCCGCACTCGCCGGGCCGGCGGGTGCGACGATCACCGAGCACACTGCTGCTGCGGATGTGACGAACGTGGCGAGTACTGACGATGGACGCATGACGCGCCCCCTTTTCCGATTGATGGAACGTTCGATTAAACGTCTAGCCAGTAAATCGCCCATGACGGCTCGTTCGTTCCGCTCGACGTCAGGCCATCACCCTTAGGTAATAACTCACAGCAGTACGTAATAACTCGCCTCGGACGAGCCGCGGTAGCGGCTCTGGTGCAACGGCGGCGGCAGCCGCGCACCACCGGCATCGCACAGGCGCCAAGAGGTGCCAATGCCTCTCTCGCGCACCTGACCCGTCGCGCGCGCCCTGCGTGTCAGGGTGAGTTGAGTCCACTGGTTCACAGCAAATCGGCCTGACGCGGGGCGAGATACGGATTGACCAC
>JBBRTC010000133.1:0-2317 GCA_038244765.1 Candidatus Nanopelagicales bacterium | reverse complement strand
GTCAGCGACCGAGACTTCGTTGCGGAGTTCTTGTTCTGTACGGCGATGATCGGAGTACACCTCTCGCGCCTCGGCGAAGAGATCTGCCTGTGGGCCTCACGCGAATTCGGTTGGGCCAAACTCGATGACGCCTTCTCCACCGGATCTTCGATCATGCCGCAGAAGAAGAATCCTGATGGTGCAGAACTCGCGCGCGGTAAAGCTGGCAGGCTCATCGGTCATCTCACCGGACTACTCACGACATTGAAGGGCCTCCCATTCGCGTACAACCGCGATTTGCAAGTAGACAAGGAGCCCGTCTTCGATGCGGTCGCCACGTTGATGTTGGTCGTTCCGGCAATGACAGGGACGGTCGCGACGATGACCTTCGACATCGAGCGGATGGCCGCTGCGGCTCCGGAGGGTTTCGCTCTCGCGACGGACATCGCGGAGTGGTTGGTAAAGCGAGGGATCCCATTCCGTGATGCCCACGAAATTGCTGGCAGCTGTGTTCGTCGCGCCGAGTCGCGCGGTGTCGAGCTCTGGGACCTTTCCGACGACGAATTGAGTTCCCTGTCGGAGCACCTGATGCCGGCGGTGCGCGAGGTGCTCAGCGTTCGTGGTGCGCTCGATTCGCGGAATGCCTTCGGCGGTACAGCACCGGCGCGTGTACGCGAGCAACTCATCGCACTGCGGGCTGAGCTCTCAACTGCCTCCGGCTGGGTGAGGTGACGGACCCCAACGCCATCAATCGCGCTTTTCTCGAGCGCGAGGTCACCGCCGTTGCTCGGGAGCTGTTGGGCGCGACGATCAGGTCGAGATTCGACAACGAAACGGTCGCGATCCGACTCACTGAGGTTGAGGCGTACGCCGGCGTCGGAGAAGACCCGCCGTCACACGCGCATCGGGGAACTACGCCACGCAATAGCGTCATGTTTGGCGCTGCTGGGCACGCGCACGTCTATTTCGTTTACGGCATGCACTGGTGCCTCAACGTCGTCACTGGACCGATCGGTCAGGCCTCCGCGGTGTTGCTTCGCGCGGGTGAGGTCACTGAGGGGCTTGCTACCGCGCGGGCTCGTCGTCCTGGCGCTAAGCGGGACGCGGATCTAGCACGTGGGCCAGCCTGTTTGGCCGCGGCATTGGGAATCGCTTCCTCGACTGTTGCTGAGGTCAACGGCCTCGACCTCATCGCTTCCAAGGTCGTCGATGCGATGTCAGTCGCTTCAACTTTGCCAGTGTCACTCGAATTGCCCAGGACTCAGATTGCGGCTGCGGTGACTTCCTCGGCGAGGATCGGCGTCAGGGAACCTGGCGACGCCAAACTGTGGCGGTTCTACCTGGAGGGGGATCCGACGGTGAGCCGAACTCGTCGGGGTCCAGGCGTACGCCAAGATGGCCGGGGACGCGGAAAAGCGCGCGCCAAGACGAGCAAGTAGCGACGGATCTGGGAGACATGGACGCGCAGCAGTTTCTCGATGAATTGACGTGGCGTGGGTTGATTGCCCAAGCCACCGACTTGGGCGCGCTGCGCGTTGCTCTCGATGAAGGTCCACTCACCCTCTATTGCGGGTTTGACCCCACTGCCCAGAGTTTGCACGTCGGCAACCTCGTCCCACTGCTGCTCCTGCGCCGGTTTCAGCAGGCCGGTCATCGGCCGGTAGCTCTAGTCGGTGGTGCCACCGGATTGATAGGGGATCCCAGCGGCCGTACGAGCGAACGCACGCTGAACTCAGACGAGACTGTCGCGGACTGGGTCGAGCGGATTCGTCATCAGGCCAACACGTTCATCGACTTTGACGGCGGCCCGACGGGTGCCGTTGCGGTATCGAACTTGGACTGGACTCAGGAACTCGGCGCGATCGAATTTCTGCGCGAAGTCGGTAAGCACTTCAGCGTCAACCAGATGCTGGCGAAGGAGTCGGTGAGCGCGCGGCTGAACAGCGCGGGCATCTCGTTCACTGAATTCAGCTACATGGTCTTACAGGCCAACGACTACCTCGAACTCTTCCGCCGCTACGGGTGTCGACTGCAAGTCGGAGGTAGCGACCAGTGGGGCAACATCACGGCAGGCCTCGACCTGATCAGGCGGGTGGAGGGCCACGACGTCGCCAGTACTCACGCGCTGACGGTGCCGTTGGTCACCAAGAGCGATGGCACAAAATTCGGCAAGACTGCCGGGGGATCGATCTGGTTGGACCGTGAACTGACCTCGCCGTACGCCTTCTACCAGTTTTGGTTCAACGTCGATGACCGCGATGTGGAACCGTTCCTCAAATCCTTCAGTTTTCGCACTCGCGAGGAGATCGAAGTGCTGGTGGAGGCGACAACCTCGCGC
>JBBRTC010000132.1:0-2330 GCA_038244765.1 Candidatus Nanopelagicales bacterium | reverse complement strand
CGGTGTCAGCTGTTCGCGTCGCTACTGACACGTCTGACGCCCGCGGCGATTCAGACCCGGGCCAAGGTCCGAAGCGTCCCGCCGCTGAGCAGACAGAGAAGCAAGCCCTCGGCGCCCCTCAGTTGACGGCTGACTGACGATTTTAGTTCGCGACAAGTGCCTCCGCCGTAGGACGGCGGCGCCCTCAGCCTGTTACGCAACCTGCTTCTGACATCGAGTCTGCGCGACGGTGGCGTCCTCCGTCTCGCCCCGGGTGAGGAACTACTCCGTTTCCTGGCCGTACACGATGAACTTGTGTCACACGGCTGCGGGGATGACTTCTACGTATCACCAACAATCGCGCGGACTATTCTCGGACTATCTCTACCGGATCGGTAGAGATACACATACCCTGACCAGGACTTACGGAGTGGAGGTGATGGGACTTGAACCCACGACTTCTACGATGCGAAGGTCATCGGCTTTGTCGGCGGGGTCCGTCGAAGTCCGTTTGTGCAGGTCAGGTCGGTGCGCCAGTCTGCTGACTCCGTGCCTCCCGGCCAATACGACCCGTTCCGTTGCCAATCGGTTGCCAAAATCGCACCGTGGTGAACTACCCGTTGCTGGCGATGGTGCCGGTGGCGGTGGCGTCGGCGCGGACGGCTCCAACTGGTTTCGTCAGTTTGAGTCGGAGCGTCTTCTGCTTCGTGACACTGGAATCAAGTATGGGCACTGAGATCACACGTGCCTGCTGACCCGCCGTGAACGTCACAATCCCCGACGCCGCCGTGAAGTCGGTACCTGCGACCGCCGTGCCATTCGCCGTCGCATACTGCACCGTCACGGTGTGACCCACGGCCACTGGCGACGACAACCGAACCGTGAACGACAGCGACCCACCTGCCGACGCAACCGCCGCGGCATCATCGACCGCAAGATTCATCGGTCCATGCGCGTTGACCACGATGACGTTGCCAACCCCGTCGCCGATTACGGCCCCCACGGGGCTCGACAGCTTCATCTGAAATGACAAGTTCGGACCAGGCTCCGCGTCCCCGTTGATCGTCACCGGCACCAGCACGGTCGTCTGGCCCGGCCCGAACGTCGCCGTACCTGATGCAGGCACAAAATCAGACCCGGCCAGCGCCGTCTTCGCCACCGTCGCGTAGTTGACCGACACCGGCACTGCCGACGGCCACGACAACGACACAGGAACCTGTACCACTGCCACACCCGAATCGGGCCGCACCAACGACACATCCCCAACCCCAACACCGGGACGCACACTCTCCGGTGGCACCGCGATGGTGCCGGGGCTGATGTATCCGATCTGGTCAGCTTGTCCTTCGGCGCTCGTTCCGTTCGGCGTAGTGACGACGATGTGTGCGACGCCTGTACCAGCAGGGACGGTCACCCGCACAGCGTCTGTAGAGAGAACGGAGTATGCAACAGCGGGGACACCGCCCACCTGCACCGAAGTCGTTCCACCTAGTCCCGAGCCCGTGAGGGTCACGACACCGCCGCCACTTGATGCGACGATCGGAGGGTCGACATGAGCGACTGAAGGGGACGGTGCGGCTCCGGGGAGTGTGCACGGGAGATGGATGACTAGCCCAACGACATCCGGTGGGAGCGTGAACTCATCAGTCTCGGCGACTGCTGGTTGGCCGGTCAGTGGGTCGATGCAGGTTGGCGGACCATTTGCAGTCACCTTGTAGTTCCCTGCGATGGCATCCCAGTGGAAAGAGCCGCTCGCATCTGTGATTTCCGGGTTGATCGACGGGAAGATTGTGTCGGAGCCATTGGTCACTGGTTGAAAAGAGGGTGAATCGGCATCGTGAGACATGAGAGTCGCCGTCGCGCCGTCGACTGCGCGCCCAGTGTGATCGACGACCGTTCCACTCGGATCAATACGAAGGATAAACTTTCGGAATCCGTGGTTGAATCCCTTCTCCAGAAGCACGATAAAAGGCGCTAGCACAATTAGGGCGAGTCCAACCTCAGGAACTCCGAAGAGTAGCGAATATGCAATCCATGTTGACACGATCGGGTTCAATATTCCTGCGGGACCAGCTTCGACTCCCTCGACCTTGGTGAGGAACTCCAAATATGCCGCTGTCGCGAGGTAAAGAAGGCCCTCTGGCGAGCCAGTCTTGAGGATGAAACCCGCTGTAACCAACGCGGACAGAGCATCAGCGCCATGTTGAAGGGCGTCTGAAGCTTCATACGCTTGCAGCGCTTGTTCACCTGGTGAACCACGGTAACTATACGATGCAGACTCAGCTGCACCGCTCGCGACGACCGCGCCGTGATCAATAACTGTAATAGGTTGCACACCACTTCCGGGGGGT
>JBBRTC010000131.1:0-2451 GCA_038244765.1 Candidatus Nanopelagicales bacterium | reverse complement strand
CCGGTCGTGGCGTCAAAGACGTAAATGCTCCGGTAACCGCCACCGACCGTTTTCAGGGTGGCGCTGAAAGTGTGTGTCCCGTTGTCCGCCGCAGTGAAGGTGTAATCGGCGGGCAAGACGGCTAACGAGTCGTTGCTGCTCATATGGACTGTGCCGGAGTACCCGCTGGTCATCACATTGCCGAGGGTGTCCAGAGCGGTGATTGTGAGGGCGCCGGCCTGACCTGCGACGATCGACGAGGGAAAGCTAACGGTGAGGCTTCCTGCCGTCGCGGGGTTGACGGTAATGTCCGCCTGTGTGCCGGTGGCTGTCCCCTGTGTGGCTGTGAGTGATTGCACGCCCTTGGTCTTCAGCGCCGCGCTAAACGTGTGTACGCCGTAGCCGGTGAACGTGTAATCGGGGGGCAGGTTGGCCAGCGGATCACTGCTGGTGAAATGCAATAGTGTCCGGGATTTCTCGGATCGGGGCCTCTCTCGACCTTGATCTGTCCTTTCGTCATTACGGGACCATTCTTCTGTCCGCTCCCTGACAAATCCAGTGCAACCAACGCGCATGCGGCGGCGCGACCAGGCCCAACGCGCGTGGACCGGCCTGCATCGCTTACTTGAGTTTTTCGGCACGCTTGCGGGCCACGCGATCACGCTGCAATTTGCACTGACGCTCGCGTTCGCGAAGAATCGGCAGAACCTCCTCCAACGATGCCGAGCCGTTCGCCACCATACCCATCATGATGAAGAGATATTTGCTCGGACGATGTCCCATCTGCAGGTACATCAACGTCACGCCGATGACCACCACATAAAAGTTCAGGAGCACTCCTTGGCGGTTGTGGCTGATCAGGTGGTCGAAGCGGGCGTACGATTTCAGCCAGCGGAAAAACAGCTCGACCTGCCATCGATATCTGTACAAAAGACCGATGATCGATGCGTCTACCTCCAGCAAGGTCGTGAGCAAATAGACCGGGTTCTTGGGATCGTCGACGGGGATGATCTCCACTTCGCGGAGCACCAGGTCCGGCGATTTGCGATGGACCGATCCCTGCAACCGGACTCGCCGATCACTGACGACTCCGGCATCCCGAGCCTCGGGCGTCAACTCCCGCGTCTCGACGGTTTCGAGCTTCGGGCAACGTGGTCCCGGCTCTCGGATGCGCATCACGAAATCGGCCGATTGGGGTGCATGGGCCGCGATCAAATCGAAGCTGAAGATGCCCCGGTCGTAGAGATGGATGGCACCGGGCGTGATCGTCTCCTGAGCCGTTTTCGCCTCGCTTTGCCGCTCGTCGGGGATGACCAGCAGTTCTGGCAGCCAGGTCTCGACATCGACGTGAAAATCGAGCCGAGCACCGGTTTTCCCGCCTCGTCGGCGAATCGCCCAGGCGACCGACGCGGCTGCCTTGAGGAACGTGCCGTCGACGGCGAGGACCTTCCGGTAGAGATCGGCCAAGGGTTCGGCGGCCTTCTCCGGCCCGGCTTTGAGGACCTCGCGACGGAGGTGATCAAGGAGCGGTTGCAAGCGAGCGGGATCGGCCAATTTGTTGAAGTCGGAGAGGGTGCTTTTGCAGAGTTTCTTGATGGTCAGATGCTTCTGCGCTTGCCGCGTCTCACTGAAATCCTCGATCGTCCGCAGAGTTCGCAGCCCCGGATTGAAGAAGGCGAGGAGGTAGGCGACGAAGACGTCGTCGAGAAAAAGTTGGCGATTTCCGTGCGAATCTTGCTCACGTAGTTGATCGACGAGCCGTTCCAATGAGCGAATCTGCGTGGCCCCAAAGACCCGTTCCGGCCAGACAGGCAGAGTCCTCTTGAGTTCCTCGGGCGACCCGACGTACTCGGGTCGCTTCGAAGGGGGAGTCAAACCAGCGGATCGCTTCCTGGACGCCATGCCGGATACAATGACGTCCAAGCCCCGATCGCGCAAGTGAAGATTTGATGAAGATAATCCCGGACACTATTGGGTTCATCGGCCGGTCCACCACGTTGCTCGTGCGATGGCAGCCCCGATGGTTGTAGGCCACCACGTAGGACTCCGTCTTGTTCCACAACTTCGTCAGCATCTCACGCACCGAGGCGGTCCAAGTTTGCGTCCCACACCACTGCTGAAACTCGGTCATCAGGCGGCGAAACTCCTCCGCGGTGGCGGCACGGTACACGTCCCACACCCGGCGGTGGAGTTCGTGGGCCTTGCGGCAGCGGTCGCGAATCTTCAAGAAGCCGTGCAGGAAACAGAGCACCACCGCGATCGTGGGAAACAACGCCTGGAACGCATTGCGCGTCGCCGCCCAACCGTCGGTGTTGACCGTCTCGGGGGTGTATTCGGGCTGGACGTCGCGCGCTTCGGCCGCGAACACGCCGTAGGGACTTGGTCAAGAACAACTTCCCGGTTTCATAAGATTTGCGGTAGGGCACGGTAGTTCCATTTGCGGAGATGGTCGTCAAAATCGATCTTCATTGT
>JBBRTC010000130.1:0-2471 GCA_038244765.1 Candidatus Nanopelagicales bacterium | reverse complement strand
ATCACGACCGGCTCTACGAGTACTGCGGCGACATGCCCCCAATCGAGTGCGAGCAACTGCACTACAATCGACACACCGGTCAGCAAGCAAGCTAACCGAGTTCACAACAAACGAAGTCTCCGGACTCGCCGGGGCGGTTCAGATGATCCGATCCGGCGTATGCCGCCGGCGCTTGTTCGTTGCCATGTCGTCGTCGATTCTTCCTCGCCCGAATACCGGGCAAAAGAGTCGCACAACAACTGGACCACTGCGACGGGCTCACCTCACGGCCGGGTGACGATTTGCCGGCGAACCGAAGCCGGGTACATACGGGGCACGTGACCTCCTGATGATCACGGTGCCCCGACTCTCATAACCGTGGACCTACAACACGGGAACAGACTAGGTGGACTCAGAAACGGGGACACGCCACGAACCATTGGCGTGAACGTAAGCGCTGACTTCATCGCCTGCCAACATGCGCTTAACAGAGACGATGTCCCGGCGCCGAAACTCGGACTCTTCAGCGATGGCCCCCTGGTCGAATCTATTGGCGCAGCGTCTACAGCGCTAGCGACAGCGTGCAGCGCGTCGGGTTTGACATTTCGTGCGACGCTGTCGTTAAGTCGTCGGAATGACAGATGGACAGCAGGGGCCAGGTCGTGCGCGCGTGTTGCGCGAGATTCCCGTCCTGTCCGTGCAGTGCGCGCCCTCGCCACGCCACCTGGCTGAAAACGCTGCGTACGTCGAGGCGGTGTTACGCGAGCACCCTGACGCTGAGCTATGCGTATTCCCCGAACTTTTTTTGAGTGGATACACGACCTTTGACCTGGATGAGGTAGCCATAGGGCTCACCCACCCCCTCATCGGCCAGCTTGGAGCGGTATGTGATCAGAGTGGCGCCGGCCTCGTTGTGGGTTTCGTCGAAGCCAGCCCTTCCGGATACTTCAACTCGCTGTTAATTCTTGATAGGGACGGTCAGATCGCCGCGGTCTATCGCAAGACTCATCTCTTTGGTGACGAGCTGGACGCCTTCGCCGTCGGAGATCGCATCGAAACGGTGGCGGTGGCCGGTGTGGTCGTCGGCCCGATGATCTGTTTCGAGACCGAATTTCCGGAGGTGGCGCGGACCCTTCGCCTCGATGGTGCCGAACTTTTGATCACTGTCGCTGCGAACATGAAACCGTACGGGCCGGATCACGAACTCGCCGTTCGGTCACGCGCCATGGACAACAGAATTCCCCACGTGTACGTGAATCGGGTAGGCCGTGAGTCGGGATTTGAATTCGAGGGAGGGTCAATCGTAACCGGTTCCGACGGAACAATTTTGGCTCGCTGCGGCGCTGGGGAAAGCGTCGTCCAAGCCACCGTGCGTGTCGGCGACACCGTGCCGCCCGTCGTCGACTACGTCCGTCACCTACGCCCTACGCTGTATCGTGACCGATAAGACGTCTCGGGTCACCATTCGTGATGTCGCGGCGGCCGCCGGCGTATCCACCACCACCGTGTCGGCAGCACTGAGTGGACGTGGGCGTCTCCCCGAAGTTACGCGAAGTCGGGTGCAGGCGATTGCCGACAAGTTGCACTACCAACCCAGTCTGGGTGCGCAGAATCTGCCGTCGGGGCGAACCGGAATCATCCTCATGGCCATCGCGTCACCCGGAGCGGCGTTGGTCTCGACCTTCGATGTGGACTACTTCGTCCAAGTTCTCAGTTCGGCGGCAGACGCTGCGGCGCGGCGCGGCGTTGTCCTCGCACTGGTTCCACTTTTCGCGATGGACTCGCAGTATCCGAACGTGCCCTCCGACGGCGTCATCATTGTGGACCCGCTTCCCGAATTTCCTTTGCTTCTTGATGCGATCCGCCGCCACTTGCCGGTGGTGACTGCGGGTCGCGTCGCTGGGATCGACACGCCATTCGTCGACAGCAACTTCGCAGCGGTGGTTCCCGACGGGCTGGACCACCTGGTGGCATCCGGAGCGAACGCCCCCGCGCTGATCACGAGCTCGAGCCCGGTCTCCTACGTGCAGGACTGCACGACCGCGTACCTTGATTGGTGCTCACGACATACAACGCCACCGCGAATTCGCCGCGTCGACGGCGCGCTCACCGAGGACGCCGCGCGGGCGGCAGCATCGGACTTGCTTGATACTCCTGAGCCGCCGGACGCCTTCTTCGCTACCTTGGACAGGCTAGCGCTGGGCGCCTACGCAGAGTTGCGTAATCGCGGTCTTTCCCTCGACGGCAGGGTGCTCAGCCTAGGAGACAGCCGATCACTGGACACCGACATCGTTCAAATCTCTGCGGTCGACTTGTCGCCCGCGACCATCGGTGCCGCGTGCGTCGATGTCTTGCTTGACGTGATCAATAGACGACCCGCCCAACTCGACATCATCGTACCCGGGCGTCTCATTGCGCGCCCCGCTGGCATTAATTTTTGAAACTGGCGTCGCCGCAGCCACTCGCCGCTGCACGACGGCGCGGTGGGCGCT
>JBBRTC010000129.1:0-2513 GCA_038244765.1 Candidatus Nanopelagicales bacterium | reverse complement strand
AGCCGCGCGACATCGATCGTCTACCTCAGCCCGAGGGGCCGGTGATCGTGGCGGCTTCCTGGCTCAGCCCGCGTTCGCGCGAGTTGCTCCGTGATTCACAGATCGGGTTCCTGGATCACACCGGCAACGTCGAGGTTCGGCTCCGAAAGCCCGCTCTCTACATCCGTGCCGAAGGATCATCAAGCGACCCCGACCCGAAGCCGAGCAGCGGGCCGACGCTGCGCGGCCCCCGAGTTTGGGCGCTGATGCCGACACTGATCGAGGTGGCTCCCCCGTACACCGCTGGCGATCTGTCGTCGGCGCTCGGCATCGACGACGGCTACGTCTCGCGCGTGCTCCAGACACTTGCCGACGAACGATTGATCTCGCGACGGCCGCGAGGCCCTGTGACGACGGTGGAGTGGGAACCGTTGCTTCGCAAGCTGGCCGAGACGTACTCGTTCTTCTCCGCCAACGATACGACGACGTGGGTGGCGTCGGCCGGCGCCGAACAATTGCTCGGCGACATCGGTACAGCGAAGGCAGGACGGTGGGCGGTGACGGGTTCATTCGTGGCATCGTCGCTCGCGCCCGTGGCTGCCCCAGTGATCGCCATTGTGTACGCAGAAGATCCCGAACGCTTCGCCAAGGTCGGTCGACTGCTGCCGTCAAAGATCGGCGCCAACGTGATGCTGGCCAAGCCGTACGACCCGATCGTGTTTCAACGCGGCTGGCCCGATTCCAAGTTCCCGTCCGTCTCTGTCGCACAGTTGGCTATCGACTTGCTCACCGGAACCGCGCGACTGCCAGCCGAAGGTCAAGCGCTGATCGGCTGGATGCGACGAAATGAGACTCGCTGGCAGGCAACGGCCCTGCGAGACTGAGTCCCGACTATGTCTGACCCCGGCTGCTTCCGCATCGAATGCTCGAGGCGATGAGTGGGCGTGTCGGAAGGTGAACGAGGTTGGACTCAACGCTCTGCGATCTGGTTGGGACATTCGTGGTTGCCATACCTGAGTCAGTGAAGGCGTCCATCGACAGTTGGGGGCGCGGCGAACGCGACATCGCCGTGCTCCACGCTTGCTTGGCCACCGACGGCACTGCCAAGAAAACACCAGGTTTGGGGAAGGGAAACCGAAGGCGGTTCACTGAGTTCCTTCGCTGTAGGTATTGGCTCCTCGAACCGACTGCGATGCCAGGCGTCAATCTCGTCGAGACGCGGTTCACCAACGTTCCGCTCCGCGACAATCCGGCACCCGACTACGCAGACGTCATCTATGAGGTGTTTCGCTGCGCTCACGCTCATGGCGATGAGGTCCGGCCGGGATTCGAACTCACGATGGGCGTCGGAGACCCCGTGAGCCAGTTCGTGCTTTCGGACGGACACCTTCACATGCCCGACACCGTCGTGTTCGGGTTGCTCGCGGCATCAGTTCTGGCGCCGGTCAACGCTGGCCACACAATCGCCGGCGACTACTTTCTGTCGCTCGGGCACCTGGAGCTCAACAACTACATGCAATTCCCGATCAATGACTGGTGGGGATGCGAGGACGCCTTTCGGCCGATCGCAGAAAAGCACAACAAGATCCGCGTGACCCTGAATTGGTGATGTCTCGGTGCGAACAACGGCGATGGAGAACGAGGCGTGGCTCAGTGCAAGTCGATATCTTGTGCGTCTGTGGCCAGGTCGCGCATAGCCGGCCTCGGATTTTGGTCGGTGGGCGTAGCGACCGACATCTGGGATGCGTTCGGCGATCCAACCGGTGGGTAGACCAAAGCCTCGCAGTCGAGATCGGCGAGCTTCGCTGAGATGAGCGGGTGGACGTCAGACCAGTCGAGACCCCCATTGCCACAACCCAACGGGGGTACCGCGATGGATCTGATCCCCAATTCGACGATCACTCGGCGCAGATCGTCGAGACCGGTTGTGATGTCGGTGAGCCTGGATTGAGAACGCCAGTGCCCTTTCGTAGGAAAGTTGATGATCCAGCGAGGCTTCATGAGCTGACCGGCGTCGAACACGAACATCTTGCCAAGGCGAACCCGACCGTCCTTGCAAGCAGCCGCGTACGCCTTGAAATTGAGCGGGAAGGCGTGCTTGAACTGAAGCGCAATCCCCTTTCCCATCACACCGACGGTGTTGACCGTGTTGACGAGCGCGTCGACATCGGCCTCGAGAAGGTTGCCGGTGGTCTCACAAAATGCGGTCATCAGAATCACCAATCCGATCGAAGGATTACAGCGATGGTGAAGCCCACGGTAGCCAGCACAACTTCGGTCTCGCGGCTCTCAGCCTGCGAAGAGCAACCGGTGAAAAGTCTCGACCGCGATGACGGCCTCGGCAAGTAGCGACGTGTGATCCAGTTCGCGATGGTCGAGCATCATCTGCTCGGCGTACGCCTCTGGCCCCTGGGCGTCGGTGGCCGCGAAGTTGTCGAGAAGGTCATCGAGAGCTGTCCGAACCGTCACCAGATCGCCAGCGAACCGAGTGAGCACAGCTTGTGCAGCCTCCTCCGGTCCGCCGGCGTCGTTGT
>JBBRTC010000128.1:0-2514 GCA_038244765.1 Candidatus Nanopelagicales bacterium | reverse complement strand
GGCCAGACTTTCTGACTCGTTGGTCTCATAGTAGTGAGCCTCGAACTCGACCGGGGACACGTAGTCGAGCGACTCGTGAATTCGTCGCTTGTTGAACCAGTCGACGTAGTTGAGCGTCGCCCACTCGACGTGCTCGACATTGCGCCAAGGTCCCTTGCGGTGAATGAGTTCGTTCTTGTAGAGACCGTTGAAGGACTCAGCGAGGGCGTTGTCATAACTGTCACCCTTGGAACCGACCGAGGCGACGATCTCGGCGCCACCGAGTCGCTCGGTGTAGCGAATTGATAAATATTGAACGCCACGATCCGAATGATGAATCAACGCCGACAGGTCACGTCCGTTGCGCGAGTAGATCGCCATCTCAAGCGCGTCGATCGCGAGATCGCTGCGCAGCGAGGTCGAGATCTGCCAGCCGACGATTGCTCGACTGAACACGTCAATGATGAACGCCACGTAGACCCAACCACTGTGCGTCTTCACGTAGGTCAGGTCCGCGACCCAAAGTCGGTTGGGCGCTGACGCAACGAACTTTCGATCGACCAGGTCTGATGGGCGGTGCGGGTTCTCATCGCTGATTGTCGTGACCCTGAACTGACGACCTCGCCGCACACCGCTGAGTCCTTCGTCTTTCATGAGCCGGCGCACGGTGCAGTTGGCAACCTTGGAGCCTTCGCGGTGCAACTGCTTCCAGACCTTCTTGGCACCGTAGGTGCCGTCGTTGTTGGACTGGTGCACGCGCAGGATCTCGGGCTTCAGGGCCTGGTCGCTCAACTGGCGTGCACTCGGTGGGCGCGAAAGGGTGGCGTAGTACGTCGAAGGGGCGAACTGCAATGCTCTGCAGATCGGCTCGACCCCCCATCGAGCCTCGCGGGCGTCGATGTAGCGCACTACCTCTTGGTTTGACCGTCGAGCTCGGTCGCAAAGAAAATCGACGCATCTTTCAAGATGGCGTTGGCGCGACGTAGATCCTTGTTCTCGCGCTCGAGTTGCTTGAGTCGAGCGCGCTCGTCCGAAGTGATTCCGGGGCGTGAGCCGGTGTCGACCTGGGTCTTTCGAACCCAGGTCCTGAGCGTTTCCGGTGACATGCCGAACAGCTTTGCGATGGCGGTGAAGGCAGCCCACTCCGACGGGTAGTCCGAGCGATTGTCCATCACCATTCCCGGCTCGTTCACGCAGCTCGGGTGAGTAACGGGTTGATCCTGACATGGAGTAATCCTCTCAGAGGATTTACTCTCCAGCTTTCCCGTCGCGATTCAGAGTAGTCCGTTTCAAGGTGTCAATCAAAACCGTGTTCTGCCGGCATTTGTCATTCGTTACTCTCAAGGATTACAGGGCCACCCTTGATCTCGTGCGTCACTTTCTGAGTTCGGCAGAAAGTTTAGGTAACCGGGGGGAAGTGACACCACTGAGGTGGACTCACGCGATGGCGGGATTCGGACTGCCCAGACAGATTTAACTCCAGCGAGGATTTTCAGCACCCAGCCTCGAAAATTTACTCCGGGGCGCGCAAACGTGATGCCCTTCTAGTTTGAAACTCACAGCGCGGTCCTGTCGGGACACTGGGCCCGTGATCAATCACCCGCTGAAGATCGTGTCGGTGATACGTTGTCCCGCGGTGACTACCGCGCCTGGTCCCACCACCGAGTTCTCAACCTGGGCCCCGGCTCCAATCACCGCACCAGGCATCAGGACCGAGTGATGCACCACAGCATGTCGATCGATGCGGCAGTGACGGTCCACCACCGCGGCTGAAACATTCGCCTGTGTGTGCACCGCGCTAGTCGTCGCATACCACGATCCGCGCTCAAACTGATGTTCGAACGGAGAACGACGGCGACCGGCCAGCACGTCGAAATTCGCACACAGGAAGTTCGCGAGGGTGCCCGTGTCCAGCCAGTACGACTCGTCGGGCCGGGCGAATAGCAGTCCGTCCGAGGCCAATGCCGGAAAGATCCGGCGTTCAATGCTGGCTGATTCTCCAGCGTCGATCGACAGCAGCGCCTTCGGTTCAAGCACGTATATGCCGCCGTTAATCATCATCGATGGTGCAATGCCACGCTCCGGCTTTTCCACGAATGCCTGGACGCGGTCGTCCGCATCAGTCACCACTACGTCATATGACGAAGGGTCGGCGACCGGGTGAGTGGCGATCGTGGCCAGCCCCCCTCGAGCACGGTGCACGCGCACCAACTCGCCGATGTCAATTTCGGAAATCACGTCGCCGTTGATCGCAACGAAGGTGTCGTCAATGTTCGCTTCCTGCATCGCCCAGCGGATCGCGCCCGCGGTGTCCAGTGGCTCTGGCTCGACGACGAATCTCGTGGGAATTCCGGCTACCTCCATAGCCGGGTAGGCGGCGAGGAACTGTTCGGAAAGGTAACTCGTCGACAAGACAATTTCCGACACCCCATGACTCGCCAGGCTGTGCGCCACCCACTCAAGCATTGGAAATCCGACGATCGGCAACATCTGCTTTGGATTGTGGTACGTGAGCGGATGCAACCGCGTCCCTTT
>JBBRTC010000127.1:0-2568 GCA_038244765.1 Candidatus Nanopelagicales bacterium | reverse complement strand
CGGCGTGGCGTACCTATGAACGGGTGGGCTTCCGGCAGGTCGACACATTCGCCACGGTCTTGTTCTGATTCCGCCGCATCCGCCGACTCGAGGACAAGGCGTGTGAGCTAAGGCGGGCGAGCTCGGCGTGCCGCGAGCGATATCCTCGCCCAGCGTTGGACCTAATCGGGTCGCAGCTCAGTCGCCCAGTTCAGCCAACCAGATCAGGGAGTACCTCGTGCTCTTGCGCATGTCGTCGCTGTTTCTGCGCACACTGCGCGAAGACCCCGCCGATGCTGAAGTCCCGAGCCACCGACTGTTGGTGCGCGCGGGCTACATCCGACGAGTCGCTCCGGGCATCTTTACCTGGTTGCCCCTGGGCTACCAGGTCTATCGCAACGTCGAGAACATCGTGCGCGAGGAGATGGATCACGCCGGTTTTCAAGAGGTCCACTTCCCCGCGCTCCTTCCGCGCGAGGCCTACGAGACGACAGGCCGTTGGACGGAATACGGCGACAACATCTTCAGGCTCCAAGACCGCAAGAAGAACGACTACTTACTCGGTCCAACCCACGAAGAGATGTTCACTCTGCTCGTCAAAGGGGAGTACTCGTCGTACAAAGATCTTCCGTTGAGCTTGTACCAAATCCAAACGAAGTACCGCGACGAAGCTCGCCCACGCGCCGGAATACTGCGGGGTCGCGAGTTTGTGATGAAGGACTCCTACTCCTTTGACGTGGACGACGCCGGACTCGATGCGTCGTACGCCAAGCATCGCGCCTCTTACATCAAGACCTTCGATCGGTTAGGGCTTGAACATGTCATCGTGTCGGCTCAGTCAGGGGCGATGGGTGGCTCGGCGAGTGAAGAGTTCTTGGCACCTTGCGAGTTTGGTGAGGACACGTATGTGCGCTGCACGACATGTGACTATGCGGCGAATGTCGAGGCAGTCGCGACTACGGCTCCGCCGGCCATTTCCTACGACGATGCGCCCACCGCACATGTCGAGAACACCCCCGATACCCCCACGATTGATTCCCTCGTTGCTCACGCGAATGAGCACCTGCCACGGGCGGATCGCGATTGGACGGCCGCGGACACTCTGAAAAACGTTGTACTGAGCGTCCGAGAGCCCGATGGATCGTCGTACGCGCTCGTGGTGGGGGTTCCCGGCGATCGCGACGTGGACATGAAACGCCTTGAAGCGGTCCTATTCCCGGGTACGCCTGAAGCGATGGGCGAGCCAGAGTTTGCCGCACATCCGGCGTTGGTTCGCGGCTATATCGGCCCGCAGGCGCTGGGCGAATCGAGCGACTCAGGGATTCGCTATCTCGTGGATCCGAGAGTTGTCGAAGGCACTCGCTGGATCACCGGCGCGAACCTGTCGGGCCGGCACGTATTTGACCTCGTGATGGGTCGTGACTTCACCCCAGATGGCGTGATCGAGGCGGCCGAAGTGCTCGCTGGCGACGCGTGTCCCAACTGTGGTTCGGCCTTGGAGATGGCGCGCGGCATTGAGATCGGTCACATCTTCCAACTCGGTCGCAAGTTTGCCACGGCACTTGATCTGAAGGTGTTGGACGAGAACGGCAAGCAGGTCGTCGTCACCATGGGTTCGTACGGCATCGGTGTTTCGCGCGCCGTGGCGGCGATCGCGGAGCAGTCATACGATGCCAAGGGATTGTGCTGGCCGCGCGAAGTCGCGCCGGCCGATGTGCACCTCGTCGCAGCTGGCAAGGACGATGCCGTTTTTGCTGCCGCGGAAACTCTCGCCAACGGACTTGTGTCGCAGGGGCTGCGCGTCATCCTGGACGACCGTCGTGGAGTGTCACCTGGCGTGAAGTTCAACGACTCGGAGTTGCTTGGTGTCCCCACCATCGTGGTGGTGGGCAAGGGACTGGCTGATGGCGTTGTGGAGGTAAAGGACCGGCGTAGTGGGGAACGCACCGACGTGGCCGTGACCGACGCGGTTGCCGAACTCGTACGCTTCTGCTCGTGATCGCTCGGCGGCCACCTCACGCAAGTCGGTAGCGATGCTTGACTCAGTTTCGGGCGTATTCGACCTGCCCGAACTGTCAACCCTGGTCGTACTCTGCCTGGCCGCACTCTGCGCCGGTTGGATTGATGCCGTCAGTGGCGGTGGTGGATTGATCCAGCTGCCCGTGCTCCTGCTGGTCCTTCCACCGACGGCGACGCTGAGCGCACTTGGCACAAATAAGTTGTCGTCACTCGTAGGAACATCCGCGGCAGCGGTGACGTACAACCGCAAAACAGTCTCCGATGTACGCACCGCAATTCCGATGGCTGCTAGTGCCTTCGTGGGAGCGGCTCTTGGTGCGGTTCTCGCATCGCGCATACCCCCTGCTGCGTTTCGACCGATTGTCTTCGTACTGCTCGTTGTGGTGTGGGTTTACACGCTCGTACAACCGTCCTTCGGTGGTGTTGAGCGGCTACGTTGGAGCGGAGAACGTCGTCACCTCGTGACTGCGACAGCCCTCGGCGCCGTGATCGGGTTGTACGACGGGGCCATCGGCCCGGGCACCGGTTCGTTTCTCGTGTTCGTGCTGGTGGGCTTGCTTGGTTACGCGT
>JBBRTC010000126.1:0-2615 GCA_038244765.1 Candidatus Nanopelagicales bacterium | reverse complement strand
CTGGCGCGGCTGGGCCATGTCACGCGGGCGCGGGTAACGCAGATCATGAACTTCCTGAATCTCGCCCCGGACATCCAAGAGGCACTGCTATTCCTGCCGCCGATCGAAGCCGGGCGGGACACGATCAAGGAGTGGCAACTGCGCCCCATCACCGCCCAACCCGAATGGCAGAAACAGCGCAGGGCATGGCGCGCATTGAACGCCCATCTTGCTGATGCGGAAACCAATTGACCTGCTGATCCACGATCCATTCCATCGAACTGAGCACTGTTCACGCTTAAGAATCCGGTTAATATGACCGATAACAGCAAATGTGGCTTTGAGTTACGGCAACCAGGAGTACGTGCCACGTTGCCGGTATCGGGGAAACCGGTGCCATGGGTCATACAAGACTTGGAGATCTTCCGCGAACCAGACGATGGGGTGAGGTGGTCGGCCTCCTCGCCTGCGGGGCAGGCACGGCCCAAGTCGCCAACGCCACAATCACCGCTGCCGAGCGCGGTCTCAATCTGGCCGCCGAAGACAAGGCCCTCGTTGAAACGGTCTGGCTCCTTTCCCAACTGCCCCTCGCCGCTCGCGCCAAGGATCTGACGGGATTCGTCGGTGCGCTCCGGCAGGCGGGCCTCCAAGTTTCCGATTCACCGGGGCTGATGGAAGTGGTCGGTGCCTTCTCCGACGCCATCGATGCGCGTCTCTCCAACAACGGCGGTCGCACGGACCTGGGCGAGATGGCGCAGATGGCTGCGTCGGAGACCATCGCAAAGGTACTCGGATCGCGCACGCAGAGCCTCTTCGGCACCCAGCCGCAGGACGTCCAGAAGGCGCTGGCGGGACTGGCGACCAACAAGCAGTTCAGCGAGTTCTCCCGGCAGTTCTTTGCGCGCATCACCAACCGGTGTCTCAACTATTTCCTGAGCCGGGCGGTGACGCACCATATCGGCGAAGGCCAGCGGTTCGCCACGCTCGCCCAGCAGTCGGAATTCACCAAGGCGCTGGAGGTTCATTGCCGGGAGGCCTCGAAGATTGTCGAGGATTTCTCCGGCGGCTGGTTCACAAAAACCAACTGGGAGAAAAACGGCATCTCGCGCGACGACGCGCGCGGCTTTGCGCACGTGGCCATGCGTAAGCTGGTGGACGAACTGAAAGCGGGGGCACGTCCCGATGCCAAATGAACGTGCCATCCTGTGCGGCAACGCGCCAGCCAAGAACAATGGCCAGGCGACTGAGAAGTCGGTTCGACTTCGTCTCTGGGGGCGCGGCGCGGAGGTCCACCTCAAGAGCGATGATCTCTCTCGCCCCGTTTCCACCGACATCCCCACGACCTTTGCCGACCTCATTGAAATCGCGACCTACGTCTACGCCGCTGACCAGGCGGTGACGCGCGGCGGCGACGGCGTCGAGAACGTCGGCGCGGACTGGCGGCGGCGACTGCTGTTCAGCATTCCCGTCCGCAATGCCTCGTTCTGGCGCAGGCCGGAGGTAATGGCGGCGCTGGTAGAAACGCTCAGCTTCCTGTCGGAAGACGAATACCACTTCGAGTTCATCGATCTGACGAACCCGCCGCCCCTTCAACGCTACCTGCCGTTTCCCAAGTCGGGAAAGACCCAGGCCGTCGAGGAGATCGTGCTCTTCTCCGGTGGCCTGGACTCGCTTGGCGGCGCGGTGCAGGAGGTGGTGCAAGACAAACGCAGTGTCGTGCTGATCAACCACCGCCCGACCGAAAAAATGTCCCGTCGCTATCGGCATCTGCAGGAACTGCTCGCAGCGAAGGCAACCGAGGTCGGCGCTCCCCAGCCGGTGCATGTGCCCGTCCATATCAATAAGGAAAAGGGACTCGGGCGGGAATACACGCAGCGCAGCCGATCATTCTTATATGCCAGCATTGCGGCGACGGTGGCGCAGGCCTACGAACTGTCGCGCATCCGCTTCTACGAGAACGGCGTCGTCAGCCTGAACCTCCCGCTGTCGCCCCAGGTCGTCGGTGCGAAGGCGACTCGAACGACGCACCCGCGGGTGATCAAGGGGTTCGCACGCATTCTCTCCCTGGTCGCCGAGCGCGACTTCAAGGTCGAAAACCCGTACATCTGGAAGACGAAATCCGATGTGGTCAAGCACATCGTCGACTCCGGTTGCGGCGAGATGATCAAGTACGCGACCAGTTGCACCCACACATGGGAACTGACAAAACTCAAGACGCACTGCGGGACATGTTCACAATGCATCGACCGGAGGTTCGCGGTGCTTGGTGCCGGTGCCGGAGCGCATGATCCCGGCGAAGCCTATGGCGTGGACCTGCTGCTCGACGCGCGTTCCGAGGGAGAGTCCCGCACGATGCTCGCCGCCTATGTCGAGACGGCGTCCGAAGTGACGAAGCTGTCGGCGATGGACTTCTTCGGGCGCTACGGCGAGGTCGGTCGCGTGGTCAACCACCTGCCTGGAACTCCAGACATGGCGGCGCTGCAGATGTACGAGATGTACCAGCGGCACAGCAAGCAGGTCGTGAAGGTCGTTGATGATGCCATCGCGGGGCACGCGAGCGCGATCCGCAATCGGGAACTGCCCGACAGTTGTCTGCTGCGATTGGTCTGCGATACGGCGGTCCCCATGTCGGCGGT
>JBBRTC010000125.1:0-2619 GCA_038244765.1 Candidatus Nanopelagicales bacterium | reverse complement strand
TTGTCGCAAATCGGGCAGTCCAACGGATGATTGATGAGCAGAAACTCCATCACACCCTGCTGCGCAGCGTCAGCAATCGCCGACGTGAGTTGAGTCTTCACGACCATGCCTTCGCCAAGCGGGGTCGCGCACGAGGGTTGCGGCTTGGGCATTCCCTCGATCTCGATCAAGCACATGCGACAGTTGGCGACCGCGGTGAGCAACGGATGGTCGCAGAACCTCGGCACCGCGACGCCAAGCAGTTCTGCCGCGCGAATGATCAGCGTGCCCTTGGGGACACTGACGACGACTCCGTCAATGGTGGCGGTGACAAAGCCTTCAGGCACATCGACTGTGCCGACAAGGATCGGCGTGTTTGCGGTCACGGTCATCGCAACGCCCCCGCAAACACGGTCGTCGCGACAGGGTCGAAGAGTTCGCTGGCGGCGGTGTGGGTGCCCAGCACAAATTCGTCGCGGAAGTACTTCATCGCGGCGGGGTACGGCGTTGCCGCGGCGTCTCCGAGTGCGCAGAAAGAACGACCGAAGATGTTCGCGCAAATCTCTTCAAGGTCGGCAAGTTCGGCCTCGGTGCCGGTCCCATCAACGAAGCGATCGAAGAGGTCCACCAACCAATACGTGCCCTCACGGCACGGTGTGCACTTACCGCATGACTCGTGCTTGTAAAACTTGCCCCAGCCAGCGACGGCTTCTACGACCGAGGTTGTCTCGTCGTACAACATCGGCGTACCGGTGCCGAGCATCGATCCCGCGGCGGCGATGTCTTCGTAGGTCAATGGCGTATCCAGGTGATCCGGCGTCAGCATCGGCACCGACGAGCCGCCCGGTAGCCAGAACTTCAACTCGTGACCTTCGCGGATGCCACCGGCGTGCTCAAGCAACTCGCGCATCGTGATGCCCAGAGGTGCTTCGTAGATGCCGGGGCGCTGCACATGTCCGGAAACTCCGAAAAGCTTGACGCCCGCTGACTTTTCGGTGCCGAACTGTCGGTACCACGCCGCGCCCAAACTAACGATGTTCGGGACGCTGGCGATCGTCTCGACGTTGTTCACCACTGTCGGACTCGCATAGAGCCCGGCGACTGCGGGGAATGGCGGCTTCAATCGCGGTTGCCCGCGGCGGCCCTCGAGTGAGTCCAGCAGGGCGGTCTCTTCTCCGCAGATGTAGGCGCCCGCGCCCGCGTGCACGACGACATCGACGTCAACGCCGGAGCCGAGAATGTTCTTGCCGATGAAACCAGCGGCGTATGCATCGGTGACGGCCTTGGCCACGCGGCGTACCGCATGCGGAACCTCGCCGCGGATGTAGATGAACGCGTGATTCGCGCGGATCGCGTACGACGCGATGATCACACCCTCGATTAACGAGTGCGGGTTCGCGAGCATCAAGGGAATGTCTTTGCACGCGCCTGGTTCAGATTCGTCTGCATTCACGACCAGATAGTGCGGCTTGCCATCGCCTTGCGGAACGAAGCCCCACTTCATCCCAGTGGGGAAACCTGCGCCGCCCCGACCGCGCAACCCGGAGTCTTTGATCGTGGTGATGACGTCATCGGGTGACATGCCAAGTGCCTTAGTCAGGGCGGAATATCCGCCATGACGCTGATAGCCAGCGAGGGTGTAGGAGTCGGGCTCATCCCAGTGTGCGGTGAGAACCGGCGTCAGTCCCGTGGTGATTGCCATGGCGTTACTTCACCTGTCCCAACGGGACACCGGGTGCCGAATGGCCGAGTTCCTTCGCACGACGTAACCCCACCAACATGAGGTCATCGGCGTTGCCGCCCTCATCTGTCAAGCCGTCATCAAACCCCGCCAACGTCCGCTCGTTTTCTTTGAGCGAAGGAATGCGCGGGCCACGCGTTGATTCCACGTCCTCCCCAGACCGCAACCGGTCGACGACGTCCTTGGCACTCTCGACTGTCATCTTGTCGAGGAATTCCCAGTTGGCCGTCATGACGGGCGCGTGGCTGCACGCCGCCTGGCATTCGATCCGTTCGATCGAGACTTTGCCGTCGGCAGTTACTTCGTGATTGGCGATCCCAAGGTGATCGCTCAGCGCGGTGAAGATCGCTTCGCCACCGAGCATGCCGCAGCCAGGGTTGATACAAACCCCGACGTGATATTCGCCCGCCGGACGACGGTGGTACATCGTGTAAAACGTCGCAACCGCAGCAACTTCCGCCGTCGTGAGGCCGACGACCTCAGCGCACAACGCGATGCCGTCGGGGGTCACATACCCCTGGACGGATTGGACGAGGTGCAGCATCGGCAATAGCCCCGAACGCGCTTGCGGATAGCGGGACGCAATCCCGACGAGTTCTTCGCGAGTCTCCGCGGTCAGTTCGGTCACCGGTCCACTCCGCCCATCACCGGGTCAAGGCTCGCAACTGCGGCCACAACGTCGGAGATCATCGAGCCTTCGCACATCGCAGCGACGGCTTGCAAGTTGGTGAATGACGGGTCGCGGAAGTGCACGCGGTAAGGCCTGGTCCCGCCGTCACTGACGAGGTGTACGCCGAGTTCGCCGCGGGGGGATTCGATTGCGCTGTAGATCTGGCCGGCCGGAACGCGGAAACCTTCGGTCACCAACTTGAAGTGATGGATGAGCGCTTCCATCGACT
>JBBRTC010000124.1:0-2640 GCA_038244765.1 Candidatus Nanopelagicales bacterium | reverse complement strand
TGCTCGAAGAGATCGCCCCGCACGTGCGGGCCGACGCGGTGTTGATTTCGTTGGCCGCCGGAATACCCACGACGTACCTTGAGTCGAAACTTCCCGCCAACATGGCAGTGGTGCGAGTCATGCCAAATACGCCGGCACTCGTTGACCAGGGGATTGCCGCGATCTCTGCCGGTGCGCACTGCGACGACGAACATCTCGCGATCGCGGATTCAATGCTGAGTTCGGTAGGAAAGGTCGTCCGCGTCCCCGAGAAGCAACAAGACGCGGTGACCGCGATCTCCGGATCAGGACCGGCGTACATCTTCTATGTGGTCGAAGCGATGATCGAAGCGGGCGTGATGCTCGGATTGCCGCGGCCAACCGCCAATGAACTCGTCGTGCAGACTCTTTTCGGGGCGGCGACGATGTTGCGCGAAACTGGCGAGCACCCGACCGTGTTGCGCGAAAACGTGACTTCACCTGCGGGCACAACGGCGGCGGCGATTCGCGCACTTGACGATCACAAGGTGCGCGCGGCGTTCCTGTCGGCGATGGAAGCCGCCCGCGACCGCTCTGAACAACTCGGCCTCCCCAGCAACTAATCTGCCTTAAAGGTACAAACCTGAAGATTAACTTGAGGTTTTGCCCTCAAACTTTGATCTTGGAACCGGTTTCAGCCGGTCAGAGTTGCTGGGAGTGCGATGAGCGAGCGAGTGCGCGTTGCATGGGATGACGCGATCGCCGCTTCGTACAACTTTGGCGCGTCTCATCCGCTCGCCCCGATCCGGGTCGCGTTGGCGATGAGACTTTCCGAGGAGTTCGGCCTCTTTGACCGTCACAACGTCGATGTCGTACGGCCAGAGGTTGGCTGCTCCGATGCCGACCTGCTCCGCGTTCACAGCCTCGGCTTCATCGAAGCCGTACGCCGTGCCAGCATCGACGTCGATGACGACGACCTGTTGCGGGGTCTCGGCACCGGCGACGTCCCCTGCTTCGAAGGAATGCACGAAGCGAGTTCGGGTATCTGTGCGATGTCGCTGGAAGCTGTCCGGTCGGTTCACACTGGCAATGCCGATCATGCGATCAACCTCGCCGGCGGCCTGCACCACGCGATGCCCGACGCGGCTTCCGGCTTTTGTGTCTACAACGACATCGGCGTCGCCATCTCCTGGCTCCTCGATCAAGGCGTCGAGCGGATCGCCTACGTCGATGTCGACGTTCATCACGGTGACGGCGTACAGACAATGTTTTGGGATGACCCGCGGGTGCTCACGATTTCCATTCATGAAACGGGCAGCGCACTATTCCCTGGCACCGGTTTCGCCGACGAAATCGGCGGGCCGGACGCGGAGGGGTACGCCGTCAACGTCGCACTCCCACCCGGCACAGGAGACAACGCGTGGCTGCGCGCCTTCCACGCAGTAGTGCCTCAGTTGCTGGAGGCATTTGATCCGCAATTCCTCGTGACTCAGCACGGTTGCGACAGCCACGCGGAGGATCCGCTGGCCCACTTTGTCCTCTCCATCGACGGGCAACGCGCTTCCTACGACGCCTTGCACCGATGGGCGCACCGATTTGCCGGCGGCAAATGGGTTGCACTCGGCGGGGGCGGGTATTCGTTGACCGATGTCGTGCCTCGCGCGTGGACGCACCTGATTGCGGAGGCCGCGGGCGCGTCGATCCCGCCGACGACGGAGTTACCCGCCGGGTACATCGAGTACGTCGCACGCGCGCTGGGTCGGCAGAGTCCGGGGCGAATGACCGATGGGGCGGATCCGTGGGTGCGGTCCTGGGAAGCCGGGTTCGACCCCGACGACCCCGTAGATCGGGCCGTGCTGGAGACGCGTCGAGGAGTTTTCCCGCTGCACGGTCTCGTCACAGATCCGATGGATCCGTTCTAGATCACTTGCTGCGGTGGGGGAGGCAGGGGAGAGGACCGTTAGGGGAGGTAGGACCGGTAAGCCTCGGGAGCAGGGCTGGAGACCCTCCAGATTCCCCGGCGCGGGCCAGATCGGTTCCGGCGGATAGGGTTCGCACTCAGAAGGTGTGGGTCGTGTGACGACGTGCGCCAGCACCGTTTGATTCGGCCAGTCGTCAACACACGAACGTGAGGGACCCATGGGCTCCGTAGTCAAGAAGCGCCGCAAGCGGATGGCGAAGAAGAAGCATCGCAAGCTGCTCAAGAAGACGCGCATCCAGCGCCGTAACAAGAAGTAGCCTGGGCGAACTCACCACTCGGTGGGTTCGGCAGGCAGATCGGCCAGCCCACTTCCGGCAGTACGGCGACGGGAGGCATCGATGTCGCGAGTAGTTCTCGTGACCGGCGTCTCGCGCTACCTCGGCGGCCAGATGTCGCGCATCCTCACCGAAGATCCCGAAATCGATCGCGTGATCGGCGTCGACGTCGTTCCGCCGCGGGGTGACATCGGCCGGTCTGAGTTTGTTCGCGCCGATATTCGCAATCCGATCATCGCCAAAGTCATCTCCACCGCCGGTGTCGACACGGTCGTACACATGGGCGTGATCTCGACGCCGGTACAAGCAGGCGGACGCGTGTCGATGAAGGAGATCAATGTCATCGGCACCATGCAGTTGCTCGCCGCGTGCCAACGTGCGCCCTCGATCCGCAAGATCGTCGTCAAGTCGTCGACCTCGGTGTAC
>JBBRTC010000123.1:0-2711 GCA_038244765.1 Candidatus Nanopelagicales bacterium | reverse complement strand
ACCACGTAGGGCTGCCAGTTGGCGTCCTTGCTGTACACACCGCCGTTTTCCACCAGCAGGTCTTGCACCAGAAACGGCACCACCTGGGTCAGGCCCGAGGCGTCTTCTTCAGAGTTGGTGAATCCGGTGACACGTTTGCCCTTGACCACCGAGGCGCCATCGGCACCTTTGGCACGCCATAGCACACCGGGTGCATGGCACACGGCAGCCACGGTTTTGTCGGCTTGGAGCATCTGCTGGATCAGCTGCAGCGAGTTCTGGTCTTGCGCCAGATCCCAAAGCGGGCCGTGGCCCCCAGGGTAGAACACGGCGTCGTATTCGGCCGCATCCACATCGGCCAGCTTGCCGGTGTGGGCCAGCGCGCGCTGGGCATCTGAATCGGCCTTGAAGCGCCGAGTGGCCTCGGTTTGGGTGTCTGGCTCGTCGCTCTTCGGGTCCAGTGGGGGCTGGCCACCCTTGGGTGACACCAGCGTCACCTTGGCGCCCGCGTCTTTGAACACGTAGTACGGAGCGGCAAATTCCTCCAGCCAGAAACCGGTTTTCTTGCCGGTATCGCCGAGTTGGTCATGCGAGGTCAACACCATCAGGATGTTCATGGGGTGTCCTTGTGAATGTGGTTGGCAGCCGTTGGGGGCCCCTGGCGGGCGTCCGCTGTGCAGCAGGCACCGCGGGCCTGGCCAGCGTGGTCAACAGCCCTTGGAGCGTAAGGCCAAAGACTCGTGAAGCAATCGCAACTTGGATACGGCATGCCCGTCTCGCTAATGATGACTTTTTGTTCCCAAGCCGGATCCACGACTCGGCGCATCTCGGGACCAGACAGTATGCAAGGATAGTGCGAGCATGGGTCGCGGAGATTGGTCTCGATCCGTCATCGTACGGGACCCATACCATGCGGCGTACGAAGGCGACCCTGATTTATCGGCGGACGAAGAACCTACGCGCGGTTCAGCTCCTCCTTGGACACACCAAACTCGAAAGTACGGTTCGGTATCTTGGCATCGAAGTCGACGATGCGCTCGAGATCGCCGAACAAACCGAGGTCTAGTGTGGAAGCGCGCTCTTCCGCCCTGACATTATGGAGAGGGGCGCTTTCCGGCCATCTGCGGTCGTTCACGAACGACGGCATTCGGGCGACCCACCTAGCTAGCTAGTCCCTGCCTCATTCGGCCCTTTCCATTTCGATCCGAGGAATTCGTACAGTGGGTCAGCGGGTGGTCCGCGCACGCCATCGTCGACAGTGGTTGAATCCAAGCCAAGCCAAGCTCGTCCACTGTCTCCCGTGCTCGTCGCTGTCGATCTACTTGTCGCGCCGTGCCACGGCGGCTTGATGCCGTTGCCATGATCGCGCCGCAATGTCAGACTTCGGAGCATCAGATCCTTCTTTCGGGAGGAAAGATGAATTCAGGGTGGAGAGCGCTGTGTGCTTCGGCGATCGCCTTTCTCACCTGCCTGACTATGTCATCGCAGATAGGGGCGCAAGCCCCGACAGGTGGCGACGATTTTCGTGTGACTTTGCTGGGAACCGGCAGTCCGCAGCCGGCGATAGACCGGTTCGGTCCGGGTGTCCTCGTGCAAGCCGGTGCTCAGACGCTACTGATCGATTGCGGGCGCGGAGTGACTCAACGGCTTTTTCAAATGCGCGTGAAGCTCGGCGAGGCCAATAAGCTCTTCATCACGCACCTGCACTCCGATCACGTCGTCGGTATCCCCGATCTGTGGCTCACCGGCTGGCTAGAGCTGCCGTTCGCCCAGCGCAAGGGGGCGTTTCAAGTATTTGGGCCAGCCGGAACCAGAAACATGATGGACAACCTGGAGAAAGCCTACGACTGGGATATCCGAACCCGCATCGCGGACCAGAAGTTGACTCGCGAGAACGTCTCGGTTTCCGTCACCGAGATCAAAGAAGGAATCGTGTACGAAAGCGACGGAGTAAAGGTCACAGCCTTCGAAGTGGACCACGGCGATCTCGTCAAGCCGGCGTTCGGATTCCGCGTTGACTATGGCGAGCGCTCGGCCGTCGTGTCAGGGGACACGCGGTTTAGTGAAAACCTGATCAAGTATGCAACTGGCGTCGACCTTCTGATCCATCAGGTCGCCGCTGTCCGCCCGGAATTGCTCAGCTCTCCAGTGTTCCAAGTCATTCTTGCGCATCACACCAAACCGGAAGAAGCAGGAGTCGTCTTTGGGCGGACGAAGCCAAAGCTCGCGGTCTTCTACCATTTCTCGCTATTGGGTACGCCGCAGGTCAAGCCGATGACCGTGCAGGAGGTCGTTGACCTAACGCGCAAGAACTACAGCGGTCCGCTCGTCGCTGGCGAGGATCTGATGGTTTTCCACGTTGGTCAGGAAGGCGTGACTGTCAGCAAGTAGTTCCCGGCCGTCGAGGTCCGCGTCGCCCACACCCTTGAGCGAATCGAACGACCATTGCGTGATAGTCCTGTCGACGGTTCGCAAGCCCGCAATGGGTCGGAAAGGCGTAGTTGAGCACTGCGCACTGTCGCCGACACCCAAGGGTCCATCGAGAATCGAAACGCATATTGCGCTCGCTAGGGCCGCCTTCATTTCGGAATCGTCTCGAGAGCGCCGGCGACGATGACGTGTAGCCGGTCAGGAAAGAAATGCTTGCGCATCGCTGCGTTCGCCTGCGCCGTCGTGACGGCGGTGATCCGCACGGGAAACTCGTCGAGGTACCGCGGCCCGAGCCCGAACTT
>JBBRTC010000122.1:0-2721 GCA_038244765.1 Candidatus Nanopelagicales bacterium | reverse complement strand
TCGACGATGGCGTGGACCCTGCCCGGAGGCATCGCCGCCAAGATCGCACGGCCTGCCGCGAACGTGCTCGTCGCCACGGGCGACGGTTCGTTCCTGATGAACTCGCAGGAGATCGAGACTGCGCTGCGGATCGGGACGCCGATGGTCATCCTCATCTGGGTTGACGATGCGTACGGGCTGATCAGCTGGAAGATGGACCTCGAAATCGGCCACCACGTCGACACCCGCTTCAACAACCCCGACTTCGTCGCCTACGCCGAGAGTTTCGGCGCGAAGGGGTACCGCATCTCCTCGGCCGACGAGCTACTGCCGACCCTGCGCGAGGCGTTGGCGGCCGACACCGTCAGCGTCGTAGCCTGTCCGGTCGACTACACGGCCAACAGCGCTCTCATCGCGTCGCTCGGCGAATTGGACGAGTCCTGGTGATGACGCTCTTCACGATGTGGCAGACGGCGCTGGTGTACGCATAGGCGCCCAGCGCGAGGGCACCAAGGAGCAGGTTCAGGTGCAGGAGGTGCTCAACCTGTAGTGCGCGGTCTTTCTGGACACATTGCACCTAACCCATCAAGGGAGAGCTGTCCGGATATTGGTCACGGCGGATCGACGACGAACATCGGCGCGTGTCGCCAAATCCGACGGCGCAGCACGCCACCGAAAAGGCACTGGTACCTAGTACGCGTCTAGTGGTACCTTGTATCTATGGCTTTCAACGTTAAAGACGAAGAGGTCATCCGACTAGCCGATGAGCTAATGCAACGACTCCATCTGACCACCCGCATCGACGCGATACGACATGCACTCAAGGCACAAATCGAGATCACCCAGTCCCGCACCGGCAATCGCACCGACGAACTGCTCGCCGTCATGCGCCACGAGATCTGGCCACTCCTGAACGACGGAACACCAATCACCAAGGCTGAACGCGAAGCAATCCTCGGCTACGACCCTGCAACGGGGGTGTGACCGGTGTTCGTCGGCACCAGCGCCATCATCGCCTTAATCCAGCGCGAAGATGCCCACGCCGAGCAAGTCGCCGCCGCGCTCGCCAACGACCGCAGCCCCGTCATCGCGGCCCCAAGCATCGTCGAATGCCTCATCGTCCTAACCAGCCGCCACGGCACCATCGCACGCACCGTCTTCGACCGCTTGAAAAGCGAAATCAACCTCGGCGTGGTCGTTTTCACCGCCGACCACGCCGCCGCTGCACACCGCGCGTACACCCAGTACGGCAAAGGACGGCACCCCGCCGCGCTGAACTTCGGTGACACCATGACCTACGCGGCAGCCAAACTGGCCCACGAACCGCTCGTCGCCGTCGGCAACGACTTCGTCCAGACCGACCTCGAGTTCGACGGTGTCATCGGCTACTGGCCCAACACCACCCTCAACCAGCTCCGATGATGATCACCCACCGGTGTCCACACCGGGCCCTACAGTGCTTGGCACCGGTCACGAAATGCAACGCTGAACCCGAAAGGGCGTGATGGCTTACTTGAACGCCAACCCGGCCGACCTGCTGAACGCTGCCGACGACTACATCGAGCTGCAAACGCGCGCCGCGGCGATCAGCCCCCAAGCCGTCGAAGAAGTCCCACGCATCATCGCCTCCCACGGCCCCATGGGCTACCCCGTCGCCGTCGGCATCGTCACCAGCCTGGCCCGCCGACAAGCCGCCCTCGACGCCAAAAGCCGCACACTTCGGCCAATACCGTCAACGATTCCGCGAACACGACTCCACCTACGTCGACCAGGACCACGAAGCCGCCCGACGCTATGACGCCCCTGCCGAAATGTTCGACCTGGCAGGTCACGGAATCGAGCCCCTCCCCACGGGCGAGGAATTGTCAATGCCTGTGGATTGAGCAGATTTGACGCCGAGCAGATCGATTGACCAGAAGGTTGGTGGGCGGCCGCACTCGCAGTGCTTCGACTAGGGGAGAATCGGGGTCATGTTTGCGAGTCTCCATCATGTACAGCTGGCGATGCCAGTCGGCGAAGAAGAGCGGGCACGGCATTTCTTCGTAACGGTTCTTGGCATGAACGAGATCGCGAAACCGGCAGTTCTCGCCGGACGAGGTGGTGCCTGGTTTCGGGCTGGCGGTCTGGAACTTCACCTTGGCGTCGAGTCCGAGTTTCGACCAGCCCGCAAAGCACATCCGGGCATCCTCGTCGAGGATGTGGACGCGCTGTCTGAACGACTTGCCGCTGCCGGCTGCGGCGTTCAGTGGGACGACGACTTTCCCGGATTTCGCCGCTTCTACGCCGCGGACCCATTCGACAATCGGCTGGAGTTTCTCGAACCCGACAGGCCCCCAGCCTGAACCATCACGTGGTGGAAGGTTCCGCGGATCACGCGACTTCCGTTTCGGTTGATCCGGCACCGGGTTCGGTGGGTGTGATGTCGATGGGGCGGTCGAGCAGTTTGCCGTTGTGGAGCACCGCGGCGGCACGGACGAGGGCGACCAGGTGTGGGGCGTTGACGGCGCGCCAACGGGCCTGTGCGGCGTCGATCAAGCTTGTAGGCCAGGGATTCCCGCGGCACGGGAGCCGGGTCCCTTGGTGACCTCGGTCCGCAACCGCACGGTGGCAAAAGTGCTTTCGATCGTTATCTGGAGCTCTGAGCGCAGTAGAACTCTGAACTGCATGTTTGTTTCGTGGAGGGTGTCTATGACGCGCGCGAAGATGGATGTCGGGCTGCGGTCAGCGCGCCCCGATTGTGAC
>JBBRTC010000121.1:0-2911 GCA_038244765.1 Candidatus Nanopelagicales bacterium | reverse complement strand
CAGCGGTCTGGGTACACCGATACGTCTCGCGTACGGTATCGACCTCTTCGAGCCAGCCTTCGCGGCCGGCCACACCACACTCTTGGATCAGGAACTGCACGAAGTCTTCGACACAGGGGCGGAAGCGATCACCTCCAGTTGGCAGGTGAATAGACTCTACGGCCGCAGGTGAAGCGTGGCCGGTAGACGCGAGAAGCTGTGTTAGCAGACCGCTTTCGGCGTGGACATGGACATGTGAGCACGGCACCGCGTACGCATCTCGGAGATACTCAAGGCGAATGATCGGCGTCTTCTGGGGGAACCCCACAGCATGTAGCGGGTGCGCAACCTATCGACCGGACTGGTTGCGGCCGACGAGGAACTTGCACAGCTACGGCGGCGGCTATGGGGCACTTCGACGATGAGGAAAAACAAAGATGCCTAGACAGCAGTTGCCGCCTCAGATCAAGAAAATCGCGGTAACCGACCGGACGACGGGGAAACTTGTTGTGCGGTATCAAGTTACGGTCGACACAGGCGCGAGCCTGGTGACAGGAAAACGTCAGCAAGCGCGCCGTCGCTACTCCACCGAGCGGCAAGCCCGGCTTGCGCTTGCCGAGCTGGTTGATACGAGTGCCACTGGCCGATTCGTCCCGAAGGCGTCACTGACGGTCGAGCAAATGTGTGTTAACTACATCGCAGGCCGACACAGCCTCCGCGCGACGTCATTGTCGAAGTTCGAATACGACCTCGATCCGCTACGGCAACGGCACGGAGATCAACCCGTTAAGCGCCTGTCGAAGGCGCACCTCGCCGCTCTCGTCGTCGACCTAAAGGCGGGCGGAACATTTACTCGCAAAGAACGGGCACGGCGACCGTGGTCCGCTGGGTCGATCAACAAGATGATCTCGACCGTCGAGCAAGTCTTGGCCGATGCGGTCAAACAGGGTTTGATCGCCCGGAACGTCGCAGCGCTCGTCGATCGACTCGAGCCCGACTTCACGCCACTCGATACCTACACCGAAGCCGAGGTCGAGCAACTGCTAGCGGCGGTGTCCGGTGATCGTTTGGCGCACGCTTGGGAACTGGCGCTGTGTGGCCTTCGTCGCGGTGAGATCGCGGGTCTTCGATGGTCGGACATCGACTTGAAGGCGAAGACACTGAAGATTGAGAACAACCGAGTCAGCGCGGGCGGCCGGACGACCGAGAACGAGCCCAAGTCCAAGACATCGCGGCGCGAGTTACCACTCCCTGACCGCCTGGTCTCTGTACTAAAGACCGCCAAGGCCCTACAAGCAGCAGAATGTCTTGCGGCGCGAATCGACTACACGGGCCACTACGTGGTGTGCAACGAGATCGGCGACCCCTACTCGCCGGCGGTCCTATCGCGTTACTGGCGTGATGCCGTGAAAGCGGCTGGGATTCGGCACATCAAGTTGCACGCGGCCAGGCACACATGCGCCACCCTCATGCACCTCCAGGGCGTGCCGGTCGCGGTGATCGCGGCGTGGACCGGGCCTAAGGATGCGTCGACCACCATGAAGATTTACGCTCACTCCCAGAGCGACGCGTTGAAGGCAGCCGGTGCGAGTTTGAATCGAGTTGTGACAACTCGTGACACCGGGGTCCAGTAATCGAACAGTTCGAACAGCAAAAGTGCTGCTCAGAAGGGAGCCGATGACGGGAATCGAACCCGCGTATTCAGCTTGGGAAGCTGATGTTCTGCCATTGAACTACATCGGCGAAGACGTGCTTGACGTGCGCATACGTCCCTGCTTGCGTCGGGCGTGGCATGTCGATGTCACACTCAGTGTTGCAATGAGATCGCAGCGGCGCGCAAGGCGTCGTCTTGCGAGTGAGCATACAACCGCAGGGTGAGGGCCGGATCATTGTGTCCGATGTACGCGGCGATGACTGCGACGGGCACCCCGTCGAGGTGCATCAGCGTGGCCGCGGTATGTCGCGCACCATGCAGCTTCAAGTGTCTTATGCCCACACGAGCCAGTGCCTCGCGCCAATATCGAGACATCACAGCTGGTGAGTACGGGTCGCCAATTTCGTTGGATACGACATAGGAGCCTGAGCGGTACGCAGAGCCTGCCTCGATGCGTTCGCGACGTTGACGCTCACGCGCATCACGCAAGGCGACGACGAGACGATCTGGGAGTGGGAGCGTCCTGCGCGACGTGAACGATTTAGGGTCGTTCTCGACTGATCGCCCACCCGCGCTTACGCGGTTGTTGACGATGGTCAAGGTTGCAGCGTCGAGGTCGACGTCGGACCAACGTAATCCTGCAATCTCGCCACGACGAAGCCCCGTCAGCGCGAGGTGCCATGCGTGCGCCAATCGGTCGTCAGCGAGCCCTGATAGGAATTGCTTGACCTCGGCGGGTGTGAACGTGTCGAGCGATTGATGGGACGACGCCACACGCGTCACGCCCACGGCGACGTTGCGAGGTACGAGGCCCTGGCGTTGAGCGTCTTCGAGCAATCGTGCAGTAGCGCTGATGACCTTGTTGACAGCCTTTGGTCCCCACGCCCGTCGAGTGCGTCCCTTTGGAAACTTCGTCGTCGCTGGTGTGGTCGTCCCACCCTTTACGAGCGAGGTAACCATGCGGTCGATGTGGGCTTTGGTCAGTTGTTGCAAGCCCAAGTCGCCATGAAATTGCTTGAGGATGGCGAGGTCGTAGGTCAGCTTCGATAGCGACGTGGCGCGCAGGTTGTGACGAGCGGCAAGGTAATCGTCAACGGCCTCAGCGACCGTCAGATTCTTACGTGCGACGAACGTTCCCTTGGCTGCCTCGGTACGAACTTCTGAAAGCGCTTCTCGCGCTTCCTTTTCGGTCTTGAAACGTCGTCGCACCTGACGGCGCTTCCCGGTGAGTGGGTCCTTGCCCGAATCAGTGAGCACCTCGTAACGCGTCTCGACTTT
>JBBRTC010000120.1:0-2998 GCA_038244765.1 Candidatus Nanopelagicales bacterium | reverse complement strand
CGGTATAGGTTCGGGTGGTGCGGGTGGCGCCCGGTGTCGGAGCCGGTTGTGTGATGGTCGACACTCGGCCTGATGGGTCGTATGCGATCTGCGTTGAGCAAGTGGGTGTGGATGGCGACGCCGCCAGGCAATCCGAGCGTTGTCCAGCTGCGATGGCGTCATACGCGAGCGGGTCGCGAACGCTGACAAGTCGACCCAGGCTGTCGTAACCGAAATCCCCGGTGAGACCTCCAGGATTGGCGACTCGCGAGAGTTGGCCGTTGACGTATGTGATGACGGTGTTGGTGCCATCCCAATAGTTGATTCGTCCCAGCATGCCGTCTGGTGCAAGGGAACTGCCTCCACCGGTACACGACGAAGCGCCGTAACAGAGATAGATCGACCGGCTTGTGACGCGGTCCTTGATCTTCGTGAGCACGGGCGTAGCCACCGTCCCGCTGAGTGCCGTGTAGGTGTACTCGAGCGCTGTCGGGTGGAGGTCGTCAACCACCGTGTTCACTGACTTGACCCATCCCTCTCGGCCAAACACGATCTGCGTTGTGCCGCTAGAGACTGTGAACTCTCCCGCGTTGATCAGTCCTGACACGGTGTCGGTTGACACGGCCAGTAGGTCGGTGCTGCCCGGAGGCGGTGCGTAGCTGCCGTCGGTTCTGCGGGTGAATGTCGCCGTTGCGCCGCTCGAACTATGCAACACGACTTGCGCACCGAGATCATCCAAGCGCGTCCAGGAACCTGCGTACGGGTTAGCTGCGAGTCTCCACCCTGCCGGGAGGCCGGTGCCGCGCGGAGCGAGCAGGCTGGTTGGGATGATTGCGCTCGAGGGTCCCGCGGTGATGCCATCGTCGCGTCCCCAGAGCTGCACACCACGCAATGTCGTGCTGGTGTAGGTGATTCGGATGCTGTGAACAGATCCCGCTGCCCACGACGTCATCTGAGATCCGAACTGTGGACTCGTCTGCGTCACCGTGGCATACGGACTGGACGAGTTGTCAACGTAAATTGCCATGGAGCCGCTCTTCACAGTGCCGCCAAGACGCCAAGCCCCTGTCGTCGTCGGTTTGGTGACGGTACCGGTCCACTCAACAGTGATGGGGCCGCTGGTGTAACCACCCATTGGGGAGTTTGTCCACGCGAAGTTGATACTCGGATCGACGCGTTGGCCGAGCGCTAAGCCGCCGGGGGAGGAGTAGCGGCCGTAGAGACCGTGGGCGCCACCGTCGAGTCCGTTGGCACCGAGTGAGTCGTAGTTCAGGGTGACTCCAGCAGTACCGCCGAGGGTTGACAACGGGTGCGTGCCCGCAGCGACAGAGAGGTTTCCGGTGACCATGTTCACGGTCACGCTCGCTGGCGTGATCCCCGGTGACGGCGCTCCTTCGCTCGGAGTCGATGTCGAACCAGGCACGGCGCCGACCGTGTCGGTTGGAGCGGTCCCGCCTCCACCGAGCCGCTTTCTAATTGTCAGTGTCGTGGAGATCGACGGACTAGCGGGCGGTACGTAGAAGTAGTCACCGGGCGACCCCCACGGTGCACCGATTGCGTCCCATACGCGGGCGTAGTAGGTCATGCCATCGGCCAGCGCTCCGTCGGGTACCTGAAAGGTCGTGGTGGTTACCCATCCCGAGTCCAGCACTTGTCCCGCACCGTATTGTTCCGTGGCGACTTGGAAGCGGTAGTACACCGTCGTGGTCTCGCCTGTAACGGGAATCGCCTGGAGTAGCGGCGTCGTCGACGAGACAGTGCCCGTAGGCGACGACAACGACGTCGGTGCGGGCGTCTGCGCGTAGAAGTACTCCACCGACAAGCCGTTGGTGAAGGTCTCATAGGTCGGCGCATGACTCAGATTCTCGTCGGCGACGAACCCGAACCAGGTCTGAGACCCGGGATGTGCGCCGACCCACGGGGCGACATCCACGGTGTACCGATACAGCCCAGACCCGACACTGGCGACACCGACGGTTGGCAAGAGGTGTCCGGCATTCAATACCTGACCGAAATTCATCGGTTGCGACTCATGGCCAAGCACCTGGAGGCTGGGATAGCCGGTCTGACTCCCGGTTGCGTCCACGATGCTCAGAAAGGCGCTCTCTAGATACCACGGCTGGCCGGACCCAGTGGGCGGCGTCGGGATAGGCTGCGAAGCGGTGCTCCGCCACAACTCCAGGCTTGACGTATCTCCTGCCCGAGCAACGTTCGAGACTGAGTTGCCGAGAGAATTGAAGCTAGTCATCTGGGACGGCACGGTCGTTGGATTGAATGTGGGATCGATCACCACGGGGAACGCCACTGCGGGAAGCGCCTTGAGCCACGCTGCACTCAGCGTGATCGTGATGCGTCCGCCGCGTTCGCTGCTGTCGACGGTGAACCTCGCGCCGGCCGTCTGAGGTCGAACTGAGTGCACGGCGGTGTCAACCGTGAGCGGCGGAATAGAGCCGAGCAGCGCGTCGGCGAACATCAGATCGACTCCCCCCAACTCGTTCGCTATTGGTGTGGCCCCTGACACAGCGAACGTGAACGAAGTGGGTGCACTTGAAGAACGAAGGACCAGCCGCTCGTCGACGCCTACGGGTGTTACTCGGTACTCGGCGTCCGTGTCCAACCACAACTCCTGATACGTGGCTGTCGAACCCTCTACCAGTGGCTTGATGCCAACCAACGCGTCTGCGGGACTAAAGCCCACAGTGCCGCTACCGACCTCAAACTGTTGCGCAGCCTCTGTCGAACCTAAAGCGCCGAACGACACGGACCATTCGTTGGCCGCCGACCGCGCACGACCTTGGCGACGTTCGTCTGGAACGAGCGTCGTGTCAATTGGCGACCAGATGTCGGACCCGTCATCGCGAAAGTACTTAGGCTCAATGAAGGTGCGAACCGAACGAGTGCCATCGGAGTTCACCCACGAATCAGTGCTCGCCGTGCGTTCCTTCACCAGTTCCTCGACTCGCTGTGGGGGCTCCGACTGTTCGGCACCGAACCGACCCTCGGGCATCTCTGCAACGGG
>JBBRTC010000119.1:0-3024 GCA_038244765.1 Candidatus Nanopelagicales bacterium | reverse complement strand
GACGCAAGAAGTTCAGGGTGTAGCCCTGATACGTCAGGCTGCCGGGATCAAGGCCGACTATCTCCAGGAACGGGTACCACTCACGAGAGTCGACGAACCAGTCCCAGCGAGTGATGTGTCCTTGCTCATTGGTCCAGACATAGTCCCACTCGTGGAGTTCGAGGACCGTGCCGTCGGATAGCGTGCCTGCATACGTGTCGCGCATCGCGAATCCCCATTCAGCGGCGGTGCAGTCGAACGGGGTAACGATCCGAAAGTCGGGGATGTGCTTCCACCACATGCGGAATTCGGGGGTGAGCATGTCACCGTCAGGCGCGTATTTCGTCATGGCAGCCCCCAGTTCCTCCGAATACAGGTCGCCCATCGGTTGCGCGACGCCGCCGTTGAACAAGGGGCACATCATGACGGCGTCAGGCGCGTAGATCCACTCGTCTCCGTACGTGACGTAGTTGGTTTCGGTGGCCTTCGCGTAAGCCTCCCACTTAGCGTGGGCCATTCTTCGGTGCAGAGCCACGCGATCGGTCATTGATCCGCCTTCGGCCTGGTAGGGATGTCTTGGCATAGTGTAAATGACGATATCGATTGTGGAGAGCGTTGGTTCTCGAATGCATATCTTTGCGGGTACCGTCGAGCCTAGGCGTCCGCGAGCGCGGCCAACTCACGCTTGACGACTTTGCCGACGTCGTTTCGGGGCAGTTGCTCGACGAACACGATTCGCGTCGGAACCCGGTATGGCGTTAGGTGATCGCGGCACCAGCTCAACAGCGCGGCCTCGTCGGCGGTGCCGTCGGTGCGAACGACAAAGGCCCACGGCACTTCTCCCACGCGTTCGTCGGGCACGCCGACCACCGCGGCCTCGCGGACCCCTGGTGCCGATACGAGTACGTCCTCGACAGCACCGGGGAACACCTTCAGGCCACCGCGATTGATCATGTCCGACACTCGACCGTCGAGCCAGAGGAATCCCTCGTCATCCAGCCAGCCGAGATCACCGGTGTGGAACCAACCGTCGTCGGTGAGGCGGTCGAGGAACGCGGGGTCGATCTTCCGCGCCGCCGTCGTCGGAGTACGAACCAATACCTCGTCGTCGAGGATGCACACGTCGATACCCGGTAGTGCCCGGCCGACCGAGCCGAGTTTGTTCTCCCCCCATTCCCGTGAGTCCGCCGCCGACCACCCAACGACCTCGCCGCCCAATTCCGTTTGGCCGTAGGAGTTCAGCACCATCACGCCGAACCGGTCCATGAACCTGCGAGCCTGTACGGGGGACAAGGGAGCGGTGATGCTGCGCACGATCTTCAGCGGCACCAGGTCGGCGACGCCTTCGTCGTGCAGGACCATCGTGAGTGCGGCGGGCGGCAGCACAGTCGAGCGCAGCTCGTGGCGCTTGACCAGGGTGGCGAAATCCGTCGCGGAGAAACGGTCCATCAGGATGACGCCGGCACCGGCGCGAAACGCGAAGAGTACCTGATAGATGCCCGCCCAGAGGGACAGCGATAACGGCACCAGGTTGGGCATGGGTACGCGGTCGGGGTTGGCTGGCTTGTTTCCGCGCAGGCTCGCCAGCAGACGATCGATCAGGTCGAGCACGGTCGCGTGACGCAGTGGCACCGGTTTGGGCGCGCCCGTGGTGCCGGACGTGAACTGCAGCAGGGCGACGTCGGCATCGTACTGGCGAGGGTCGGTGGGAGCGGTGGCTGCGAGAGTGACCGACCACGACTCGCCTGCCGTGATGACCGCAAGTCCAGCCGACGAGAAGCGATGCGCGAGTTCGGGAGTGGTGATCACGGCGACCGGCCGCAGCGTATCGAGTTGGCTGACCACTTCGGCGTCGGCGGCGCGAGGGTTCAGGGGGGTGTAGACCCCGCCCGCTCGCCATGTGCCGAACAGTGCCGCGATCGTGGTGGGATCGTTGGGCAACATCGCGGCGACGATCTGCCCGGTTTCCAGGCCGAGTTCGGTGAGTGTCGTGCCTAGCCGGTCGGCGCGCTCGATGAGGTCCTCGCGTGAGATGTCCTCGCCCAGCGTATATATCGCAACGTCTGGTAGTCCATTCAATAGTTCGGCCAGGCTCACGAGTCCGCCTGCAGTGAAAGCCAATTCGGCTCTCGCCTGTCGGCGAAGGCCAGCGGTCCCTCGTTCTGGTCGGGATGCCCCCACATCGACGTCAAATGTCCGGCGCCTTCCTTGCACGCGTCCGTCAGCCCATGCTCGAGTGCACCCCACAGCGCGCGTTTGGTGGCACGCATGGCGGTCGGGGAGTTGCGGGCAATCTTTTCCGCGAGCGCCTGGGCGACGTCACGCAGGTCTTCTGGCGGATCGACGATCTGGCTGATCATGCCGAGTTCGTATGCGCGCTGTGCGGACAGTCGTTCGTGGCTGCCGACGAGTGCCATCCGCAGGACTGCTTCGGCGGGCATCTTCCGCATCAATGCAATGGTTTCGAGCGCGGAGACCTGACCGATCGACACGTGCGGGTCGACGAATGTCGCGTTCGAGCTGGCGATGACGATGTCGGCGTCGGCGACCCAGTGCAGCCCTCCGCCTGCACACACGCCGTTGATGGCGGTGATCACCGGCTTGCCGACGTTGCAGTGCCAGGCCGTGAGCTTCAGGTCGAGTGTCGCCATCGTCTCTTGGAATTGCAGGACCGCGTCGCCGTCGAGATCGGCCATGTCGGCGCCGACCTGAAAACCCTTACCGTTGCCGGTGTGAACGATGACACGAACGTCCGGGTCCTCATCGAGTTCCGCCCACGCTTTTGGGAACTCCGCGCGCATGACGGAGTCGTAGGCGTTGAGGTGATCCGGGCGGTTGTTGATGATCCAGCCCACCGGGCCGCGGCGCTCGACGATCAGCCGTTGGTATGTCACGAAACCTCCACTTGCCAGCGAGGCGTGCGCTTTTCGGCCCACGCTTGGGCGCCCTCGGCATGGTCGGGGTGATTGCGCAGCCGCCAGATCTCGGCGCTTGCGTCATCGCGCGCCTGCGTCAGCCCAACCTCCAGTGAGTGCCAGAGTGCCT
>JBBRTC010000118.1:0-3069 GCA_038244765.1 Candidatus Nanopelagicales bacterium | reverse complement strand
GGCCAGGGCCGCGTGATCGCCGAAGGGCCACCGGACTCGGTGATGGCCAACCAGGAGGTCATCGACGCGTACCTGGGTACCCATCACGACGAATCCATCGCCGCTTCTGAGTCGTCCCCCGTCATCGACATGACTAAGGAGACTCCGTCATGAGTATTGGCCCCGACGATCGCGAGGAGTTCCAGCGCGAACTCACCATCGACGCATCCGCGCCCCGCCACCACGTTGAGACCCAGGTGGATCGCACCGAGCACGTCGGCGCCGCGGAAGGCGCATTGGTCCGCGTCGACGACGTCATCGCTGGTTACATCCCCGGGGTCAACATCCTCACCGGCTGCGATTTGTACGCCCACGAGGGCGAACTCGTCGGAATCATCGGACCCAACGGTGCTGGCAAGTCAACGCTGCTAAAGGCCCTGTTTGGATTGGTTCGGGTCAACAGCGGCACGGTGACCCTGCGCGATGAGGAAATCACCAACGAACGCGCGGACCAACTCGTCCGCAAGGGAATCGGGTTTGTCCCCCAAACCAACAACGTCTTTCCTTCCCTGACCATTGAAGAGAACCTCGAAATGGGCGCCTACCAGGCGCCGAAGAACTTCGCTAAGCGATTCGAATTCGTCACTGACCTCTTCCCCACCCTCGGCGATCGACGCAAGCAGCGTGCCGGTTCGTTGTCCGGTGGCGAGCGACAAATGGTGGCCATGGGTCGTGCCCTCATGATGGATCCATCGGTGCTACTGCTCGACGAACCCTCTGCTGGACTCTCGCCGGTACTTCAGGACGAAGTCTTCATTCGGACTCGAGAGATCAACAAGACCGGCGTCACGGTCATCATGGTCGAGCAGAATGCGCGGCGATGCCTACAGATCTGCGACCGCGGGTACGTCCTGGATCAGGGACGCAACGCCTACACCGGGACTGGTAAGGGCTTGGCCGACGACCCCAAGGTCATCGAGCTCTACTTGGGGACGCTCGCAAAGGCCTAGAGCCGCTCCCCTAGTTCGGTCCGATTTGATTCGCGTTCAATCGCGCCGAAGTATTTGTTCCTCCATCACACACGAAGGCCCGGTTCCCTTTCGGGACCGGGCCTTCGTGCTGACTAGTGAACGATCAGCTGGTTGGTGCGACGCTCGGTACCGGCGGAACAACACCGGAGATGTAGCTGAGCGGCACGTACTTGTTGTCGGGGCCGTACTCGTAGACACCCATTGTCGCGGCCGAAGGGTCACCGACTGCGTTGAAGTCGATGGGTCCCGACTGACCGTTGTAGTCGATGTCCTTGCCGGACTTCAGCAAGTCGCTGCACTGCTGGAAGGTATTGCACGCTTCCCCGCCCTGGGACACGGCGGCGAGGTTCGCAGCGATGTCCTTACCGGCGGTGCTGTTGCCAGCCTGTGCGGCCAACGCGGCCAAGATCGTCGCGTCGTAGGACTCAGGACCGTAGGAGAAGTCCTTGAGCGCGGGGTCGACCGTGAGCATTTGCGCCTTGAAGTCACCCGTCGATTGGGCGCCGGGCGTGGTGCCCTTGGTGCCCTTCATGATGCCGGCCGGGAGGCCGTCAGCGATGGTGTTCGACAGGTTGCCATCGACCAGGTAGAGCGGGACCTTGTTCGGGCCAACACCCTGCTTGAGCATTTCCTGGAGGATCTTCTTGGACTCGTCGAATCCGATCAAGACGATCGCGTCGGGGCTGGTGGCCTTGACCTGTCCAACCTCAGCCGAGAAGTCGGTCGCCTTCGGGTCATACGAGATGACCTTGCCGCCGGCGATCTTGCCACCGTTGGCAGTGAAGTTGTCCGAGAACGCCTTGCCCAGACCGTCACCGTAGATGTCGGACAGTGCGAGGACGGCTACGTTCTTGCGGCCATCCTTGCTCGCCACGCCACCAAGCACGGCGCCCTGGAATACGTCCGGCGGAGCCGTACGGAAGTAGAGACCGTTGTCGTTGATGCTGGAAAGGTCGATCGCGGTGTTGGCGGGAGAAATCTGAACCGCACCGGCGCCGGTGATCTTCTTGTAGATGGCGCGCGTCACGGACGAGGAGGCTGCACCGATGAAGACGGTGGCGTTCTTGGCCAGGCCGGCGTCAGCGGTGGTAGAGGCCGTGTTGGTCGACGCGTCACCTGAGTCACCCACCAGCTCGGTGATGGGCGATCCGAGGACGCCGCCAGCGGCGTTGATCTGCTGGACAGCCAACTTGACGCCAGCGAACTCAGGTGGGCCGAGGAACGCGAGTGAACCGGTCTGCGGCAAGACGGTCTGAATGATCAGAGGGCCGGCCGCTCCGCTCGCGGAATTCGACGGGGATGTGGCATTGTTGCTGCTGCTGCAGGCCGCGAGCGTAAGGCTCGCGACGCCGATGACAGCCAGCGACCGCACAAGGGCAGGTCGTGTCATGAACGTCTCCATTCACCATGGGTGTGGCCGCAAAGTGCGACCAGTTATTGCTGCGCCGTGAACCTAGCGAATACGCGGGACCCCCGCACGAGTTGCGGCGACTGTGTGTTGACCTCGTTGCCCTTTCGTTACCTAAACCGTCGATCCCGACCGATCGAGACCGGCTGGCACCTATCCGTTGTGCATCGGTGACGCATCGCGACTCAGCAGAATCGGGCGAATCGCCGGGCTAGGGATCCTCGGCGAGAACAGCCTCGGCCACTTCGCGGACCGGCAACCGACGGTCCATCGCCGTCTTTTGCAACCACCGAAAGGCCTCGTCTTCACTCATGTGGAACCGGGACTGCAACCGGCCCTTGGCGCGGTCGAGCAGGGTGCGGGTCTCTAAGCGTTGGGACAGCGCCGCGACTTCGCGCTCCAAACCGGCGATCTGTTCGTGTCGTGAGATCGCCAGCTCAAGGGCCGGCCTCAAGTCACTTCGGGTGAACGGCTTGACGACGTACGACATCACGCCGGCATCGCGCGCCCGCTCAACGAGTTCGCGTTGCGAAAATGCCGTGAGCAGGACGACCGCACTGCAACGCGCATCCACAATCCGTTCGGCCGCGCTAATCCCTTCGAGCAACGGCATCTTGACGTCGAGCACAACGACGTCCGGGCGGAGTTCCT
>JBBRTC010000117.1:0-3281 GCA_038244765.1 Candidatus Nanopelagicales bacterium | reverse complement strand
CTGGCCGGCAAGAGCGGCGGCCCCGTACCCAACTGTCATGAAAAGCATGATGAGCGGAAAGAAATTGGCGTAAATGTTGGCATTCAGCCACCCCGACGACGAAGTGATCGACCCTGAGATTCCGAACAGGGCGGCCGCAGTCGGGTCGCTCGTTACCAGGTTGTCGAAGGACGTCGAATCCTTGAAGGCGGGATAGAGCGCTGCCACCACAAGCGTGTACAGCGCCATTCCGATCGCGTAACCGACAACACTGCGGCGCCTCTGCGACACATCAAGGCGCGCGACATCAATCCGCATGTGATGCCTCGGTTGGAGGCGTACCCCGATAGAACTGCAGGAACAACTCGTCGAGGTCGGCGTGTCGCGATACGACATCTGCGGGATCGCGATCGGCGATCAGGCGCAGGACCGGTCCAATGCGGCCACTCACGACGAGCACCAGACGCGTGCCGTCGCACTCGGCGACAGACACACCGTCGAGGCCATCAAATACCGCCCGCTCAACGGGAGTATCGAAGCGCGCTTCCACTTGCATCGGTGCCCGAGATCGCAACGCCGCGACAGTATCTGTGGCAACAAGCTCGCCGTCCTTGATGATCGCAACGCGATCGGCCAGGCGCTGTACCTCATCCAAATCGTGCGACGAGAGGAACAGACTGCGCCCGGATCCAACAGTCTCGCGCACGAGCGTCTCGAACTCCGCTTGCATGAGCGGGTCCAACCCGGAGGTGGGTTCGTCCAGGATGAGGAGCTCGGGCTCGTGCATGAACGCGAGCACCAAGCCAATCTTCTGCCGATTGCCTTTCGACAGCTCACGAACCGGACGGTTGGTCACGACGGAGAAACGCTCGACCAACTGGTTGGCAAGACTCCGCGACTTCAGCTCGCGTGCCCGCGCAAACCAGTCGATGAGCTGATTGCCCGTCATCCGCGCATAGAGCTGGAGATCACCAGGCAGGTACCCCACTCTGCGGTGGATCTCGACGCTCTCACTCCGCGCATCAAGACCCAGCACCGATGCTCGCCCGGTCGTTGGCCGCTGAAGCGCCAGTAGCATTCGGATCGTGGTGGTCTTCCCGGCACCATTGGGACCGAGAAACCCGAACACCTGGCCAGGATCCACGGCGAGATCAAGATTGGTGACCGCCCTGGTGTCGCCATATTTCTTGGTCAGGCCGACCGTTTGAATGCATGCCGTCACTTCAGACGCCCCCGTCCATCATCGGTTCAAATCCTGGCAAGGCCCTCATTGCGCCGCGTCGGGCCCGGTGACGCCTGAGTGTGAAGCACGCCTGGGGTTGTGCCATTTTTCGCCGCCAGCCACGATCCGGTCGGCTTGCACCGGGCCCCAGCTCCCGGCCCGATACGGTAGCGCGCGGCCGTGGCGCTTGAGCACGGGATCGACGATTGCCCACGCAGCCTCAACCGCAGCCTCACTGGTGAAGAGTGTGCCATCCCCGGCCATGGCATCTCCGAGCAGGCGGTCATAGGGGGATTCCGTCCCGGCCTGGCCTTCCGCTATGGAGAGTTCTCGTTGCTCTCCAACAGCGTCCTGGCCGGCCACCTTTATCCGAGCACCCAATGCGATCGCAGGCTCCGGTTCCACCCGAAAGCGCACGAAGTTCGCCCCACTCGGCGTTCGGGGGCTGTCGCGGAAGAGTCCCTGGGGCGGGGGTTTGAGCTGAACCAAGACTTCTGTCGCGGTTATCGGAAGGCGCTTGCCCGCACGCACGTACCAGGGGACGCCTTCCCAGCGCCAGGAGTCAATGTGCAGTCGCGCCGCGCAGAACGTCTCAACGTCGGATTGCGGTGCAACCCCCGACTCACTGCGATAGCCACTGTATTGGCCGCGCACAAGATCGTCCGTCCCAAGTCGCCGAATCGCCCGAAACACGCTCAATTTCTCACTGCGTTGCGCATCAGCACTCATGGTCGCCGGCGCATCCATTGCAAGCAGTGCGATTACCTGGAACAGATGATTCTCCACCACGTCGCGGAGGCAACCGGTCGCGTCGTAAAACGCACCCCGGTCGCGCACACCAAAACGCTCGGCCATGGTGATCTGGACACTGGCAACGTAGTTGCGGTTCCAGATCGGTTCGAGAAACGAGTTGGCGAAACGGAAGTATTCGATACCTTCGACCGATTCCTTGCCAAGAAAGTGGTCAATGCGAAAGATCGCCGCTTCGGAAAAGACCGAACGCGCAACGCGGTTCAGACGTCGCGCCGATGCCAGGTCGCTGCCGAACGGTTTCTCGACGATCACGCGTGCGCCGGCGGCCAGCCCCGACGCCCCGAGTTGGCGAATGACATCGGCGAAAAGTGACGGCGGTATCGCGAGATAATGCGCGGGACGGCGGGCTTCGCCGAGGGCCGATTTCACCCTCGTGAAGGTCTCGCCGTCGCCGTAGTCGCCATCGACGTACTGGAGTCGCGACAACAGGGCATCGAACGCCCGACGATCGTCGATACCGCCGCTCGCGCGCTTGATGCTGTCCGTCGCCCGCTTGCGCAGGTCGGCGACGGTCCAGTTGGAGTGTGCAACCCCGATGACCGGGACATTCAGCACCCCACGCTTGGTCATCGCATACAGCGCCGGGAAGATCTGCTGATGCGCCAGGTCACCGCTGGCACCGAAGAACACCAGCGCGTCCGACATGCCGCCGCTGCCACTGCCTCGCATTGATGTTGAGTTCAACCCTCGGGCCTCCATGTGTTCATCACGACGGATAACCGCCCACCACGTCGTTTTCGTACCTCACGCCCGCTTCTCGTCGTGACCCCCAAATTGCTTGCGCATCGCGGAAAGGAGGCGATCGGCGTAGTCCGCATTGCCGCGGGACTCAAAGCGTGAGAAGAGTGCGGCGCTGATCACTGGCGTCGGTACTCCCTCGTCAATGGCAGCCCGGGTGGTCCACCGGCCCTCTCCAGAATCCGATACCCGCCCGCTGAATTCAGTCAGTTCGGCGTCACCGGTCAGTGCCGCCGCGGTGAGGTCGAGCAGCCATGACGCGATCACGCTGCCGCGGCGCCACACCTCGGCAATTTCCCCGAGATCCAACTGGTATTGATAGGCATCCGGCTCGCGCAGCGGCGCAGTCTCTGCGTCGTCCTCCTGCTCGCGCAACCCGATGTCTGCGTTCTTGAGGATGTTGAGTCCCTCCGCGTAGGCAGCCATCAGCCCGTACTCGATGCCGTTGTGCACCATCTTCACGAAGTGGCCCGCACCGTTGGGACCGCAGTGCAGGTAGCCATTCTCCGCATGGCTTGGGGGGCCTTTT
>JBBRTC010000116.1:0-3301 GCA_038244765.1 Candidatus Nanopelagicales bacterium | reverse complement strand
ACCCGCAGTTCAACAACCACTCGCACGGGTTTCGACCAGGACGCGGATGCCACAGCGCCCTCAAAACAATCCACCAGACGTGGGGCGGCACATCATGGTTCATCGAAGGAGACATCAAGGGGTGCTTCGACAACCTCGATCACGACGTGCTCCTTGACATCCTCCGCGAGAAGATTCACGACGGTCGGTTCATCCAACTGCTCGCGAACCTCCTCAAAGCAGGGTATCTGGAGGAGTGGAAATACAAACCCACGCTGAGCGGAACGCCGCAAGGGGGCGTGGTGAGCCCAATCCTCTCGAACATCTACCTCGACCGACTGGACAAATTTGTCGAGACCGTCCTGGTTCCGGACAACACCAAGGGAACACGAAAGCACCGACCAGCGGACTATCGACACCTCCAATATGTCATCGCCCAAGCGATTCATAAAGGAGACCGGGCCACACTTCCGCGGCTCAGGAAACAACTGCGGAAACTCCCGTCAATAGACCCCAATGACCCGAGCTACCGGCGATTGAAATACGTCCGCTACGCCGACGACTTCATCCTTGGGTTCATGGGTCCACACGCCGAAGCTGAAGAAATCAAACGCCAGCTCCGAGACTACCTGCGCGATCATCTCAAACTGGAACTCTCGGACGAAAAGACACTCATCACCAATGGGCGAACACAGCAGGCACGATTCCTCGGCTACGACATTCGGACCCTCCATCATGTTCGGAGACGAGCCGAAGGGCGCACCGTCCTTGAAGTTCCACCCGACGTGATTCGCAGGAAGTGTCAACCCTACCTCCAACGAGGGAAAGCGATCCACCGGCCAGAACTCATCAACGACGATGTGTTCAGCATCGTGATCGACTACGAACGCCGATTCCGAGGGATCGCCGAGTACTACCGGATGGCTCATAACGTCTCACGGCTTCACCGACTCAAATGGACCATGGAACAGTCACTCACCAAGACACTGGCCGCCAAACTGAAGATCAGCGTCTCAACGGTGTATCGGAGATACAAAACCAAAATCCACACAGAGTCCGGTGAGCGGGTCGCCCTCCAGGTGACGCTCAACCGAGAGCACAAAAAGCCGCTCGTAGCAACATGGGGACGGACATCACTGGTTCAGAACACCAATGTCACCCTGAATGACGACCCGCAAACGGCCTGGACCCATAGGACCGACCTCGTGCAACGACTTCTCGCCGACACGTGCGAGCTTTGCGGCTCCACGAAGGACGTCGAAGTCCATCACATTCGGGCCCTGAAAGACCTCAACCGACCGGGAAAATCAAACAAACCCGAATGGCAAAAGGTGATGGCGGCCCGTCAACGCAAGACCCTCGCGGTCTGCCGTACGTGTCACCTGAACATCCATTCGGGCAGGCCAACTCGCACACGCGACTACCTCACCAAGGACTGGAGAGCCGTGTGACGCGAAAGTGTCAAGCACGGTTCGGTGGGGGGCCGATGGAAAAGGAGCAGCAATGCCACCTCGCCAGCGGCCTACCCTACTCGGTCACCACGATTTTGAGGCCCGATGAGTACTAGCAGGCTGCTGAAAAAGTCCCCGTTCCTGGTCCGTTGAACTGGTTTGCTTTAAAATAGACCAGACACCGTGACGGCCCGGTCAGGACAGCGAGGAGCGGGGCAATGGCACGAGGACGACGCGACGCCCAGGTCAGCATGTTGGCGTTCATCGATCTGGACGAGCGCGTCCCGGCCGATCATCCGTTGCGGGCGATCAAACGGATGGCCGACACCGCGCTGACCGAGCTCTCCCCGCTCTTCGACGCGATGTACGCCGAGGATGGTCGGCCCTCGATCCCCCCGGAACGGTTACTGAAGGCGAGTTTGCTGATCGCGCTCTACTCGGTGCGCAGTGAACGCGCGTTCTGCGAGGAACTCGACTATCACCTGCTCTTTCGGTGGTTCCTGGATATGACGCTGATCGAACCGAGTTTCGCCCCGACCACCTTCACCAAGAACCGGCAGCGATTGCTGGAGCACGAGATCGCCGCGCGGTTCTTCGAGGCCGTGGTGCGACAGGCGGATGCCCACGACCTGTTGAGCGATACGCACTTCACCGTCGATGGCACCTTGATCGAAGCGGCGGCGAGTCTGAAGAGTTTCCGGCCCAAAGATGCGGTGCCCGCGTTGACCCCTCCGGACGATCCCGGCAATCCGACGGTGAACTTTCACGGTGAAAAGCGCTCCAATGCGACCCATGCCAGCACGACCGACCCCGAAGCGCGCCTGGCGAAGAAGGGCGCGGGCAAGGAAGCGCGCCTGGCCTATACCGGCCACGCCTTAATGGAGAATCGGCACGGGTTGCTGGTGGACTTCCGGATCACGACCGCGACGGGCACCGCGGAACGGGATGCGACGCCACTGCTGTTGGCCCAAGCGCAATCGCGTGGATTCCATCCGCGGACGCTCGGCGCGGACAAAGGCTACGACACGAAAGGCTGTGTCGCCGCGATTCGACAGCGCGGGGTGACGCCACATGTGACGCAGAACGAGACCAAGACCCACCCGAGTGCGATCGATGGCCGGACCACGCGTCATCCGGGCTACGTCGTGAGCCAACGCAAACGCAAGCGGGTCGAGGAGATCTTTGGCTGGATGAAGACGGTCGGCGGGTTTCGGCGGACCCGGTATCGCGGGTTAGCGAAGACCCAACTCGCCGGATTCCTGGTCGCCACCGCCTACAACTTGGTCCGGATGAGCAAGCTGATGCCGCAAACGGCGACGTAACCAAGGTCGACCAGCTCCAACCCGGCCCGGAACGCACGAGACTGCTCCCATTGAACCGACGAACACGAGGCAAATCGAGACCGGGACCGGCCGACCAACCGGATCAGTCGCTCACATCCGTTTCACGTACGGTTGTTCAGCAGCCTGCTAGTACCCCGCCACTGTGATTTGATCGGTTTGGGAGCACGGCGAGTGACGGCGAATCAGCCCAAACAATCACGGTGGTCACCTACCAGTTCCGCGACGATGCGCGGTCGGATGTCGTCCACGTCGATGTACGCGGCGCGGTTGTGGTCGACCGCGTGTGCGCGTCCGCGGGTCGTCTTCCCGACTGCTGGGCCGCCGGTCCGGATCGGTGGCCGCATCGTCGCGTTCCTTCCCGGTTCTCGTTCCCAGGAACGCGTGGTTCGTCGCTTGGTGGCTGAGTTCGAGGCGGATCTGATCCGGATGCGAACACGCGAGGGTATGGCGGTCGCGAGGGCGCGTGGGCGGCTCAGGGGGAAACAACCCAACCTCTCTGCCGTGCAGCGGAAGCACTTGCTGTCGCTT
>JBBRTC010000115.1:0-3769 GCA_038244765.1 Candidatus Nanopelagicales bacterium | reverse complement strand
TTAGGAGTTGCTTCGCTTTCTCGGGGTTGTATTGGTACTTGTTGACGTTGGGATTCTTCGCCCAATCCTGAATGAAGTGGCCATACAGGGGCGTTGCGAGCCCTTTCCATAGCGTCCGGATCATCGTGTCTTTGTCAATCGCGTACGCCACGGCCTGGCGGAACCTCTTGTCGGCGAACTCAGGCTTTGTAGTATTGACCGAGATCCAGTTCGCCACCCCACCCTTGAGTGGGACTACGTCGATCTGCGGTAATTTCTGGAACCGGTCCACCTCGGTGATCGGGAGTTGCACCGCATCGATATCACCCTTCTCCATCGCGATGAGGCTGCCGTCGGCGTTGGCGAAGGGCAGGATCAGGACTTGGTCGATCTTGGGCTTTCCGAGATGGTAGGCATCGTAGCGCGCAAGTTGGATGCTCTGCTGCGGCGCATATTTCACCCATTTGAACGGGCCGGTCATCGTGTGGCTGTCGTTCCAGAAGGGATCCTTCGCGATGTCTTTCAACGCAATGTTCTCGAATCGGTGCTTCGGCAAGATATTGAGAACGCTCTGCCGCATGAGCCACGTCGCATTCGGCTCGGTAACTTCAAAGCGGATGGTATAGGGATCGAGCACCTTGATACCCGGGAGTTTGTTCGTCTTGCCAGCGCGGATATCGTCATATCCGACGATGTCGTTCATCTGGTTGCCCATCCACGACCCCGTCTCCGGGTTTAAGCCGGTAGTAAACGTCCACTCGACATCGGCGGCCGTGAATGGCTGTCCGTCGTGCCACTTCACGTCTTGCCGCAGTTTAAAGACGTATGCGCGGCCACCATCGAGCACCTCCCAGGACTGGGCGAGGTCCGGCACCTGCTTGTCGAGCGTCCAGGCGGTAGACGCGAGTCGAGCGCCGACGTACTCCTCAATAGCGGTGATGGTAGTACTCGTGAATGTATTAGTGTCGAGCGTGCTTCCCATGCTGATTTTCAGCGTCCCGCCCTCGCGCGGGGTTTCCGCAGCGGTCGCGACCGTTGGAGAGGCGCCGGACGCGGCGGCGGTCGTCGCCCGGGGCGCGGGGGCGAGTGTAGGCGCAGGCGCGGGAGCGATCGTCGACGTCGATGCGCTGGTCGCGGGCGCATTCGTTGGGGTTGCCACGGACTGTGTGCAGGCGGCGAGTGCCGCTTCCGCTGTTCCGGCGACCAAGAGTGCTAAGAACCGACGCCTGTCTATGCGTGTTGATCGAGTACTGCCCATCACTGACCTCCCCCGCGTTGCAACGCGGCTGTCTCCCAACAACAGTGCAGTCTTCAATGTGGATCTGCGACTCGTCTCGTGCATGCTTCACCTAGGGAAACCTATGCACCGTCCCCAATGAGGCCCGATACGCAGTTGGTTCTATCGCGCTAGCTGCTCCTTCCCTTCGCCTTATAGCTTTCGCAATCGCGCAGGTTGCCATTTCGGGCCCACGTTATTAATCTTGACCTGCATGTCACTGAACTCATCGAGCGTAGGGGGTGCTGTGCCGAACTTCTCAACACTCACCGCAGAGATCATCGCTTCGAGGAGGACCATCCCTGCCGTCCGTGCCGCGAACTGCATCGAACCGATGGAGAGGTCGGGGCCAAATACAATGAGCGAAATTTCGGCAATCTCTGAGATGCGGGCGCCTTGAACCGCCGTAAGCGCGATTGTGGTCGCATGACGCTTGGTACGCGCATAATCGAGCGCTTCAAGGGTTGCCCAGGTTTGCCCGGCATACGAAACAGCCAGGACGACATCCCCGGCGACAAGGGAACTGGCCTCTGAAATCATGACCATTGGGTCAGCCGTCCATGCGGCTACGAGACCGAGATTACTGCATCGATACTGCGCCATCTGACACAGAGGCGCTGCAGATCCGGTTCCAATGAAGAGGATGCGCGAGGCGCGCGCAAGCGCGGTGACCGCCCGAGTGACCTGTTCATCATCCAAGTTCGTGATCGTGTCGCGCATAGCCGCGAGTTCCAAATCGAAGACACGCGCGATGAGATGTGCGGGGGTCGTCTCTTCGGGGCTTCGTTGCTGAATGGCCTCGATCGGCTGTGAGTGAAACGATCCTAGAGTTCGCCCTAGATCTAGGGAGAGCGCTCGCGAGAAATCCCTGTAACCGGAGTATCCAAGGGTGCGTGCAAACCGATTCACGGCGTTCTCCGACACGCTGCTAAGTCTCGCCAACTCCCCGATGGAGAGCCCGTAGACCGCCCACGGCGATTTGAGGATGGATTCGGCAACACTTTTGCGAGCACCATCGAGATGCGTAAGGGATTGACGAACTCGATTGAGGCAGTTGTCGTGCATACCGTTAGCCGTCAAGGGTGGACTGGCCCCGTTGTTCATTTTGACTCGCATCTTTCTCTAATTTTTGACCATAGATCCTGACGAACTCATTATAGAAGAAAAATCCTCTATTGTCAAGCATATGGAAAAAAATTCTACCACTACCGATAGCGTATCTAACGACGCCTGTCATTTTCACCGATAAGTGGCGGTGAATCTTGGACGCTCTTTGGCGTAACACCCGCTGGCAAGATGCAGCGGGAGACACCCTCCTGAAGGACATTCATGCCGCACTTCCGGGCGTTGACACCGCCGATTCAGTCGTTGACTGCATGGCATCTGCCGTGATAATCTGTCGGAAGAAGAACCATTCTTCCGACAGTTTTGTGGCAAGTGGTGGACGCACCCCGTGTCGATCGCCCGATTATCGCCCCGAACAGTGTCGGTATAATGTTGTGAGTGCCAATGATCGACCAAGAACTTCCCCGTGATATCACCGACTTCGTGATCGACCTGCGACGGCAGGAGGTCGCGCTGACGACGATCACCAGCTACACCTCCGACCTGCGTGGCTTCGCCCGCTGGTTCCGCGACTCCACCGGGGAGGCCTTCACTGCGGCGGCGGTGACGCCGACGGATGTGCGCGCGTACCGCACGCATCTGCGCACCGTCCAGCGCCGCCCCGCCGCGACCGTCAATCGTCGTCTGGCTGCCCTGCGCCGCTTCTTTGGTTGGGCGCAGGCGACGGATCGTGTCCGCGACCTGCCCACTGCGGGGGTCAAGGGGGTTCCGCCCGCCCCGCGCAGTCCGAAGTCGCTGCCCAAGCGCGAACTTGACCGACTCCTGCGTGCCGCCGAACAGGACGGGAACACGCGCAATCTCGCCGTCCTGCTGGCCCTGCGTCACACCGGCCTGCGGGTGGGTGAACTCTGCAATCTGCGCCTCGGGGACCTGACGATCTCCGAGCGGAAGGGTGCGCTCGTCGTCCGCAGTGGCAAAGGCGACAAGGACCGCGTCGTGCCGCTCAACAATGATGTGCGGCAGGCGCTGACCGCCTACCTCGCCGTCCGCCCCCGCGTCGACACCGACCATCTCTTCATCGGGCAACGCGGGCAGCCCTTGCAAAGCGACGGTGTCGCGCTGATCGTGCACAAATACACGCGGCGCGCCGGTCTCGTCGGCGTGACGCCACATCGCTTGCGCCACTCCTTCGCCAAGCAGGTGCTCGATGCGGGGGCGGATCTCGCCACCGTCTCTCGACTCCTCGGTCATGAGCGGTTGGAGACGACCGCCATCTACACCCAACCGACGGCCCATGATCTTGAGGTAGGGTGTCCGGTATTAGCGGAACGGAAAACCGGTCGAAGCCCACCCGCGATCTCCGCTTCGGCTCTCCCCGGATCGCGGCGCGGCCGATAGTCGCTTCGGCGTACCGATGCGGGGACGACGAACGGGTAGTGCCCAAGGTCG
>JBBRTC010000114.1:0-3923 GCA_038244765.1 Candidatus Nanopelagicales bacterium | reverse complement strand
GTCAAACCGTTGATGACGCGGTTGACTGAGTTTTCGTTTCCAGGAATGAGCGACGAGGCCAGAATGATCGTGTCACCAGGGCCAACCTCGATTGCGTGATTGCGGTTTGCGATGCGTGACAGAACCGCCATCGGCTCGCCCTGAGATCCCGTGCAGACGAGGACAGCTTCATCGTCGGGAAGTTCGGTGAGTTGATCGCTGGCCACGAGTACGCCACCGGGAACCGTCAGGTAATCGAGGTCCTTAGCGACCCCCATGTTTCGAACCATGGATCGCCCGACGAACGCGACCTTGCGCCGGTGGCGGACGGCAGCGTCGACAATCTGCTGCACGCGATGAATGTGCGAGGCAAAGCAGGCCACGATGATTCGGCCCTGCGCGCGCGAGAAGACTCCATCGAGCACCGGCGCGATCTCTTGCTCGGAGGCAAGGAACCCCGGCACCTCGGCGTTCGTCGAGTCGACCAAGAGTAGGTCGATTCCCTTATCGCCCAGGCGAGCAAACTCGTTGAGATCGGTGACTCGGCCGTCAAGGGGAAGCTGATCCATCTTGAAGTCGCCGGTGTGGAGCACGGTCCCAGCGCTGGTCGTGATCGCGACGGCGAGCGCGTCGGGAATCGAGTGATTGACCGCAACAAACTCCAACGAGAATTCCCCAAGAGTTTCGTGTTGACCCTCGCGGACCTCCAAAGAGTACGCGTTGATTCTGTGCTCTCGAAGTTTCGCCTCCAACAGCGCCAACGTGAGCCGAGACCCCAAGATCGGAATGTCCACTTTCTCGCGAAGCAGGTAAGGAACGGCACCGATGTGATCCTCGTGCGCGTGCGTGAGCACGATCGCTTCGATGTCATCGAGGCGATCGCGGATGTAGTCGAAGTCCGGAAGGATTAAGTCGACGCCGGGTTGTGACTCCTCCGGAAAAAGTACGCCGCAGTCCACGATCAGGAGTCGGCCGCGGGACTCAAAGACGGTCATGTTGCGACCGATCTCACCGAGACCACCGAGCGCTACGACCCGCAAATCACCTGTTCGTAACGCGGGCGGCGGCCCGAGTTCGGGGTGCGCGTGGCTCACGCGGCAAATCCGGCTACGACGGCATCCGTGAGATCGCGGCGTAACACCGCGATTTGTTCCGATGTTGCATCCACGAGCGGCGCGCGCACTGGACCACTGGGCAAGTTGATCTGAGCCAGCGCTGCTTTGACCAAGATCGCCGCTTGCGTGCGGCAGAGGCCGGAGTAGACCGGGAGGAGCGACGCATGAGTATCGCGCGCGCCCACGACATCGCCCGCGGCGTACGACTGAATCATCGCTTGGAGTCTTTCACCGACGAGGTGTCCCGCGACACTGACCGCACCCACGGCCCCAATGGAGATCAAGGGCAGAATCGCCATGTCATCTCCGGCGTAGAAGGCAAGATCGGTACGCCGCATCACCCACGAAGAAGCGGACAAGTCGCCCTTGGCGTCCTTGACCGCGACGATTCGCGGATGCTCGGCAAGTCGCACCATCGTGTCGGCCTCGATGGGAACTCCGCTGCGCCCAGGAATGTCATAGAGCATCACCGGCAAGCCGGTTGCATCGGCCACAGATTCGAAATGCGCGCGTAGCCCCGTCTGTGGTGGCTTGTTGTAGTACGGCGTCACCACCAGCAAGCCATGGGCACCTGCCTTCTCGGCGGCAACTGACAATTCGACGGTGTGTCGCGTGTCGTTGGTTCCGACACCGGCGAGCACGGTCGCACGATCTCCGACTGCGTCCAGGACGGCCCGCAGTATGTGGTCCTTCTCCGAATCGCTAGTCGTGGCCGACTCACCTGTCGTCCCGTTGACGACCAGCCCATCGTGACCGCGCTCAACGAGATGAGTCGCCAGGCGCGCGACCCCATCGAGGTCCACGCCTCCATCGCCGGTAAAGGGCGAAATCATCGCTGTCAGCAATGCCCCGAAGGGTCGCGTTGATGCGTTGTCGAACATGGGGTGAGGCTACTCGCCAAGATCCTGCAGGGAACCCGCGGTCACGGCGACACCCGACCGTTGGTGTTGAACGCGGCGTACGTCACGGGCATGAGCCGGGCCCACTCGTCTTCCATCAACTCGGCGACCATCTCAATTTCGCGCTGTGGGAAGGATGGAAAGTGCGATCCTTCACGCTTTGTCCGTAGCGACAGGAAATTCATCAGCGATCGGGCATTCATCGTGACGTACATGGAGGAGTAGATAGTCACGGGAAGCACAACTCGGGCGACTTCGCGGGCGATGCCAGCATCAAGCATCCGCTGATACGCGGCGTACGCCGAACGACACTGCTCCTCGACTTCCTTGACCGCCAGGGAGTGCTGCTCGGCGCTACCGTGCACGAATACGTACGCACCAGGTTTGCCTTCTTGGACCAGCGGACGATCCGGGCCGGGCACGTAGAACACCGGTCGCAGTTCCCGATAGCGACCACTCTCTTCGTTGTACGACGCGATGCGATGCCGCATGAATTCACGGAACACAAAGATCGGTGCACTCACGAAGAATGTCATCGAGTTGTGTTCGAAGGGGCTTCCGTGACGATCGCGCATGAGGTAGTTGATCAACCCCGAGGAACGCGACGCATCCGCGTCTACGTCTTCGAGGGACGCCTCACCCTTGGTCGACACTCGTGCGGCGAATAGCACATCGGAGTCCGAGGCATTCGCCTTCACCAACTCCACGCTTACGTCGTTGCGAAAAACAACCTCGGCAGAATCGCCGTCACTCATGCAGACTCCAGGACGATCGAAGGAATGTGCCCAGGTTAGTGGCCGCATCCGACCTCAGCTGTGACCGCCTCGCGGCCACGGGGCCTGCTTCGAGACAATGGCGACATGGCTTCAACTCCCCCGGAGTTCGGCACCTCGATTCATGCCGACGCGTCCGTTCGGCAGGCTCAAGTTGCCGACGCTGTGGAGATCGCTCGCGTCCAGGTCGAGTGCTGGCGTACGTGGTGGGGGGAGTCGCTCGGACCCGCGTTTCTCGAGGCGCTCGATCCGTCCGACATCGCCCAGCAGTGGGCGTACGGCATCCGGGTGCCTCCGCCCGGCGCGCACCGAGTACTCATCGCCGAATCCGCTGCGTCCGTGGTCGGCTTCGCTGCCAGCTCACCTGCGGGCGATCCTGATCATGACTCCGCCGAGCCGATCTCGGAGTTGGTCGAACTCCTCGTCTTGCCCACCGCGTTGGGGAAGGGGCACGGGTCTCGATTGCTCACGGCTATCGCGGATTTGGCTCGTGAGGACGGAATCGCCGAATTGGTGACGTGGATCGGGGCCGCCGACCCCGCGAAGATCGCCTTTCTCGAGTCAGCTGGTTGGGGACGCGACGGTGCCGAACGCGAACTCGATGTCGACGCGGTCCGAAAGCTCACTCAAATCCGCCTCGTGACGCTCCTTGTCTAGCCCCCCGAGATTGCGACGGACGAAACGTGGCGTATCGCGTCGAACTCGTGACGTACGGTCAACCAAGTGAGCCACTCCGACTCCAACGCGACCCGAGTCTGGGAGTCCCGACGGCGTGCGATCTCGCGGGACTCGCTTAGCGTGGGCCTAGCAGTCGGCGCGTACGGCCTGTCGTTCGGAGCGCTGAGCACCATCACCGGGCTCAGCGTCCTGCAGACCCAAACCCTGTCGGCGCTGATGTTCACTGGAGCATCACAGTTCGCGCTGATCGGCGTACTCGGTGCCGGCGGAGGCGCCGCGTCCGCGGTCTTGACGTCGGTTCTGCTGGGCGTACGAAACGCTCTCTACGGACTACGGGTGACACGGTCGCTCGGAGTGAGTGGGCCCCAACGCCTATTGGCGGCCCAATTCACCATCGACGAAACGACGGCGATGGCGCTGAGCCGCGAAACCGTCGATGACCCGCGTACCTTTCGGCTTGGATTCTGGGCGACAGGTCT
>JBBRTC010000113.1:0-3967 GCA_038244765.1 Candidatus Nanopelagicales bacterium | reverse complement strand
GTATCGAGTAATGCCTGGTGTGCCGGATTTACTGTCGCGACTACGTGCCGAGGGTCTACTGCTGGGGATCACGACGGGCAACGTCGAGTCGGCTGCGCACATCAAACTGAGTCGAGGGCAGCTCAACCACCACTTCACTTTCGGCGGCTACGGCTCGGACTCTCCACATCGTGGGGTATTGACTCGCATGGCGATTGAGCGTGGCCAGCGGATGTTGGGTTCTCCGCTACTTCCTGAACACGTGATTGTGGTGGGTGATACCCCGCGCGATGTTGCTGCCGCGCGATTCGCTCGGGCAGTTGCGGTCGCCGTGGCCACGGGTCATTTCACTGTTGAGCAGTTGGCCGCCGCCTCTCCTGACCATGTACTCGCAACGCTGGAACACGGCTTCCCCACCTAGCCCGCATCCCCGCCGTCCCAACTCTGGAGGAAGCCGCGAGTTGCCTGCTAGGGGGTGACGTCGATTCGCTCAACGTGTCCGGCCCCCTCAAGGCGACCGGCACCCACGGCGCCCGAGTGGCCGACAAGTACGCACGACACCAACGCGGGTGCGAAGAGTCCGTGGTCGACAACGCCGCTTTGAGTATCGAGCCGCGCAGCGAGTTCGGCCACGTCAGCCACGTCCCCGAAGTAGTCGGCGATGATGCCGCCGTCGGGACTACGAGGTACGTCTCGCAGGCGTACGTCGCCAAGGTCGCGCAACGTTGCGGCGAGCCCAAACTCCAGTAACTCCAACGGAATCGGCGCGACGATCACCGGCACGATCTTCTCCGAGGAGACGATGACGACAAATCGGTCCGCGGCCGCCGCGACCCGCTTTTCCCTGGTGTGAGCCGCGCCGCCGCCCTTCACCAACCACCCCGCAGGGTCGACCTGATCGGCTCCGTCGACAGCGATGTCGAGGTGAGCGAGTCCGTCGATACCGTCAAAGGACTCGACTCGGATTCCTAACGCGCGCGCAGCAACCTCCGTACGCGGTGACGTCGACACGCACGTGATGTCTAACGAGCGCTTCGCCAGCGCTTCCAGCAGGTATGCCACGGTGGACCCGGTCCCGAGTCCCACGGTCATGCCGTCTTCGACCAACTCGGCGGCGGCAACTGCGGCGTAGTTCTTCTCTTGATCGACTGACACGATAAAGGCGTACCTCCCAAGGTCACCGCAGCAAACTATCGACAAGGCAACGAGCGCACGACAGTCGACTCAACCACCCGCGAGGACGGCCGCCCCCACTGCGCCGGATAGGTCGCCCAGCCCCGTTCCGAGGATGACAGGAGGATGCTCCGGCGAAATCAACTGGGGCCGCATCTCGTCGGCGACTCGAGCAATGAAGGGCGCGCCGAGGCGATCGCCGAGGCCACCGCCGATGACGATGGCCTGGAGGTCTAGCAGATTTTGTGCCGACGCCAGCGCAATCCCGAGCGCCCACACGGCGTCGTCGATGAGGTAGGTCGCCATCTTGTCGTCCTTCTCGAGCGCCGATGCGAAAACCCCGCTCGACAATCGAGTCCGGCCTTTCTTCTCCATGATCTTGAAGAGGTCCGTCTTGTGTCCCCTGCTCACCAATTTCCGTGCATGAGCTTCCATTCGTGCGCGCCCGGCGTACGCCTCAAGGTGTCCGAGTTTGCCGTCTGAACACATTCGGCCGTCAGGTTTGACCATGGTGTGACCGATCTCGCCCGCCGCGCCTTGGGCTTCACGCAGAACTCCCCCCAGAATGAGTCCGCCGCCAACTCCTGTGCCGACGAAGACGCCGAGGACATCGGAGTATGGCGCCGCGGAACCGCGTGTGTGCTCACCGAGCATCGCGACGCGAACGTCGTTTTCGATTCGTACGTCAACCCCGCCGAGCGCCCTGGACACCAGCGGTCCCAACTCAACCGGATCATTGAAGCCGGTGACGTTGGGAGAATTGCGCACGATTCCGCGGGATGCGTCGATGTGGCCGGGCGATCCGATCCCCACGCCGGCAACGTCGGCGAGAGTCGCGCCCGCTGCTGTGAGCGCCGATTTCGCAGCGGCCACGATCGCCGTAATCACATCTGTTGCTGACGTGGCTGGAGTCAGGACTCGTTCACTGCCTACGACTTGTTTATCGCGAAGAGCAACCGTTTGAATCTTGGTCCCACCGAGGTCAACTCCGATTGTGATGTCCGACATGGTGTGCTCCCCGGTTGTGCGAGCCTGTCTGGTTCGCCGCTGAACGATACTTCGCGTGGAGTCAGCCTGCGGCCGTCGAGACAATATTCATCTGCCGTCGCCTTGTCCGTTCCTCGGGCATTCTTCACGGTCACTTGGTAGCGTCCGAGCGACCCACGCGGGTGATTCGGAAACGGTGAGAAGACTCAAGAGCAGGTGAGCGGCGTGCAATCGGGAGTCAGCGATTCACTCGTCGAACTGTTCGTGAACACGATCCCGGACAAGACCTTGAAGGCATTCGCAGACAGCGGAGCTGTAGGCGATCCATTGCCGACGGATGGCGGTGATTCAGCCCGCGACGCCTACGAAGCGGCTGGGTTCGATGTTGCCGCTCTGGGCGCGAAGCTTCAAGTCGTCGGGACCGCATCGCTTGTCGCCTCATGGCATGAATTGCTCGGCGTCATCGAGCAGAAGTCCGGAACCGTACGGTCCGCCTGCTCGACGTCGCACAAATGACACTTTATTGCGCCCTGAGGAGAACACGATGACGACGTCGATCCCGCTGCCCGATCGGGAATCCTGGAAACTGTTAGGCGAGCACTATGAGGAAATCAAAGGCGAACACCTGCGCGAGATGTTCGCCTTGGATTCGACGCGAGGCGAGCGACTGGCCGTTGACGCAGTCGGGCTCTACTTCGACTACTCGAAGAATCGGGTCACTGACGAGACAATGAGATTGCTTCTTCGGCTCGCTGATGAGTCTGGATTGCGCGAGCGTATTGAGGCAATGTTTCGAGGCGAAGGAATCAATGTGACAGAGGGACGGGCGGTCTTGCACGTCGCCCTGCGCGCACCTCGTCACGAGATTATCAAGGTAGGTGGAGTCAACGTTGTCCCCGCGGTGCACGAGGTACTCGACCGGATGGGGGCATTCAGTGAGCGCGTCCGGTCCGGTGATTGGAAAGGCCACACCGGTAGGCGAATCCGCAACATCGTCAACGTCGGAATCGGCGGGTCCGATCTCGGTCCAGTGATGGCGTACGAAGCGTTAAAGCACTATTCGCAACGAGATCTGACGTTCCGTTTCGTTTCAAACGTGGACGGCACGGACTTTGCCGAAGCGACACGCGACCTGGAACCCGCAGAAACGATGTTCATTATCTCCTCGAAGACTTTCACCACGTTGGAAACTATGACCAACGCCCACACCGCTCGGGATTGGTCGTTGCGTGGTCTTGACGGCGACCCGGCGGCGGTCGCCAAGCACTTCGTCGCAGTGTCGACGAACGAGCTGGGCGTTACCGATTTCGGCATCGACACGGCCAACATGTTCGGCTTCTGGGACTGGGTCGGTGGTCGCTACTCGATGGACTCGGCCATCGGCCTGTCCACCATGTTGGCAATTGGACCTGACCAGTTCGCCGAAATGCTGGCGGGCTTCCATGAGATGGATGAGCATTTCCACACGACGCCTTTCGAGCGCAATCTCCCGGTTCTCATGGGGTTGCTTTCCGTTTGGTACAACAATTTTTTCGGCGCACAAACAGTGGCCGTCTTGCCGTACGACCAATACCTCAAACGTTTTCCGGCCTACCTGCAACAACTCACGATGGAATCCAACGGCAAGCACGTCACGCTCGATGGCACAACCGTCACCTATGAGACTGGTCCGATCTATTGGGGCGAGCCGGGCACTAACGGCCAGCACTCCTTCTATCAACTCATTCACCAGGGCACGAAGCTAATTCCGTGCGATTTCATTGGATTCGGCCAGGCACTGAATCCACTCGGACAACACCATGACTACCTGACTGCAAATGTGTTTGCT
>JBBRTC010000112.1:0-4003 GCA_038244765.1 Candidatus Nanopelagicales bacterium | reverse complement strand
CGATGTCCCGCTTCTCCAGGCCGACGCGTGCTCCCTCCCCCTGCAGTCGTCGAGTGTGGATCTGGCTGCCTCGGCGTACGGCGCCATCCCCTTCCTCGGCGATCTGGATGCCGTTTTCAGCGAAGTCGCCCGAATCCTGCGCTCCGGCGGCCGCTGGGTGTTTTCCGTGACTCACCCAATTCGGTGGGCATTCCCCGACGATGGCGGATCGGCGGGTCTAACGGTCAACGGCTCTTACTTTGATCGGACTCCGTACGTCGAGGTCGACGATCACGGGGAGCCGGTCTACATCGAACACCACCACACCATCGGTGACTATGTCCAAGCTTTGGGCGCCAATGGATTCGTAATCCACGAATTGCTCGAGCCAGTTTGGCCCGCAGAACTGGACAGGTCGTGGGACAGCTGGACTCCGCTGCGAGGTCGAGCCATTCCGGGCACGGCAATTTTCAGCAGCGAACTACGACAATCCTGACTTCGACAAGTCGACCGTCGACGTCGAGGTGCCCGAGTCACGTCTCCTAGCAAGCAGAATGCCTCCGACAAGGGCGATGACTCCGAGGACGACGGCAACGATGGGGATGGTCGTCTTGAGAAGATTGAGTTTTGCCACCGCGTCCTTGGCATCCTTGACGTTGGACGTCACCGTCGCGTCGTTGACTGCGATCGTCGCATCAATCAGCGTGGTCTTGTCCGTTCCATCTGGTCCACGCAGCGTTTGCTTCTGAACTTCCTGACCTTTAATGATGGAGCCAACGGTTGGTTCCACCCAGACCGTGCGAACGTCGGCGTAGAAACGCGGCGCCTTGTAACTAGCCGCATTCACGCCGATCAAACTCCCGGGCACTTCCTGTTCGCCGATTTGGGTGGGCTCGATCGTTTGTTCAAACTTGTAGACAGTCAGACCTTGAATTGTCTCTTCATTCACGAAGGGAATCGGTACCGCCTTTTTCAAAACAGTGTCAAAGTAGGGATACGTCTGTTTCTGCAGAAAGAAGCCAAACTTCACCGGGTTAATCCCGTCGAAGACGACCTTCTCTCCGTTGACGTTGGCGCCGCAGCAGTTCGTCAATTCTGATGTCACGCGATTGAACGCAACTCGAATTTGCTCGCTGTTGGCAATCGCGCCCTTGTCGTCGACGAGAGTTTGGATGGAGTCATAGATCGCGAGGTCTTTGCTCTTGGCCTCGTCGGTTGTTGATGACGTCACATCGCCGCGTGTGGTACGGGTGTTGGTGATTGCTACGTCGTGACGAATTGGATCCTGCCCAGCCGCGAGTTTGTCCGCGTAGAACAACGTCGCGGCGGTGCCTTGGCTCACGATTGTCGAGATCCCGCCGGTGTTTTCGCCCGGCACCAGCGGCGCCTTTGCCAATTGCGGTACCGCGTACCACCGCAGTAGCGGAGCCAGCACCAACAGGAACGCCCCGACCCCGATGAGTAGCAGCCCGAGTCCACGCTTCATTCGTCGCGCCTTTCTCGTGACTTAAACCCCGCAAACCGTTGCCGGAAGGTACCGCAAAGCGGGCTACTCGCGGGTAGTTCCTGAGAGTCGACACAAGATTACTTCCACGGCGCTCTCTAGATCGTTGGCATAGGCCACGCTGAGTTCTCGTGCTCGAGGCGACTGATCGATGTCCCCTCCGCCAATCAAGATGGCATTAAGTCCCGCCGATTCCCCCGCCTGAACGTCAATGTCGCGATCACCCACGATCCACGAGTTGCTCGGTTCGAGGCCATGATCTGCGATGGCCTGCCGCACAAGTCCATCGGCCGGTTTGCGGCATTCGCACGAATTGAGATCGTGTGGGCAAACGTACCAACCGTCGACACGGGCGCCGCTGCTCCTGAGCTTGCGCGCGATCTCGGCGTTGACGGCGTCGACGTCTCCCGGAGCGCACCGTCCCAGCGCGACGCCGCGCTGATTGGTGGCGACCACGACAACGGCGCCAGCTGAGTTGAGCGCCGCAATGCCCCTGTCGACACCGGGAAGTAATTGCACTTGGGTCGGGTCGCACAGATAGTCGCCCGTCGGCGGTGCTTTATTGATCGTCCCATCGCGATCGAGGATGACTCCCCACGTCATCGACGCGGGTCCCTTGCCAATGACCCGATCGACGGGTGTCGTTCAGCCACGGTCAGGGTGGCCCGACTCGACGTCGACGAATTCCGCGATGAGGTGGGACCACAGGTGGTGACATTCCTGGATCCGTGGCGTGTCTCTTGAAGGCGCAACCAAGAGGCAGTCGACAAGGTCACCCATCGTCACCCCACCGATTCCGGTCATGCCGATGGTGACGAGGCCTTTCTCACGAGCGGTCTTGAGGCCAGCGAGGACGTTTGGAGATCGACCAGACGTACTCATACCGATCGCGACATCGCCCGGTTTGCCCAGCGCTTCCAACTGGCGGGCGAATACGCGGTCAAATCCGTAGTCGTTAGCAAGCGCGCTCACAGTCGGTCCGCTTTCGCTTAGCGCGACCGCCGGGAGGGCCCGTCGTTCGACCGTGCATCGACCTACGAACTCGGCGGCAAGGTGAGCGGCGTCGGCGGCGCTGCCGCCGTTCCCAAACACAAACACGCACCTATCGCTCGACACCGCACTCGTTACGAGTCTCGCAGCCCGGGTGAGGTCAGCAAGAAGTCCCGGGGTTCCCAACAATGAGATTGTCTGTGCAGCCTCCTGAACTCGAGTCCCTAACATCGACGCCGGATCAGGCACTCGCCCTCCACGTGGTGAGGCCGGTTGGTTCAAATGAAAACTCCGTCACCGTCAAACCCAACTTGATGAGGGATTCGGCGACGCGGTGGCGGCGGTCGAACTCGCAGTAGAAAACCATGTACCCCCCGCCTCCGGCACCTGTGACCTTGCCGCCTATGGCGCCGGACTCGCGGGCTACGTCGTAGGCCTCATCGATGTACGGCGTCGTAATGCGAGGGCTCAGACGCTGTTTCTGCTTCCAGGCCTCGTCGAGCAATTCGCCGAAATAGCGATGTTGCCGTCGCAACAATGCCTCCTTCATGGTGCGAGCGAGTTGCTTTTGCGCCAGCAATGCGTCGAGGCTCTCCGGGTGACCGGATTCCAGGCGATCTGTTTGATCCACAATTATCTGGTCGGACATCCGCGTACGACCGGTGTAGACGAGCAACATGTTGTGCTCAAGCTCGTTGAGAGTTTCCGCAGATACGCGTAACGGATTCACGACGACGTGGTCTGCGTGGAACTCCATGTAGTTGAAGCCGCCGAAGGTGGCTGAGTAGTGGTCCTGCAACCCCCCCGCAATCCCGAGATCGACTCGTTCCAATGCGTGCGCCAAGCCGGCAACTTCAAAGTCCGTCAGAGTCGATCGATAGTGCTCTTGGAGCAGTCCTACAAGAGCGACAACCATCGCCGACGACGCCCCCAGCCCGCTACCTGGCGGTGCATCGGATCGCAGGAACAAGTCGAAGCCACCGGCATCGTGGTCGATCATTCGACGAACTGCGGCCTTCGGCAGATCAAGATTGCCATCAAAAATGATCGGCTCATCAATCCCGAATTGAACGGCAAGCCCGTAGTCCAGTGATTGCACACTGATTTGGCGATCAGACCGTGGGCGCAATGACGCATAGGCGAATCGACTGATGGTCGCAGAAAGGACGGCCCCGCCTTCGAGAGCCGGAAATGGGACTACGTCAGTGCCGCCGCCAGCGAATGAAAGTCGGAGCGGCGCCTTGGCGCGAACCAAATGCCCTGAGCTCATCGACACCCCTCTCGCCCACGAGGGTGGCACAGTAGCGGGGTGAGCGCACCGAAAGTTGACTCGACTGAGTCACAATCGAATGTACTGTCTCGCCCTGCCGCGCGTGATTCTCGTGACCTACCGATGCTCGACGGGCTTCGTGCCGTCGCTGCGATCCTCGTCCTCTTGACTCATGCGGGATTTCTGACCGGTTGGTACACCTCGGGTCCGCTGGGCGCTCTGCTCGCCCGGATGGACTTTGGGGTTGCGCTGTTCTTTTG
>JBBRTC010000111.1:0-4031 GCA_038244765.1 Candidatus Nanopelagicales bacterium | reverse complement strand
GCGACCTTGTCGCCGCCGATGCTCGCGGTGATTCGTCGCAACGCTGCAATAGGACTGTGGCGCGGGGACTTCCAGCCGGATCGCACATCCGACTTGGCATCCGCGGCATCGGAGTCCGCGCGCTGCACGCGAACGAGGCGTACGCCGTCACGGCCCAACCATCGCCCGATGTATTCGGTCTCCTCGACGAGCGCAGCGGGTTGCGGAAATACCGGAGCTGCCACGTGTTCACTCGTGGCTTGGAGCGCCTCAATCGCTGAGGCGACGTTCGCGCCGAGCGGGATCACCATGGACCCCGCGAGTCGCCCGTGGCGTACCACATGGACATCCCAACCGCCATCGAAGCGAGGTGCGCCGGCGACGAGTTCGACGATCGACGCCAGCTCGCCGACTCGATGTGACCGGGCAATCCCACGCAACGCCAACGCAAGTCGGTCTCGCCAGGAGGCCGCATCCTCAAAACGCTGCGATGCAGCTAGTTCAGCCATCCGATTCGAGATCGTGTCAGTCATCTCGGCCGGATTTGTCGTGAATAGTTCGCGGGCCCGAGTCGCAAGTTCTGAGTACGCCTCGACAGATATCGCTCCCGAGCAGGGTGCAGAGCAGCGACCGATCTCCTGTAACACACATGCGGTCGTTGGGCGGCGCGGTGAGAGCTTGGTCGTACACGTCCGTAGCGGCACCGACTCCAACACCGCCACGGCAGCATCTTCGGCTGCGCGTTTCCCCGCGAACGGTCCGATGTACGCCGCGCCAGCGGCGGCGTCATCACGAACTTCGCGCACCAGAGAAAGGCGCGGAAAAGTTTCGGTCGTGAGCTTGAGCCACAACTCGCGCTCTGGATGCCGAGAGCGACGGTTGTAGGGAGGTTTGTGTTCGGCAATGAGTCGTAACTCGCGTACGTCGGATTCTAAGTCGGTTGCGCAGACGATGGGGGTTACCGACGTCGCAAGTGACACCATCTCGGCCATGCGTGAGCGCTTTTCCGACGCCGTGAAGTAAGTGCGAACTCGAGTACGAATGGATCGCGACTTGCCGACGTACAATGCCCGTCCCCGCGAATCTCGAAACACGTAAATGCCTGGAGCAGCGGGCAATCCATCAGCCAAGTGACGCTTGCGTCGTTGGTCACTGGAGACTCGAGAGGAGAAGCCAGCGAGTTCTTCGAGGCTCTGAACTCCCAGCGATCCGACGCGTTCGAGCAGCCCGTGCAGGACATCGACAGTCGCCCGCGCATCGGATAGCGCCCGATGATTGGGTTCGGTCGCGCTTCGAAAGTGCGCGGCAAGGGTGCCCAGTTTGCAGTTTCGAACTTCGTCTTTCATCAGGGCGGCGCGCGCTAGACGGGCAGTATCAATCACCGTCGGGGCTGGCCAATCGAATCCAAACTTCGTGCAGGCCGACTTCAGAAAACCAACATCAAAGGGGGCGTTGTGGGCCACGAGCACCGAGGTGTTGTACTGCGCGAATTCCAGAAATGACGCGAGGGCGCTCGACAGGTGCGGAGCGTCGACGAGCATCGAGTCGGTGATTCCGGTGAGTACGGCAACAAATGCCGGTACCGCGAATCCAGGATTCACCAAGGTCTGGAATTCTCCGACGACTTGACCCCCTCGAACTTTGACGGCGCCGATCTCCGTGATGCCCGAGTCTTTCGGCGATCCACCCGTAGTTTCCAAGTCGACGACGACGAAGGTCACGTCGTGAAGTGGCGTCCCCAAGTCGGCGAGGTCCAGTTGGAGGGGTACGGCCGACATGGTTCGACGGTAGGGCCGGGGTACGACGGGACCGCGCCGACAAGCCGACAGGTCCACTAATTAGGCTGCGGACTCGACAACTCACGCCACAAACCGCACGTCCTTGGAGGTCCCTGGTGTCCACGTCATCAGCCATCGCCCTACCGGATGAGCTCACCCGGTGGAGGTGCGGGCGCTGCGGAAACCTCACCCGCTTCGACGTCGTGCGATCCGAACGCGTACGTGAGTACTGGCACGTCGCGATGTCTGGCGAGGCAAGCGTTGAAGAGACCGAAATACTTGAACACGCTGTCGCATCGGTGGGTTGTCGCTGGTGCGGCGCGCAAGACGAGGTCGAGTTGGTGCCGCGCCCCGAAGCGGGCGGACCGAGCAACGACGAAGTAACCGGCGGTACGCCCTAGCGGGCCGGTCGCTCCACGATGACATCCGATTCGCAGCCCTCCCGTTCTTTGCCTCCACCCGGACCCCTTGCGGGAGTGCGGGTCCTCGATCTGACTCGATTGCTTCCCGGCGGCCACGCGACGTTGATACTGGCCGAGCTTGGGGCAGATGTCGTCAAGGTGGAAGACCCGCGAGGTGGTGATGGAACGCGTCTGATCGAACCCCGATTGCGCTCAGGTGAGAGCGGCATGCATCTCGTACTCAATCGAGGGAAACGGTCAGTCACTATCGACACTGCCACTGATGAGGGGCGCGCCCAACTCAAAGAACTCGTGCGTCATGCCGACGTACTCATCGACTCCTTTCGACCCGGCGTGCTGGGCCGCATGGGTCTTGCACCAGCAACGCTCGCCGAACTCAATGCGACATTGGTGCACGTGGAGATCACCGCCTTCGGGGCCGATTCGCAGCGCGCGGGTCACGACCTCAACGCGCTGGGGGAGTCCGGCGTCTTGTCACTGACACCAGGCGGAACGCCCGCTCTGCCAGCATCCCCGATGGCCGATCTCAGTGCTGGTTTCCAAGCCGTCATCGCAGTTTTTGCCGGCCTTCGTGCCCGCGATTTAGGTCGGCCCCTGGGCGAACTCTCCATTTCAATGACCGACGCTGCGATGGGACTGCTTGGTCTCGCCGAAGGTGCCTACATCGCTACCGGTGAAACACCGAGACCGGGCGATCCGGATCTCGGCGGGTACCTGACCGGTGCCCTCGCGTGCTACGACGTCTACGAATGCGCGGACCGCGCCTGGGTCACCGTCGCCGCGATCGAACCGAAGTTCTTCAGCAATTTGCTCAAGGGGCTAGGGCTGGACGTCGAACTATGGGCGCCGCGGCAGCAAGATACGGGTGCCCAATCTGAGTTGCGGCTGTTGATCGCGCAAAGATTCGCGACCGAGGACCGCGACCGTTGGCTCTCGACATTCGAAGAACTCGAAGCATGTGTCGGGCCCGCATACAACGTCGATGAGGCGTTTCGGCAGGCCGTACGCCGCGGCCGGGTCGCGCTCACCACCGTCCGCACACGGGATGGTGAACCCACCGACGTGGTTCGGGCGGCGCCCTGGTTCGATTCTGCGCCGACACCGCGCGCCCCGAACCTTGGCGCCCCGAACCTCGGCCAGCACAACGACGAGGTCCTCGCCGAGTGGTCCGATCCGGACCAGGGGAAAGTGTCGGAGGGGGGTTCTAACGTCGCAGTCACGAAAGCGAAAGCCGAGTGACCGGTGCTAGGAGCCACGATGATTATCGATTGCCAGAGTTGCGAAGTCCGCGAGATCCATTGCGCTGATTGTGTTGTGACGGCGTTGCTCGGCCACGAGCCGATGGTCGGGGACAGCTCAGTTGATCTTGACTATGCCGAGCAAGTGGCGCTCAGCGTCCTCGCTGAGTCCGGTCTGGTATCCCCACTCCGACTGATCCCCGTCCGAAAATCGGTTGAACAGGATCCCAAGCCCCGAAAGTCGGATCCGAGTCAATCGGATCCTGGCACCTGGAGAGTGGGGTAGGGTCGTCTGCGGGTGTTCGGAGTTTGGCACGCCGGTGTCACCGACCCCACCGCCGAGTTCGACCAAAACCAGACTTGCGTACGTCAGCGAGCGAGGTCCAAGTTGGAGCCGGGGACCCACAGTTCCCATTGGGGCGAATCGGGTGGTAGGCCTCGCGGCTGGCTGCTCGTAGGGCGACCTTCCCCGTCCGAGCCCGTCAGCTCACCCGGTAGGCGGTTGCGGAGAAGGAGACCGCCTTCGTGGCGACCACACAACGACGTACCCACGTCGGCGTACGCGCGCTTCTTGCCGGTGTTCTCACCCTTTCCACGGTGGGCGCCGGTTTCGT
>JBBRTC010000110.1:0-4059 GCA_038244765.1 Candidatus Nanopelagicales bacterium | reverse complement strand
GGCATGAGAGACGTGGTGAACCGGGTGCAAACCAAATTGCATCTCACCCACGCATAGACTCCCCAGCCGTGACAACGGCGAGGATCTCCACCATCGATTCGCCACGAATTCGATCGTCGTTCGACTCACCAGTGCCCTTCTACCTCTCGACTCGGTCGTCATGAGCGTTCGCGTTTACACCGGGCCGCACGCGTCGCGGCATGGCCACGCGACGGCCTTCACGTCACTGCCGGCAGTCTTGCTTGTCACGACAATCGCCGCGCAGATCCTGTGGCCGCTCACCTCGGGTCATGCGCGCGCCGTACTCACCATCATCACGGTCATCCTTTTCGCGTCCACCTGTCTGGTCCATGCGCTCATCCATCACGGTGTGACATGGACAATTGCGTGGTTCGTTCTCGCGGTGGGGTTTGGGTGGGCGGTGGAGGCCGTCGGAACACACACTGGCTACCCGTTCGGAAAGTACTCATACTCCGACGCGCTAGGAACTCGCCTCAATTTGGTCCCGCTCGTCATTCCGCTGGCTTGGGCGATGATGAGTTACCCGGCGCTCGCTGTCGCGCGGCGACTCACCCACGGTCGTTGGACCACGCCACTACTCGCCGCGCTGGCTTTCGCCTCATGGGATCTCTTCCTTGATCCGCAAATGGTCGGCGAGGGGTACTGGACCTGGGTCACCCCATCGCCCTATCTCCCCGGAATACCAGGCATTCCGCTTCAGAACTTCGTGGGTTGGTTGCTCGCGGCGTACGTGTTGATGCTTGTTCTCGATCGCCTCCCACGAAGCCGACCCGGCACCGACGTAGTGCCGGGCATTTTGTATGTCTGGACGTGGTTTGGTGGCGTACTCGCAAACGCGATTTGGCTCGATCATCGCGGCGCAGCGGTGTGGGGAGGCGTGCTCATGGGCGCTGTCGCTGTGCCGTACGCCTGGATTGCCTGGACCGGTAGGCCATGACCCCCGCACGGAGGGCAACCCGTGGGGCCGCGATTGTAGGGACGTCGCTCGCCGTCGCGGGTGCGGCAACAACATTGTGGAACGTCCACAGTTTGCGTCGACCGATGCGCGCACCTCGCGTCGTGGCTGAGCGCGTCTCTGTTCTCGTTCCGGCGCGCGATGAAGGGACTCGCATCGCTGCCTGCTTGAGCGCACTCGCCGACCAGCGCGGCCTCGCCGACTTCGAGATCCTCGTCCTCGACGACGGGTCAACCGACGACACGGCGGCCCAAGTTCGCGCCGTAATCGCCGCAACGCAGAAGGCGACGCCGGCTTTGACACCTGCCGTGACACCTGCGCCGACGCCAGCCTCGATGCCCGCTGAATCGACGCCCGCTGAATCCACTGGGCGACAACGTATTCGGCTGGTCCCAGGCGGAAACTCTCCCCCACCACCTGGCTGGCTGGGCAAGTCGTGGGCGTGTCACCGGCTGGCAGGAATGGCGCTTGGTCGCGTACTCGTGTTCGTCGATGCCGACGTCGTGTTGGAGCCCGATGCGATCGCGTCCACCGTTGCGCTACTGCGCGAGGACAAACTTGATCTTGTCTCCCCGTACCCCGCACAAATCGCGGAGACTGGACTCGAACGCCTGGTTCAACCGCTGTTGCAGTGGTCCTGGCTCAGCACCCAAGGGCTTCGCAGCAGCGAAGAAATGGGGCGTACGTCGACGGTTGTCGCGAATGGGCAACTACTGGCGGTTGACGCGCGGGCGTATCGCAACGCGGGTGGACACGAAACTTCACCGTTAGACGTACTCGACGACATGGCTCTCGCGCGTACCGTCCGCCGATCCGGTGGGCGTACGGCGATCGCCGACGGTTCAGCCATCGCAACCTGCCGGATGTACGACACGTCGAACGCGCTCGTGGAGGGCTACACCAAATCGCTGTGGTCAGCATTTGGGTCCGCATCTGGTTCCGCAGCTGTGGTGGGAGCTCTTGCATTGGCCTACGTGGTGCCGCCAATCCTTGCCGTGGCAAGCAGGGACTCGCGGACGCGCCGAATCGGTCGAATCGGTTACGTAGCAGCGGTTATCGGCCGTGGCGCGAGTGCGCAGGCGACGCGAGGACGGATGCTTCCCGACGCGCTCGCCCATCCACTATCCATCGTGGTCTTCTCCGGACTGGTCGCCGAGTCATGGCGCCGCCGGCGCTTCGGTCTGTTGACATGGAAAGGTCGCCCACTCACCGGCTGACCTCGGCTGGCAAAGCAGCACCTACGCTGTCGGCTCGTGGCACGCGTCGTGGTTGTTGGAGCTGGCGTCGGAGGCATGGCCGTCGCGGCACGACTGGCGGTCAAGGGTCACACGGTCACCATCGTCGAACAGAGTGATCAAGTTGGGGGCAAGTTACGCGGCTACGCGCGCGACGGTTTCGTCTTCGATACCGGACCGAGTCTGTTCACCTTGCCTGCCGTGTACCGCGATCTCTTCTTGAAGACGGGTTCAGCACTCGAAGACAACGTTGACATTCAGCCGATCGATATTGGGTTTGGCTATCACTTCGCCGATGGCAGCGCGGTGGATTTGCCCGCAGTGGACTCGGCTCGTTCTGCCGATGCGCTAGGCGATCAACTCGGGGGCAACGCGTCGCGAGAGTGGCGGTCGTTGATGGCGCGTGCGCGACGAATGTGGGATATCACTCGACGCCCATTTCTTGAGTCACCACTTCGCGGCGCGCGCACTCTGGCACCGATGGTCTTGCGGGTGGGAGATCTTCGCACGGTCGCTCCCTGGAAATCGTTGCGACAGTTGGGGAATCATCACTTCTCAGATCCTCGATTAGTCACCTTGCTGGACCGCTATGCGACGTACGCCGGCTCCGATCCGCGACGAGCACCCGCGGTTCTCGCCACAATCCCCTACGTCGAACAGACCTTCGGCGTATGGCACTTGGGAGGCGGACTCCATACCTTGTCCGACGCACTCCTTTGGCGGTGTGTCGAGCGCGGTGTCGATGTGCGACTCGGGAGCGACGTCGCGAGTGTCGTGGTCGACGCGGGTCGAGTTGCAGCCGTCGAACTCGTCGACGGTGAGCCATTGCCTGCAGACATCGTAGTTTCCGACGCCGATGCCAGACATCTGTACGGCGCCCTCGTTGCCGGCTCAGCTGTGCGCAAGTCTCGCCGAGCATTGCAACGAGCGACCCCGTCGTTGTCCGGTTTTGTGATGTTGCTCGCTGTCCGCGGTCGTACTCCTGGGATCCGCCATCACAACGTGTGGTTCCCCGCAGACTACGACGCTGAGTTCGACTCGGTCTTCGGCACCGAGGCGCGACCCGTCGATGACCCCACGATTTATGCCTGCGTGCCAGACGATCCCACGATGCGGCCCGACGACGATTACGAGTCCTGGTTCGTGCTGGTCAATGCCCCCCGACATGCGGCGAGCGACCTGCGTGACTCGACGGGCAAGACGAAGTGGGCAGAGGCTGGCGTGGTCGATTGGTCCGCTCCCGGAGTTGGCACGGCGTACGGACAGCACGTCCTGGACGTACTTGCGCGCCGAGGCGTCGATCTGCGCGATCGGATTTTGTGGTCGGAGACCCGTACGCCGGCTGATCTTGAGCGCGAGACCCGTTCACCCGGCGGCGCGATTTATGGAACCAGCAGCAACGGCGCACGCGCGGCGTTCCTTAGACCGGCGAACCAATCACCAATCGCGGGGCTCTTCCTTGTCGGTGGGTCTGCCCACCCCGGCGGAGGACTTCCTCTGGTGGGGCTTTCCGCCGAAATCGTCGCGACCCTCATCGGCCGCGCCTAGCGACTCGGGTGCGGTTCCGACAGTTCCCGGAAGCTCGCGGTTCATCTTGGGACCGCTGTCCGGTAACGATCTCGCTCATGCGGTGTGTCGCCGCGGTGCTGCTACCGATTTCTGGCAATCGAGACACATTGTTCGAACGCTGCGACGGTTCTTTCGATATCAACAGAGTGCTTGTGCCACAGTGTTTTCCACAGTTCTGAGGCCGGCGTCGGTGGCGTCGGTTTGTGTCAGTGCCGGCGTCTAGTTTTTGGTCATGACCCACACACCCGTGGACTCGGCGAGCGTCGTCGATGATGCGCG
>JBBRTC010000109.1:0-4086 GCA_038244765.1 Candidatus Nanopelagicales bacterium | reverse complement strand
TCACTAGTGCAACCCTTCGGGGACGGGCGCCAGGTCACGCACCGGCGATTCGCCGGCGCCAATGTCGGGAAGACGCAAAGCCACGCTCTTGTGTTGTCACAACTCGGAGCGTCGCCAGTCGTCGCTGACTGTTCTGAGTAACGTGCCGCCCATGAAACGTGGACGCTTCATGCTTCCCCTCGCCATCGTCACGCTGCTCACCGCGAGTTGCTCGTCGACTTCCAATGTCACGTCGCTGACGCTGCCATCAGCCGCCGGGGCTTCCTCCCCCGAGACGCCAGGCAACTCACCGTCGGTCAACAATGCGGTCGGCTGCGGCAGCCTGACGAAAGACGACCTGGCCAAGTACATCGTCTACACCCAGGTGCTCGCGCAGGTTCGCGATGTCCCGTCGGCCAAGGCCGTCAAGGCCAGGACGTTCACCGACTACACGCCCGCGGCATTCGCCACGATCCTCGATCACCTCAGCGTTCTAGGTGGTCGACCGGCCCAAGGCTTCGACGACCCCGCCGCATCGTTGGCGTACTACAAGAATGCGAATGAGATTCTCAGCCGTATCGTCGACACCACCGGTGACATTCCCCAATCACTAATCGACGAGTACAAGACCGCCATCGTCAACACCAGCACGGCCATCCAAAAGCAACTGCCGATCAACGCAGCCGTGTCCGTCCACTGCCCCAATCTAAGTTGACGCCAACGGATGGCCACCTGTTCGTAGGGGGAGGCATCGAGACGTTAGTCATGCCCGGCCCCCTGCCCTTCGCCGCGGAAGGCTGTTCGCGATCCGCGCACGACGTGGGGGCGTTGTCGAGGTAAATGATAGAGTCTTCATGTGAAGAAATCTTCAAGTCCGTCACGACCCCTCTACCGGGCCAAGGCTGACTTCTTTCGAATCCTGGGTCATCCGGCCCGCATCCGTGTTCTCGAACTGCTCTGTGAACGTGACCACGCAGTTCACGAGTTGATTGCCGCCACCCGGGTCGAGCCGAGCAACCTCTCGCACCAACTCGCGATTCTGCGTCGGGCGGGCCTCGTTGTTCAGACTCGCGGGGACGGTGCGGTTAGCTACGCGATCAGTCATCCAGAAGTTCTCGATCTGCTGATGGCCGCACGGCTGTTGCTGGTGGCAACCGGCGTCGTGGGTCTGTCGGCCTTGCCGCAACCGTCGGCAGAAGTGAAGTCGTGAGTTCGTCGCCGACCACGTCCGTCGAGACCCAACACAACGATCAAGCATCGCCGGCGCGCCAAGCCTGGCAGCGCACCCGGGCACTGCTTCCGCGCAGATCCGATGCCACCGACATGCGCCGCCAGCCGGGTCGGGACCTGATCGCAGGAGTGACCGTTGCAGTCGTGGCGCTGCCGCTTGCGTTGGCGTTCGGCATCAGTTCAGGCATGGGTGCTTCGGCCGGCTTGGTGACTGCCATCATCGCCGGGGCCGCGGCGGCGGTCTTCGGCGGAAGCAACCTGCAAGTCAGCGGGCCGACCGGTGCGATGGCCGTCGTGCTGTTGCCCGTTGTTGCGATGTTCGGTGCTGCCGGTGTTCTAGTGGTCGGGGTGATGGCCGGAGTGCTCCTGATCGCTTTGGCCTTTGCGCGCGCAGGTCAGATCATTCGGTTCCTTCCGCTTCCGGTCGTCGAAGGCTTCACTATCGGGATCGCGATCATCATTGGCCTGCAGCAGATCCCTGCGGCGCTCGGCGTCACAGCCAAAGGGGAAAAGGTTGCCGTCACGGCAATGCACGCCATCACCGATTGGGCGTCCGCCCCCGGTTGGTCCGCGCCGGCCATCACGCTTGCCGTCGCCGCCTGCATGCTGACCGCCGCCCGCTACCGCCCCGCCCTTCCAGCGTCACTGCTCGCGATCGCTGCGGTCACCGCGCTCACCGCGAGGCTGGACTGGACCGTTGCGACCATCGGGTCCATTCCCCGCGGGCTCCCGATTCCGCAGCTACCGGGCGTCGATCGGGCAACCCTCTCGGCTTTGTTGCTGCCTGCGGTTGCCGTCGCCGCCCTGGCCGCATTGGAGAGCCTGCTCTCGGCAACCGTGGCCGACGGAATGAGCGTCGGTCACCGACACGATCCCGACCGCGAACTCTTCGGACAGGGAATCGCCAACTTGTTGTCACCGCTATTCGGCGGTATCCCGGCCACCGGCGCGATCGCCCGTACCGCCGTCAACGTCCGCTCCGGAGCACGATCCCGCCTCGCCGCCCTCACCCACGCATTTGTGATCCTGCTCGTCGTCCTTGTCGCCGCGACCCTCGTCGCAAAGATCCCGCTCGCAGCCCTTGCCGGCGTGCTGCTCGCCACCGTCATCCAGATGGTCGAGGTCTCCAACGTCCGAGCGCTGCTGCGTGCAACCCGCGGTGACGCGGCCGTACTGCTCCTCACCGCCGCGGCCACCATCGCGTTCGACCTCGTGACCGCCGTCCTTCTCGGCCTGCTTCTCGCAGGATTCCACGCGCTACTGCAAGTGGCTCGAAGCGCCCACGTCGACGAGATCGAACTCGATACTTCCGACCACTCCGAAGACGAGCGGCGGCTCCTCGCCGAGCACGTCGTCGCCTACCGGCTGGACGGACCGCTGTTCTTCGGTGCGGCGCATACGTTCCTCTTGGAACTCGCCGAGGTGAGCAACGTCAAGGTCGTGATCCTGCGCATGTCGCGAATTCAGACACTCGACGCCACTGGCGCAACCGTCCTAGGACAGACGATCAGATCGCTGGAAGCGAGGGGGATCACGGTCCTTCTCTCCGGCACGAAGCCACAGCACCGCCAGATATTCGAGCAACTCGGGGTGCTCAACGAACTCGCACACGATCGCCACGTTTTCGACACGACACCGGACGCCATCATTCACGCGCACAGGCATGTCGCACGCGAGGAACACTGATTCACCACAAGGACGAATGCGCAAGCATGCGCGGCACTGGCTCACGACAAGGCGATTCTCGCAGCGTAGTTCCACGAGTTGACGGCTCAATCTGCTTGTTCTTAGCGACGTTGGCGTAGCGGCGAGAGGCTTCGCCCAAACTCGTGTCGCTTCTGCATCACGGATCAGACTCCACCACTCGCTCAACAGACATTGTCTAGATTGAGGGCCCGGCTTCCGTTCAGACGAGCTTTGGGTAGACGGCGATCAGACTGACCGACACTAGGAACACGGCGAGGCCGATTCCAAGGAGGAACCATTGCGCGCGTCGACCGTGCATCCGTCCCGACATCGCGGCGAAGAAGAGCACCGAGGCGAACGCAACGGTGAGCAAGGTGTAGTTGTCCCCCCGTTGGTTGTAGTCGAGGGCCTCCGCGAACTTCGCGTCTGCTCGGGCATCGGCCGCCCTGGCCGATTCGAGTTCAGGGACCCGGTATTCAGGCATGGCAAACGGGGACGCGAGCGCTGCGGGGTTGGTCTTCGGGTTGGTCGCGATCCACGCGGCAAATGCCGTCTTTAGCGGCTCGGGGAAACGGGCTGAGAGGTAGTCCGCCAGTCGAGCGTCGTTGGTGGCACTTGCTTGAAGCCACTGGGTGTAGAGGGAGACCTGAATGGTCTCTCGACGGTTCGCGTCTCCGTCATCACGCGACGCCTCTATTCGAGCCGCGCTGGCTTGACTGAAGTCGATCGACATCGCGCCAGCCCACTTGCTCGACTGGAAAGCTGACCAGGCCGTGAGGATTGTCGTAACAGACAACAGGATGACTGCGGCGAGTTCTCGCCAGTCGTGTCGTTCTATGTCGATCTGGGTGCCCGCGTCCATGCATGGATTATGGGGGACCCAGGTTCACGGGCTCGCTGGCACCATGCGCCACTCTGCCCGCGATACAAAGAATGTCCGCGCCACCTCAAATTAGCGTGCTGCCGTGGGGGGCGTGCGTCACCAACGTCCCCGTGGACCGAGAGCGTCTTGAGGCAGATCGGGCGCATAAGGAACTTTCTCGCGGCAAGCGATAGCTGCTCTGAGGTCGGCGTTTGGCGAAGGCGGTTGGACTCAACTTGGTCGATACTGGGAGTCGGTCTTTGGTGTGCTGCCCGACGATCGAACTCCGCAACGGTGCGTCGCGGCGAACGGCACGACGCGCCGCCGCC
>JBBRTC010000108.1:0-4109 GCA_038244765.1 Candidatus Nanopelagicales bacterium | reverse complement strand
CTCCACTTGCCGCGGCCTCAAGTTGGGTGGTCAACGCTTCGACTCGATCGCGAAGGTCGGCTTGCTCGTGCGCTGCTCGTTCTTCATCCAAGAGGACCGAGTCGACCAGTTGTCCTTCGATCAGCACCATGGCGGGCAACGTCAACATCGCCATCACCGCGAATGGAACGGCGCTTGCCGTCCAAGTCTGAGTGATAAGACCACTCACACCGAAGCTCACGCCAATCAACAGACCGAAGATGCTGCGCTGCCATCCATAGAAGAAGAGGGGCGCGAAGATCACGGGAACTGCGAGCAAGATGCAGGTGACTCCACTCATCCCACCACTGGCGACCGCTAGACCAGTGACGTACACAGACATAGCAAGTAGATAAAGCCGTCCGACAGTGGAGACATCTCGAATGGACTTGCGCGCTCGATAGCCCGCGACGCACGCCCGCGTTGTCGCGATTGCCAGGATCGTTCCGATGACAGTCCACACGACTACCCCGACGGTCGAGACGGGCGCGTCAGGGAGAAACTCCATGGTCAATGCAGCAGAGCCAGCCCCGAGAAGAACTGTCCCCCATGCCGCGACGATGGCGACGGCCGCGATCCGCTTGCTGAACCTCATGCGCTCTCCTGTGAGCTGTGCCCAATCTCGGACAATCCGTCGTGACCCGGTACCTCGGGCTCGACTGCTTCGGCGAACGCACGGGCGTCCACAGTGCTCAATCGGCGCCCGAGTGGCCGACCTGTACGTGTGACGCCGAAAACCTGCCCGGGAGGGGCAAGTCCGGGCTCACCGCGGTGCCGGTTTAGGCGACTCGACGAGTGCTGGTCAGGCGGGCGCTCAGCGCGATGAGGGCATCGATGTCCAGGACGCCGACGGGACCGGCGGCTCCGCCTTGAAGCAATCCGACTAACAGGGCTGCGACGTGGGCCGCGACGGTGGGAGGAACGCTCGGGAGATCATCACCAACGCGGACCAATCCGGTGACGGCTTCGGCAAGGAGGCCCATCTCGATGTCGTCGACAACAAGAACGACCACCCGGGCGCTAGTTGGGAGGGCGATCTGCGGGAGGTCGAGAAGCGGGCGGAGGTCGAGGACAGGAAGGACGTGACCACGCCAGTTGCCGACGCCTGGCAACCACACCGGCATGCCTGGAACCCGGGTCAACGCTGGGACGCGGGTTACTTCAGCAACGCGTGGGGCGAGTACGGCGTACCTCGAGGAACCCAATCGGAACGCGACGTGGTCCACTCCGCTGGACTCTTCATTCTCGGGGGCTCGACCGTCGCTCGTCGCGGCGCTCGCCGTTGAGTTGTTCACACCACAGGTGATCGGCGCGACTGGCCGTCGGCTGAAGCGCGTCCGATCCCCGTTGCGGGGCGAGTTCTCGGAGGGAGTGAGGCGGCCAACCCGACCAGAATGACTCCGCCGAACAAGTAGACAACAGACCACGAAGCCGCCGAGATAGCAACGTCTCCGCTGGGCGTCTTGGCACTCATCACTAGCGATACGAGCACCCAGACAGCACCCAGGACGGCTGCTTCGAGTCGTCTCGAGGTCAACGCCACCATCGCTCGCATCGTCAGCAACAGCGTGGCAAGCACTAACGCCGTACCCCACGGGATGGTGAATGTCCCGACGAATCCGCGATCGGCTTGAACGAAGGCGCCCACGATGCCAAGGAAGGCGCCCAAGCCGATCGCAACGACCACACCCATCAGCACCTTGAGAACGGATCTCGTAGGCCGGGTGGATTCGGGCACTGCCGCAGACTACGTGCTCGCTGCCCGATCCTGATTCAGGCTCTACTCCCATGCGTCGGGAACGTGCGCGCCTTCATCGGCAGCAACCTCGACGGGTGCGATGGAACGTAGATCGACCACGTCTGCGCCTTCGCGGCGCTGTGTGGCGCGTTCGAGTACGTCGGTGATCTCGCGGCCGATGAGTTCGTGGCGCTCGAGAAGCGAATCCCGCAACGCCTCGACGAGATCACGGTTCTCCGACATCAAGACCCGTACGTGCGACTTCTCGCGTTGCAAGATTTCTTCAACCGCCGCCCGTCCAGCCGGGTCTGCCAAAACTCGGCCGACGATGTTGGTGTCGGAAAATGCTGATGACTGGATCGCCTGGTACGAAATGAGGGATTCGGTCATTCCGACCGCGCCGACCATCTGGGCCGCGACATTGGTGGCGTACGACAGGTCGCCGCCGGGGCCAGTTGAGACATCCCCAAAGAACAATTCTTCAGCGACCTGCCCGCCCATCGCAATACGGATCAGTCCCAACATTTCCGCGCGTGAGCGAGTAAACACGTCCTCGCGGTCACCATGTCCAAGCATCCCCAACGCATCCTTGCGTTTGACGATAGAAAGAATTTCTAGACGACGGTGCGGGGCCGTGAGCCAAGCGATGGATGCGTGCCCAGACTCGTGGGTGGCGATGAGTCGACGTTCGTGATCGGTGTACGCCACCGGCTGGCCCATTCCGACTTCTTCAACTAGTCGGGCTGACTCGATGTCGACGTGTGACATCTCTGTCGAACCACGTCGTAGCGAGTTGACCAGAGCTTCATCGAGGAGGTGCTCAATCATCACCGGCGTGTAGCCCTGAGTCGCGGCGGCGAGTTGGTCACGAAGGTCCGGTCCATCGAGTTCCGCGTCGTGACTCTTACGACCGAGGAAATGATCGATGATCTCCCGTCGACCGGCTTTGCTCGGCGCTTCAAAGGTAAGCCGACGATCAAATCGCCCCGGACGCAGAAGCGCGGGATCGAGACTGTCCGCACGGTTTGTCGCCGCGATGAGCAGAATGTTCGTCGCGGGTGGGCGCGGGCGACGCAGCTGCCGATGCGCTGGGAGGTAAAGGTTTGCGCGATCGGCGCACTTCACACGGAACTTCTGCCACCCCGTCGGCTCATCGAACGATTGCATTTGGACGAGAAGTTCGTTGACTACTCCGCCGGCGCTTTCGCTGACGGGTCCTTGCGGATTTACCACCATCGACGAGGCGCCGGCCGCAGTAGCGTAAGTCGCGGGAAGTCCTTCAAGTCCGCCGCAGGACATCGCCGAACGAGACGTTGCCGGGGTGGGAGACATGCTCAAGCCGGCTCGCGACGTAGCGATCGCGTCGATTTCTTCAATGAAACCAATCGCTCCGCCTTCTTGCCGTGCCGCCTTGCGCAAAGCTTTGAAGTACGAGCGAATCTTGCGCGCGGTCGCGCCGTAGTACATCGACTGGAAGGAGGTGGCTGAGACGAAGAGGAATGGGACGTCGGCTTCGGCCGCCATCGCCTTCGCGAGAAAGGTCTTGCCCGTGCCGGGAAGGCCTTCGAAGAGGAGTCCTCGACGGGGTGAGCCACCCATTTCTGTCGCGAAACTCTTGTGGGCAAGGAACAGATTGAGCGACCTGAGAACTTCTTCCTTGACGGGGTCGATCCCCTTGACGTCATCGAGGCGTACGTCAATTTGTTCGGGCCGGTAAACAACATGGGGCGAGCGGCCATTGAGCATCGTGGTGCCGAGCATCACGAAGATCATCACGGAGAAGAAAACGAGTGTGATCAGCGTGATCGGGTCGATCGATGGCCAATCAATGTTGAACGGATCAAAGGGCGTACCGCTGAGAATGCGCGACCAGAGATAGACGGCGGGGATCATCAGTACGGCGGCAAGCGTCCATAGACGTCGGCGGCGCGCGCTTTCGCGGTTCACGCCCACGTCGGCCTTGTCGATTCGCAACCGTCCACCGCCCGCGGCCACCAACGTTGCTGTGGCTGGAGTCTTCTCGCGCGCCATGGCTCTCCTCAACGTCGCCGAAGTAAGCCGCCGTGCAAACGGGCGACCCGGTGATCCCCCATCGTCGCCCCTTAAACGGCGTACTGCCTACGGGGAGCGAGGGCTTTCACCCGGTCAGCCCAGGAGGAAAGAGGGTACGACACGGAGCGTGACGGAACGAGACCTCAATGACCGAGCCAGTCGTCTTGGTTAGGGGCTGGGTCCTGGGGTGGTGTTGTAGGTGTGGCCGGTGGGGCTGGTCCAGGTGGCCGATCCGTTGGGGTGCGATGTCATCCGCCACAGTCCGAGGGTTTTGAGTCGGTGGTGTCGTCGGCATAGTGAT
>JBBRTC010000107.1:0-4118 GCA_038244765.1 Candidatus Nanopelagicales bacterium | reverse complement strand
GCTCGAACGCTGGTGGCGCGACGGAGCGAGTTAGACAGAGACGGGCCGATCTCGGTAGAGCCGCCACGCATGACGCATCGCGGCGCGCGCCCTGCGTCGATCACCTTGATCCTCATGAACGACCGCCGCGCGAAACCAGGACACCCAATCGTCGCTCGCCTCGGCCCCGTACCGGTCAGTGGCATGTGATTCCGTCGCCCGCATGTCTGAACTGCGAGGATCGCCCAGGTGCGCATCGAGCATCGCGCCCATCTCCTGAGCCCCGTTGCCGAACTGGATCTCACGCCACACGAAGTACGCCGCGATGACGGGCAGCATCATCACCGAGACGCCCACGACTAGGCCCAATGTGCCGGCCGTCTGCTTGAGGGATACCGCTCTCGCGGCCACGAGAGCGAGGTAAACCATCGCGACAACGACGATGAATGTCGTACCGCCACGGCTTTTCATCTGTCCCCTAGTCGAGTCCAAGAATCTGGTCAAGTCCCTCTGTTAGTCCGGGTCGGGCTTGCACGCCACGAACGGCCGCAAGGACGCCTGGCATAAAAGATTCCCGATCCAGCGAGTCGTGACGGATAGTCAGCGTCTCGCCAGGCCCACCCAACACCACTTCCTGATGCGCGACGAGCCCGCGTACCCGTAACGAGTGAATCGGTACGCCCTGAAGGGTTGCGCCTCTCGCTCCGACTAGACCACTGGTGGTCGCATCGGGCATGGCACCGAGGCCAGCTTCGGCGCGAGCGCGACCTATCCGCTCGGCGGTCGTGCGCGATGTCCCGCTTGGGGCGTCGACCTTGTCGGGGTGATGCAATTCGATGATCTCTGCTGACGGGAAGAACCGAGCGGCAACGGCGGCAAACCGCATCATGAGGACCGCGCCGATCCCGTAGTTCGCCGCGATGACGACTCCGACTCCAGGCGAGGCGTCAATCCAGCGGCGTACCTGGTCGAGGCGGTCCTCATCGAATCCGGTGGTGCCAACGACGGCATGCAGGCCGTTGGCCACGCAAAATTCGACGTTGGCCATGACCGCGTCTGGCGTAGTGAATTCGATGATCACCTCCGCGCGCGAGTCCGTCAACGCCGTAAGGTCGTCACCAAGATCCACTTGAGCGACGAGTTCCAAGTCATCGGCGGACTCCACCGCCCGACAGACCGTTTGTCCCATCCGGCCCCGTGCCCCGATGACACCAACACGGATCGTCATGGTTTCCTCCGAAGATTCGCGGGTGGGACGAAATCAATGAAACTAAGCGATCACTGACGAGAAATCGCGATCATCGTCGAAGGGGCCTATAACTGCCAACGACGTAGGTGCGGCGAGCAAAGTCGCGGCGATGTCGCGCACGTCCTCTGGTGTCACTGCGTCGATGCGACGGAGGACTTCATCGATCGCGAGGAGCTCCTCGCTGACGAGTTCCGATTTCCCAATCCGGGTCATCCGCGAGCCGGTGTCTTCCAGGCTGAGAACGACCCCGCCACGCAATTGACCCTTGCCCCGCGCCAACTCGTCATCGGTGACGCCACCGGTAGCGACCAGGTCGAGTTGTTCGCGGCAGATCGCCAACACGTCGTCGACTTTGGCCGGCAGACACCCGGCATAGACACCAAAGAGCCCGGCGTCGGCGTAATGCGCGGCGAAGGAATAGACGGAGTACGCCAATCCTCGCTTCTCGCGTACTTCTTGGAATAGCCGACTCGACATTCCGCCGCCAAGGACTGCGCTGAGGACACCCAGCGGGAAGCGCCGATCATCGTCGCGCGGGAGCCCTCGTACACCGAGCACCACGTTGGCCTGCTCGGTGCGCTTACCGACGACTTTGACTTGCCCGGGCCGTTTGCGCCCACCGGATGTGGACCGCGCCACGGTAGGAAGCCGGTCGGCCGGGCCAAACGCGTCAGCGCTCTTGAAGGCCTTGCGAACCATGCGCAGAACTTCGGCATGATCGACGTTGCCGGCGACGGCCACGACCATGTTGTCGGCGGTGTAGCGGCGCTTGTAGAAGGCGCGAATGTTTGTCGGTGTGAGCGCCTCGATCGTCTCTTGGGTACCCAAGATCGGGCGACCAAGAGGTGTATCGCCATACAGCACTGCAGCGAATTCATCGTGAACCAGGTCCGACGGGTCATCGTCGCGCATCGCGATTTCTTCGAAGATCACACCGCGTTCGGATTCGACATCGACATCGCGAATCAAGGCAGATGTCACAATGTCGCAAATGATGTCGACCGCCAACGGCAGGTCATTGTCGAGAACGCGTGCGTAGTAGCAGGTGTATTCCTTCGTGGTGAACGCGTTCATTTCACCACCGACTGTATCGATCGGTGCTGAGATCTCCAGCGCCTCGCGGCGCGAAGTCGCTTTGAAGAGGGCGTGCTCGAGGTAGTGGGCCGCACCCATCTGCTTGGGTGTTTCGTCGCGCGATCCGACACCCACCCAGATCCCAAACGACACCGACCGCACGCCTGGCATCTGCTCGGTCACCACACGCAATCCACCGGGCAGCACGGTGCGGCGGACTAGGCCACCTTGCGATGCTCGAAGCAGAGTGCGCGTCGAACCGGGACGCTGCTCGCGTGCGGTCAATGTCATCGAAGAATTGTCACTGTCACTAGGGACGCGGTTGTCGGCGTACGGCTCAGTCGTCGGTTCCCGTCGTTTCGCCGGCGTTCGCGTCAACAGCCCCGTCGTCTTCAGCCACGACGAGCGACAACTTGCCGCGAGGATCGATTTCGCCAATCTGGACATGAACCTTCTGCCCGATCTTGACGACGTCGTCGACGTTCTCGACCCGCTTGCCACCGGCAAGTTTGCGCAGCTGCGAGATGTGCAAGAGGCCGTCGCGCCCGGGCATCAGCGAGACGAACGCGCCGAATGTCGTGGTCTTGACGACGGTACCGAGGTAACGCTCGCCGACCTCAGGCATCGTCGGGTTGGCGATCTGATTGATGATCGCGCGGGCCGCTTCAGCCTTGATCCCATCGGTGGCGCCGATGTAGATGGTCCCGTCGTCCTGGATGGTGATGTCGGCACCAGTGTCGTCCTGAATCTGGTTGATCATCTTGCCCTTGGGCCCGATAACCTCGCCGATCTTGTCGACCGGGATTTGAACCGTGATGATTCGCGGCGCGAACTCACTCATCTCGTCCGGCACATCGATTGCCTCGAGCATGACATCGAGAATCGCCAAGCGAGCTTCGCGTGCCTGGGTCAAAGCCGAAGCGAGGATCGAGGCGGGGATACCGTCGAGCTTCGTGTCCAACTGCAGGGCCGTCACGAATTCCTTGGTTCCAGCCACCTTGAAGTCCATGTCGCCATGGGCGTCTTCGGCACCAAGAATGTCGGTGAGCGAGACATACGTGGTCTCACCATCGACCTCATCGGAGATGAGACCCATCGCTATACCGGCAACAGGAGCCTTCAGCGGCACACCGGCGTTGAGGAGCGACATCGTCGATGCACAGACCGAACCCATAGAGGTAGAACCGTTGGAGCCCAACGCTTCTGAGACCTGGCGAATCGCGTAAGGGAACTCCTCCTTGGTCGGCAACACCGGCACGAGAGCGCGCTCGGCAAGTGCGCCGTGACCGATCTCGCGGCGCTTGGGCGAACCCACGCGTCCGGTTTCTCCCACGGAGTACGGCGGGAAGTTGTAGTTGTGCATGTAGCGCTTGCGCGTCTCGGGCGAAAGCGTGTCGAGTTGCTGCTCCATGCGAAGCATGTTCAGCGTGGTCACGCCGAGGATCTGAGTCTCGCCGCGCTCGAACAGGGCCGAACCATGGGCACGCGGAACGATCTCGACCTCCGCCGACAGGGTGCGAATGTCGCTTAGTCCACGACCATCGATGCGGACCTTGTCTCGCAGGACGCGCTGGCGTACGAGCTTCTTGGTCAACGAACGCAAGGCGCCGCCAACTTCCTTGTCGCGACCCTCGAACTGGCCCGCGAGCCGCTCGGCGGCGATGCCCTTAACGCGATCGAGCTCGGCTTCACGTTCGCCCTTGCTCACGATTGTCAGCGCTGCGGTTACCTCGTCGGTTACAGCGGATTCAACCGCGGCAAAGACGTCGTCCTGGTAGTCCAGGAATACCGGGAAGTCTGCGGTCTCCTTGGCCGC
>JBBRTC010000106.1:0-4333 GCA_038244765.1 Candidatus Nanopelagicales bacterium | reverse complement strand
TGTCGTAGGCCCACGCCAACGCCTCATCGGGCGCTTCTTCAAAGCGGTCTACCCATTCGTCATTCGGGGAGGTGAAGGGGTGATGAACGGCCGTCCACCCCTTGGTGCCGTCCGAGTTGTCGATCGATTCGAACATGGGCGCGTCGACGATCCACACGAATGACCAGTCACTGTTATCGATGAGCCCGAGGCGTTTGCCGATTTCTAAGCGCGCGGAACCCACCAGAGCGAGCGCATCTGAACGCCGACCAGCAGCAAAGAAGACGCAGTCCCCGGGCCTGGCACCGACTGCATTCATAAGCCCATCACGTTCTGAACTGGACAAGTTCTTTGCGACCGGGCCGCCCAGCTCGCCGTCTTCGGCGAATGTGACGTAAGCGAGCCCTTTGGCGCCGCGCTGTTTGGCCCACTCCTGCCACGCATCGAATGTCCGCCGCGGTTGGTCGGCTCCCCCCGGCATCACGACCGCACCCACGTGTTCGGCTTGGAAGACGCGGAAATCGGTGTCGGCAAAGTAACCGGTGAGATCGGCGAGCTCGAGCTCGAATCGCAGGTCCGGCTTATCGGAGCCGTAGCGCGTCATTGCGTCGGCGTACGTCATCCGCGGGATGTCGCCGATGGTGTGGCCCAGTACGCCACCCCACAGCGCGCGGACAATCGCCTCCCCCACATCAAGAACATCGTCTTGTTCCACAAACGACATTTCGATGTCGAGTTGGGTGAACTCTGGTTGCCGATCGGCGCGGAAGTCTTCGTCCCGGTAGCAGCGCGCGATCTGGAAATAGCGTTCCATCCCCGCAACCATGAGTAATTGCTTGAACAACTGCGGGGATTGCGGCAACGCATACCAATGGCCCGGTTGCAGACGGACGGGCACCAAGAAGTCGCGAGCGCCTTCGGGGGTGGAACGCGTCAACGTCGGAGTCTCGATCTCGACGAAACCTCTGTCCAACAACACATCACGTGCGTAGCGGTTGATGTCGCTCCGCATCCGTAAGGTTCGAGCCGGCGCCGGTCGGCGGAGATCTAGATAGCGGTACCGAAGTCGTGCCTCTTCACCAACCTCCACGTGCTCGTCGATCGGGAAGGGAAGTGGCGCCGATTCACTGAGCACCTCGACGACATCGGCTATGACTTCGATAGACCCCGTCGTGAGATCGACGTTCTCATTGCCCTCGGGGCGTGCGGAAACCTCGCCCACGATCTTGAGGCAGTATTCGTTGCGAAGTCCGTGGGCGACGTCGGGATCGCGTACGACCACCTGAACGATGCCGCTTGCGTCGCGAAGGTCGAGGAACGCGACACCCCCGTGATCTCGTCGGCGAGCCACCCAGCCAGCCAGGGTGACCCGGTCACCTACATGTTGAGTTCCAATGGTGCCGGCATCGTGACTGCGGATCACGTACTGATTCCTTTCGTGCGGTCGACCAGATGTGTGACAAGGTCGCCGAGCGGGACCGCCAGCTGATCGCCGGTGGAGAGGTTTTTGACTTGCGCAGTTTCGTCGGCGAGGTCGCGGTTTCCGAGGACGACCGCGAGGCTCGCACCGGAGCGATCCGCACCCTTCATCGCACCCTTGAGGCTGCGATCGCCGTACGCAACGTCGACACGTACGGCAGCCGCGCGCAGTTGTGACGCGACGACAACCAAGTGGCGCTTGGCATCGGCACCGATGGGGACGAGCCACACATCGCACTGGGAGTGGTCGCCCACGGTGAGCCCTTCGGCTTCACACGCGAGCAACGTGCGGTCGACACCGAGACCGAATCCGATGCCCGACAAATCCTGACCGCCGATGTCCGCCATCAATCCGTCGTAGCGTCCACCACCGCCGATGCCGGACTGCGCACCCAGGAGTGGGTGGACGAATTCGAATGTGGTCCGGGTGTAGTAGTCCAAGCCGCGAACCATGCGTGGATTTTCGACGAACTGCACCCCGAGATCACCGAGGTGTTGACGTACCGCGTCGTAGTGCACCCCACAGGACGCGCAGAGGTGGTTCACCATCAGTGGGGCCCCGGCCAACTGGGCTTGGACCTCGGGACGTTTGTCGTCCAAGACGCGCAGCGGATTGAGTTGCGCGCGCTCACGGGTTGAGTCGTCGAGATCGAGGCCGCCTAGATACGCGAGCAGCAATTCGCGGTACGGCGGTCGGCACTGCGCGCACCCCAACGACGTCAACTGCAATTCGTAACGGGTCAGGCCGAGGGATCGAAAACCTTCATCGGCCAACGCCACGATCTCGGCATCGAGGGCTGGGTCGTCTGTGCCAATGGCTTCCACGTTCACTTGTTGGAGTTGGCGATACCGGCCGTGCTGAGGGCGCTCAGCCCGAAATGCCGCGCCTGCGGTCCACAGTTTGATCGGAAGTTGGCCCCGGTCCAGTCCATGCTGGACGACCGCGCGCATCAATCCGACGGTGAATTCGGGGCGCAGTGTGATCGAGCGGCCCCCGCGGTCAAGGAACGTGTACATCTCCTTACTCACGACATCGGTGGACTCCCCCACCCCACGGACGTACAACGAGGTGTCCTCGAAGACAGGGAGTTCGATGTAGCCGTACCCGGCGAGTCGAGCGGGCCCACTGAGCGACTCGCGGATGGTCAAGAAATCCGCGGACAGCGGCGGAAAGTATTCGGGGACACCTTTGGGCGCCTGGAATCTCAACTCGCTCATCGGGTCACAATCCCGCCCGAGTCGCGGGGGTTGATTCGGTGGCGGTATTGGCGCTGTTGGCGGCTACTTCACGTAAATACGGGTTGGTCCGCCGCTCACGCCCGATGGTGGTCTGACTTCCATGACCGGGGAGCACCAGGGTCGGATCGGACAGCGGAAGCACCTTCAAGGCGAGGCTGCGCAACATCTCCGCGTGGTCCCCACCCGGCAGATCGGTGCGGCCGATCGAGCCTTCGAAGAGCACGTCCCCGGAGAAGCAAACCGCTTCCTGGTCACCGGTTCCCGGCGTACGAAACATGACCGATCCGCGGGTGTGACCTGGCGCGTGGTCCACCAGCATTTCCAGGCCCGCGAGGGCAATGAGTTCCCCGTCAGCGAGTTCGAGTACGTCGGAGGGCTCCGTCGCGGGCAACCGACCCCCTGTCATGGCGTTCATGGCTTGGCGTGTTTGCTCGCTAATCCCGCTTGTCGGATCGGTCAGCATGGCCCGATCTGTTGGGTGGATGTATGCCGGAATGTTGTGGGCGTCACACACGGGCACCACCGACCAGGTGTGGTCGATGTGGCCGTGAGTGAGAAGAACCGCGACCGGATTCAGGCGATGTTCACGCAGGAGGTCGGCGATTCCTCCGATCGAATCCTTCCCGGGGTCAATGACCACGCACTCCTGGCCAGCGGCGGTCGCCGCGACGTAGCAGTTAGTGCCCCACGGCCCAGCTGGGAAGCCTGCGATCAGCACGCGGGATCCTTTCGGTGGGCTGGGTCGTCGTTCGGTGGGGCGGTGCGTAGGCGGGTCGAGAGTACCGGCCCAGCTCGTGGTCTTTAGACTGCGCGGGCTTCGGACCCGGGTTGAGGGGCTTAAGCGCGTGCGTGGGTTTTCAGAGCACGTGAGTTGGGGAACACGACCAGGGTTTGGACCGGGGCGCGACGCCCCGTTTCTTCAACGGAGGTACGGATGACCGGCAATAAGCGCGAGCGTGACGTCGCTCGGGCCAAGTACGAGCGTCAGCAGGCGAAAAAGGCCGCCGAAGATGCCGCTCGCCGTCGGCGTACGACCATCATCGCCTCGGTCGTCGGACTCGCCGTGGTTGCCGCCGGCTCAGTCTGGTTGGTCAGATCCAATGCGAGCGACGCCCCAACTGTAGCCGCGGTGTCACCGACACCGCCTCCCTCGATCACGCCGTCCCCGACGCCCTCCGCGGCAGCGAGCGCCTCCGGATCGGCCCAGGGAATCGTCTGTACCAAACCGGGACCGCTGCGTCCGGACAACATCAAGCTCGCGTCCAACCAGGCTGCGCCGTTCTCCAACGTCAACGCGCGCAACTACATGAAGGTGACGACCAATTGTGGTGACATCGAAATCACCATGGACACGCTAAAGGCCGAAAACACCAGCAAAGTGATGTCATGGCTCGCTGGCCCTGATCTAAATTTCTTCAATCAAACCGCGTGCCACCGACTGACTACTTCAGGCCTTTTCGTAGTGCAGTGTGGGGACCCGAAAGGGAATGGCACAGGCGGCGTCGGCTTCAAATTCCCGGACGAGAACCTACCGGGGGCCGGAACTAATAACTATCCCGAGGGAAGTGTGGCCATGGCGAACTCAGGGCCTGGAACCAACGGAAGCCAGTTCTTCATGGTGTACAAGAACACAACG
>JBBRTC010000105.1:0-4756 GCA_038244765.1 Candidatus Nanopelagicales bacterium | reverse complement strand
TGGCGTTCAAGCAGGACATCGTGCCGAAACAAGCGCATCGCGCGGTCTACATCCTCGCACCGATCATCTCGGTCGTCCCCGCGTTCATGGCGTTTGCTGTCATTCCGCTCGGCCCCGAGGTCAGTATTTTCGGACAGGCGACGACGCTGCAATTGGCTGACTTCCCGGTCGCAGTCCTCTACGTGCTCGCTGCTGCGTCAGTCGGGATTTACGGAATCGTGCTCGCCGGTTGGTCGTCTGGTTCTACCTACCCACTGCTCGGCGGGCTGCGCTCCTCGGCGCAAATGATTTCCTACGAAATCGCCATGGGCCTGTCGTTCGTTGCGGTGTTCTTGTACGCCTCATCGATGTCCACGTCCCAGATCGTCTCCGCTCAGGAGAGCGTCTGGTACATCGTGTTGTTGCTCCCGTCGTTCATGATCTACGTGACGGCGATGGTCGGCGAAACGAACCGCGCACCGTTTGATTTGCCCGAAGCAGAAGGCGAACTCGTCGGTGGATTCAACACGGAGTACTCCTCGCTAAAGTTCGCGCTCTTCATGCTCGCCGAGTACGTCGCCATGGTGACAGTGTCCGCTCTTGCGACGACGTTGTTCCTTGGCGGCTGGCGCGCACCGTGGCCGATCTCGTTGTGGGCCAGTGCCAACACGGGTTGGTGGCCGTTCTTGTGGTGGCTTGGCAAGGTCCTGGCCTTCCTCTTCGTCTTCGTGTGGTTGCGAGGGACTCTGCCGCGACTGCGTTATGACCAGTTCATGCGATTCGGTTGGCGTGTCTTGATCCCTGTCGCGATTGCTTGGATCGTCGTGGTCGCCGTTGCCCGCACGTTGCGCAACGAAAATGTGGGCGACGTACGCGGTTGGCTGTTCGCCGCCGCCGGCGTACTCGCGGTCATCGTGGTGATTTCCTATGTCCTCGACATTGCCCAAGCGCGCGAAGAAGCTGCGGCTCAGGCGAGTGAAGGTCAAGAAGCAGCTCGCGGGTTCGATCCCTACGAGGGTGGCTTCCCCGTTCCACCAATGCCCGGTCAAGAGTTCGTCGCCACCCGGCGTACGGCGACAACGCTGGTTGGCGCCGCGGTAGTCGCAACGACAACGACCGAATCACCCGAGTCCGTCGAGGAGCCCACTGATGGCTGAGTTGCCCCAGGTGGTTCGCGGCTTCGGCGTGACCTTCATGACCATGTTCAAGAAAGTCAACACCCAGCAGTACCCCGAAGAACGCGACCTGTTCCCACCGAAGCCTCGGTTCCATGGACGCCACCTGCTCAACCGGCATCCAGATGGACTGGAAAAGTGCGTGGGCTGCGAGTTGTGCGCCTGGGCATGCCCTGCAGACGCGATCTATGTCGAAGGCGCGGACAACACCGCTGAGGAGCGCTTCTCACCCGGCGAGCGCTACGGACGCGTGTACCAAATCAATTACTTGCGCTGCATCTTCTGCGGCTTGTGCATCGAAGCGTGCCCGACGCGCGCACTGACCATGGGCAACGAATTCGAACTCGCCGATGACAATCGCGCCGACCTCATCTTCGAGAAGAAGGACCTACTCGCGCCGATGATGCCGGGGATGATCGAGGCTCCGCACGAGATGGTCGAGGGCATGACCGAGCAGGACTACTACCAAGGCAAGGTCACCAAGGCATCACCGGCGCAGGAAGTTGCGCGTGAGCACGCAGATGCGATCGCTCGAGTGACGAAGCCGAAGGGGTGACCTCGTGAGCATCGTTGCCGCGGCCACCTCACAAGCCGCAGTCAGCAGCACGTGGGAGCAAAGCGCGGTCTTTTGGGTGTGCGCGATTCTTTCGGTGCTCGGCGCGATTGGCATGGTCGTGTCACGCAAGGCCGTACACAGCGCGCTCTGGGTGGCCGTGACGATGATCAGTCTGGCGGTGTTGTACGTCGCGTTGCAGGCGCCGTTCTTGGGCATGGTTCAAGTGATCGTCTACACCGGCGCCGTGATGATGCTCTTCCTCTTCGTGTTGATGGTCGTCGGCGTCGACTCCTCGGATTCGCTCGTCGAAACCATCAAGGGACAACGTTGGCTGGCCATCTTGTTCGGGCTCGGCGTCGGCATTTCGCTCATAGCCGCGGAAGGCAACGCCGTCGTCGGACCCGCTGTCGGCCTTGACGCGGCAAACACCGTCGACGGCGGAAACATCGAAGCCTTGGCGCGGTTGATGTTCGGCCGCTACGTACTGGCCTTCGAAGTGACGTCTGCGCTGCTCATTTCGGCAGCTTTGGGAGCCATGATTCTGGCTCACCGTGAACGCCACACTCCGCGACTGACTCAGCCTCAGTTGGCCGCCGCCCGATTCCTCGAAGCGGGACCGAAGGGCAACAAACCTGTCCCCGGTGTTTATGCCCGACACAACGCGGTGGACACCCCCGCCCTTCTTCCCGACGGTTCCATCTCGATCGACTCCGTCCCCGGACCCATGCAGGCCCGTGGGGCGCTGCGTCCGGTGGACCGCGCGAGTCTTGACGAGGTCACCGACGTGTTCGATGGCGAGCCTGTCCTCACGGCGACTCTCAAGCCTGACGACGAAGGGGTGCAGTGATGGATCCCAACGCCTACGTCGTCCTCTCCGGAATCCTCTTCACGATCGGAGCGGTGGGCGTGCTCGTGCGCCGCAACGCCATCGTGATGTTCATGTGCGTTGAAGTGATGCTCAACGCGACCAACCTCGCTTTTGTTGCGTTCGCGCACGCAAACGGCAATCTCGACGGTCAGGCGATTGCGTTCTTCGTGATGGTGGTCGCTGCCGCTGAAGTCGTTGTTGGTCTGGCCATCATCATGACCATTTTCCGTACTCGTCGTTCGGCTTCGGTCGACGAAGAGAACCTCCTGAAGTACTAGAGGGGACATAGATGTCGACCGAGGTGATGCAGTCGGCCAGCGGGGCATTCTCGTTGGCGTGGCTGTTGGTCGCGTTGCCGCTGTTGGGTGCCGCGATCTTGCTGCTTGGCGGTCGCCGCACTGACAAGTGGGGTCATCTCCTCGGCGTGCTGATGTCAGCGTCGGCATTCGTGGTCGGCTTCATCATCTTCTTGGCCATGTTCGGCAAGCCCGCCGATCAACGAACCTACGAGCAACACATCTACGACTGGATCCTTGTCGGCAAGTTCCAGATTCCCGTCACGTTGCACCTCGACCAGCTCTCGATCACGTTCGTCCTGCTGATTACTTTCGTTGGCTCGCTGATCCACATCTACTCGATCGGCTACATGGCCCACGACCCCGATCGACGTCGATTCTTCGGCTACCTCAACCTCTTCATCGCCTCGATGTTGCTCCTCGTGCTGGCGAACAACTACCTGTTGTTGTACGTCGGTTGGGAGGGTGTCGGTCTCGCGTCGTACCTGTTGATTGGTTTTTGGTACGCCAAGCCGACAGCGGCGGTTGCGGCGAAGAAGGCCTTCGTCGTCAACCGTGTTGGCGACATGGGACTGTCCATCGCGATCATGGTGATGTTCGTGACCTTCGGGTCGGTCACATTTACCAACGTTGACGCCGGCGTCGGCCAAGTAGATTCGACGACGATCACGTGGATTGGTCTCGCCTTGCTACTCGCGGCGTGTGGCAAGTCAGCGCAAGTCCCGCTGCAGTCGTGGCTGTTCGACGCAATGGAAGGCCCGACACCGGTGTCGGCCCTCATCCACGCCGCCACCATGGTGACCGCTGGTGTCTATCTCATTGTGCGTTCGAGCTCAATCTTCGACGTGAGTACGACGGCGCGCAATTTCGTCATCGGTGTCGGCCTGGTGTCATTGCTCTTTGGCGCGATCATCGGGTGCGCACGCGACGACATCAAGAAGGCGCTGGCCGGGTCGACAATGAGTCAAATTGGCTACATGGTCCTGGCCGCAGGACTTGGCCCCGCTGGATATGTGTTCGCGATCTTCCAGCTCGTCACGCACGGCTTCTTCAAGGCCGATCTCTTCCTCGGTGCGGGTTCGGTGCTACACGGGATGAAAGATCGGCAAGACATGCGTCGCTTTGGGGCACTGCGCGCATTTATGGTGATTACGTTCGCCACGTTCATCGCTGGCTACCTCGCGATCATCGGCGTACCGCCGTTCTCGGCGTTCTATTCCAAAGACGACATCATCCGCGCCGCCGTGACGCAGAACTGGTTCGCTGGTGTTGCCGCGTTGATCGGCGCCGGTGTCACCGCCTTCTACATGACCCGCATGGTGATCATGACGTTCTTCGGCAAGGCTCGGTGGGAAGGCGACGAGCACCCACACGAATCGCCATTCGTGATGACGGTTCCGATGATGATTCTGGGCATCGGTGCGGCGATCTCCGGATTCGCGCTGGTCAACATCGGCAGCATCGTGTCGTGGCTCGAGCCGGTGACCGGCTACGTCGAATCTGACCCGCCTATTGCGGAGAGTTTGCTTAAGGTGATCACGCTGGGGTTGGTCGCGCTGGGCGCGCTGATTGCCGTTGCCCAGTACGGCCGCCGCGAGGTCCCCGTCGTTGCCCCGACGGCCGTGTCGCCCTTCACCAAAGCCGCGCGCGTTGACCTCTATGGCGATGCGTTCAACGAAGCCGTGTTCATGCGGCCCGGCCAGTACCTCACCCGCTTCCTGGTGTTCTTCGACAACCGGGTCATCGACGGTGCGGTCAACGGTTTTGCCGCTCTGGTCGGTGGGTTGTCGTCCCGAGGTCGACGGCTGCAGACCGGCTTCGCCCGGTCGTACGCCTTGTCCATGTTCGCTGGTGTTGCCGCGTTGATCGGCGCCGGTGTCAC
>JBBRTC010000104.1:0-4757 GCA_038244765.1 Candidatus Nanopelagicales bacterium | reverse complement strand
GGTGCACGTACGGCCGGTCAGTTGCTCGGCATCCTCGAATCTGAGGACCTCACGTTGCCGGCCGCAATTGCCGACGCGCTCGAGGACGTCTCTCGCCCCGAATTCGGCTACCCCGATCACGGCTGGGCCCAGCGCTAACCCGCGTACTTTTAGGATGAATGTGGCATTGGTTCGGCTCTATTGAACTTTGTTCACATTCATTGTCACGAGCTAGGACACAATGCGATCGAAATATCCGCGCAAATGAATCCGTGATCGGCCACAATGGCATCCATGTCCGAATTGCGTTCCGACACCGCAAATGCGACTCGTTCAAGCGGTCGCTCGGCAACCTGGGAGTATCGGGAGTTCTCGTTCCCACGCGGGACGTCGATTCAGGAAGCCCGAACTGCGCTCACCGAAGAGGCTGAATACGGCCACTGGGAACTGGCCCGCGTCCGAATCTTTCGCAACGGCGGCCGACGTGTGTGGCTACGTCGAAAGACGTATGCGGTCAGCCGTACCGCCTAAACGTTCCATCATTCGTTCTCATGAAAGGTACGTCCGTTCAATAGAGACTGACGGAACTCCCTTTCATGCAAAACAATCGGGGTTAGCAGGCTCGCAGGAAACGATCCAGGACGCGTACGCCGAAGTGCAGTGCCGAAACCGGCACCCGCTCGTCGACCCCGTGAAACAGTGAACCGAAGTCGAGTGACGGCGGCAGCATCAACGGCGCAAACCCGTAGCAACGAATACCTAAGCGAGAGAATGCTTTCGCATCGGTACCGCCAAACAACGTGTACGGCACCGCACGCGCTCCAGGATCTTCAGACCGCAGCGCGGCGGACATGACATCAATTGTCGGCCCGTCGAAAGTTGTTTCCAAAGCAACCTGATGTTCGACGAACTCGCGCACAATGTCGGGCCCGAGGACCGAATCAATCTCGGCGAAGAACTCCTCCTCGTGGCCAGGCAAGAACCGTCCATCGATGAACGCCGTCGCTTCACCGGGAATCACATTGTGTTTGTAGCCGGCGTTCAACATCGTGGGATTTGCGGTGCTCGCAAGCGATGCCCCGATCACGCGCGACAATCCGCCGAGTCGAGACAGGGTCGCGTCCATGTCATCGGGGTCTAACTCCAACCCCGTTGACTCCGCCAGCGCCGACAGGAACTCGCGTACCGACGGCGTCACATGCACGGGAAACTTGTGCCGCCCGACACGTGCGACCGCTTCACACAAGATAGTCACGGCGTTGTCATCGTTGGGGAGCGAGCCGTGACCTGCCTGACCGGCGGCGGTGAGTTTCATCCAAGCGATCCCCCGCTCAGCCGTCTGAATCAGATACAGCCGCAGATCATCGCTGACGGTGAATGAGAAACCACCGACCTCACCGACGGCCTCGGTCACGCCATGAAAGATGTCGGGTCGGTTTTCAACGAGCCAGTGGGCTCCATGTCGACCGCCCGCTTCCTCATCGGGCAAGAACAGCACGACGATGTCGCGGTCGGGGCGTACGCCGCCGGAAACCCACGAGCGAATGATCGCAAGGATCATGGCGTCCATGTCTTTCATGTCGACGGCTCCGCGACCCCACACCATCTCCGCGGCAATCCCTGCGACCGCTGGGTCTGCAGCGATTTCCGCCTCAAAGGGCGGAATCGACCAATCGCGAGCCTGAGCCGGCACGACGTCGAGGTGCCCGTGCAGGAGGAGTGCTCCTCGCTCGGGATTAACTCCCGCGATTCGAGCGACCACGGCCGTACGCCGAGGGCCGCACTCGATGGTCTCGGCGTCGATCCGTACCTCGCGTAGTTTGGCCGCGACGTATTCGGCCGTCCCCGCTTCACCCGGTCCGCTGCCGTCTCCGTAATTCGAGGAGTCGATGCGGATCAGGTCCCGAAGGATTTCGACAACCTCAGCCTCGGCTGCCGGGATCGGTTCGGGAAGCAGACCAGCGGCGGATGGGCTCGGGTTCACGCGCCCATCTTGCCGCCTCGGGGTCGGATATAGTCACTCTGCTTCGACATCAGTCGAACCGCTCGTCCGAGTGGCGGAATTGGCAGACGCGCTAGCTTGAGGTGCTAGTGCCCTTCGGGGCTTGGGGGTTCAAGTCCCCCCTCGGACACAAAATCGAGAAAACCACCGGCCCGACCACGGACCAAGAGCACGGATCGACACACGCCGCGCCCCAGGTGGTGTCGTTAGTGTGGCGGCATGGATCTGGATCATCCACGGCTCAGTGATTTCGCTCAGGCGATGGAAGTAACACATCAGGCCGAGGCCGGGGTCGTCCACGAACTCACCACACCGCCGTTGCAATGTCTCGTCGTCGACGGTGCGGGCTCGCTCGGCACCGATGACGCCCGCGCCGCCGTACGCGATCTCTACGCGCTGACATTCGCCGTGCATCTGCTGCCGCGCAAGGGTCCGACCCCCCTCGATTGGCACGAGTACGACGTACCGACGATGGAGGGGATCTGGGGCTCGTACTTGCGCAACGGCCGCTGGTCGATTCTCTTCCCGCAGCCGGACTTTGTGACCGGGCCGGTGGTCGAGTCCGCTAGAGCTCACCTCGCCGACCATCGGGTCAACGACGTACGGCTCGAAACGTTTCCGGCGCGGACCTGGCTGCAGACTTTGCACGTGGGCGAATTCGCCGACGAGGAGCGCACGGTCCGACTGATCGAGCGTGCCGCGGTCGAGGGCGGCCACGAGCTCCTCCCGCACCACCACGAGGTCTACCTCGACGACCCGCAGAAGGTCGAGCCGACAAGGATGCGAACGGTGATCCGCTATCCAGTGCGGGCGAAATGACGGCGAGCGCCAAAACCTCAGCGAGCCGGTGCGCGGTAGGCCTGCGCGTTCGACGCATTGAGTTCGAAGCCTGCCTTGCGATAAACGCGGCCCGCGGGGTTGGTGGCCTCGGTGACGATCACCCACTGATCGCAACCTCGCTGAGCTGCCCACGCTCCTGCGACGCCAAGTAGATGGGAAGCAAGTCCTCGGCCACGATGTTCGAGGTCCGTTCCGACTGCTTGGTAACGCGCCGTCGTACCGCATCGAACGATGCCGAGATCCGCGACCAGGGTGCCATCGTGAAAGGCGCCGAAGAACGCAGCAACACCTTGCTCGGAAATCGAACGACGCGTCTGCATCTTGGCGCGGATGAATCGTTCGTACGAGTCCCGCTCTTCCTCGCCGGTGCGTTCGTTCTCCGCTATCGCCTGCGAGATCGATTGCTCCCAGTCGTCGTCGCCCAACTGCCGCACGGAGTATCCAGCTGGTAGCGCGCTCTCGAGCGGCTGTCCGCGAGTCGTGAGGACATCGTCGAGTTCGAGTTCGACGCCCAGCGCCGTCCACGCGACGGCATCCGATGACATCCGCGCCAAGCCGATCGCCACCCACGATGAATTCGGGAAGGCAGCGTTGAAGGTTGTGACCCAACGCTCCGCATCGTCGACCGCCGCCTCGTCGAGTACGAAAAGACAGTTGCCCCAGTGGTAGTCGGGGTTAGTAGGCGTACGTACGACGAGATGGTCACCGCGCTCGTCGACGACCGACCCCGAGAACTCAAGCACTGCTAGATCGGTTGCCCACCCGGGTGACAAATCGCGCACGAACTGAGGCTAGCGATGCGGGTCCAACGAGCGTCAATCGACTAGAAAATCACGTCGTCCGACGTCTAACTACTCCGCCGGATCCGGATGAGGGACACAGACTGTGATCGATGCCGGATGAACCTTGATGCGGAGCTTCTTGGTTGGTTCCCTGACACCGCCGTCGAGTTCGTACGCCGTGGCCTTATCGAACTTCACTCGTATCGACGTCCCGCGTGTTGTCACTACGAAGGGGGACTTTTCGGCTCGATCGAGAACTACGCGACTCAGTGTGCGGACCCATTGAAGCCGGCTTTTTGCGGTGACGACTCCGAGTTCGAGTAGGCCGTCATCGGGTCGAGAACCGTCAAACACTTCGATGCCCGCAAGCACATCCTTGACATTTCCGATGAGGACGCAGGTGATTTTGCCCTTGTAGAAACGACGCCCCTCAACGTCTACCGTCGCACGGACGGGACTCTCGCTGAGGTTCTTGGCGCCAGTCCACAAGTAGGCGGCTCGCCCGATTCGATCCTTCAGGCCAGCATCGGCGTCTTTGATCATCAAGGCGTCAAGGCCGGCTCCTGCCATGACTGCGAAGTGCTCACCGTTGACCTTCCCGGTGTCCAGAGGCCGGCGATCTCCGTGCAACCCAACTTCGACGGCTTCTCGGATGTCCTTCGGTATTCCAAGATTTCCGGCGAGCAGATTCGCGGTGCCCGCAGGCAGGATCGCGATCGTTGTGGCACTTCCGGCGAGGGCATCGACGCACCGCTGAACAGTTCCGTCGCCACCCCATACGAAAACGAGATCGGCCCCGTCGGTTAGTGCTTGCCGTGCGCATTCGGGTGCTTGCCGACTTTTCGCGACCTCGTACCACAGTGGCTGAGCGAAACCAGCCTCGTCGAGGACGGTGCGCAACTCTCCGAGCCCGCCACCGAACGACTTTCCTGAATGTGCGATCACAGCAACGGTCGTCACGCGCGCCCCTTCACCTTCGGCGATTCCCGGATTCCTGGCTAGACGCGGTTGTTACCGCGACCTCGGACCAGACCCAAGAGCCCGATGACGAGTAACACGATGGCGATGATGAACAACCATTTGGCTGCCGTGCCGAAGCCAATGACGGCCGCGATGAGCGCAGCGATCAACAGAATGAGCCACGTTGACATGAG
>JBBRTC010000103.1:0-4911 GCA_038244765.1 Candidatus Nanopelagicales bacterium | reverse complement strand
CCGGCGGTACGGCAACGACGACGAACGCGTCATCTCCTCCAGCGCCACCCGCTCCCGCTTCTTGAGCCTCAACCGGGCAGCAACGATGATCGGCATGACCCAACATACCCCGTGTCGCTATTTCAACGACGGACCACTAGCAATATCAAGGGCATCGTCACGCTCGGCAAGGCACGTCATCCAATCGACGCGCAGTCATATTTCCGGTCTGACTTTTTCGACGGGCTCGCGTGGTCTGGTACCCCGGTGCCGCGCGGCGTGAAGGAGACGGCCGACCTCGGAGCTGAGGTAGTTGTGCATGGCACATCGCTGGGGACGAAGGTCTTCTCCGTCGACCACCAGACTTCGAGAATTTCTAACCAGAACAACGTTCCTACGTGGCTGCACTGGGAAGCGTTCGGGCAGTACCTCCGCGCGAATAATCACGTGGACGACTTCGTCTCCATCGAACGTCTGGCCGATGGCGCTTTCCGCGTGATCATCGACACGGACCCCTCGGGCCCATTTATTGCCGGCTAAGTGTGACCGCCGTCCACGAGCAGGGCGACTGCGTCGGCCGCGTCACTTTGTTGCCCATCCATCAGGTGGCCGTAGCGGTCCATCGTGAAACTCGTGGACGCGTGGCCGACGCGCTCGCTGATGACCTTCACATGCGTTCCCGCTGCGATCAGGTGCGCGACGTGACTGTGTCGGAGATCATGTAGCCGGATCTTCGGGAGCTTCGCGCTCTTGATGCGCCGCGAGAATGTTTCGGTCATCGTCATGGGGTGGATGGGCGCGCCGTCCGGTTGGGTGAAGACGAATGCCGACTCCTGGTAGCCGGTACCCATCGCCAGCCGTTCCGCAGCTTGGCGCGCTCGCGCAGTCCGCAACGCGGCGAGGGTTCCGCTGTCAAGGTTGATGCGTCGCCGGCCCGACGCAGTCTTGGTGATTTCGACGTGTTCGATCTTCCGTCCGATGCATCGAAGTTGCCGACGTACGGTCAGAGCGCCGTGGTCGAAGTCGATGTCGGCCCAGGTCAATCCGAGGACTTCACCGCGCCGCATTCCGGCGAGTCCGGCGAGCCGGAAAGCCGGAGCCAGCAGGTCTCGTTGTTGCTCGACGTAGTCGAGGAACGCGCGCAGCTGCTGCGGGTCCCAGATCTTCATCTCGGGCGGGCGTGCCGCCTTCTGCGATGGCGGGTCCGCAAGGTCCGCGACGTTGCGGGAGACCTTCCCCCAACGGGTCGCGTCTTTCAGAGCCCGATGGATGATCGTGTGTAGGTAACGCACGGTTCGAGCCGACAGCCCGCCCTTGCCGTCGCGTCGTCCGTTGGCCAGCAAGGTCGCGTAGAGCGCGTTCAGGCGTTGTGGTTCGAGCCGTTGGAGACGCATCTCTCCGAGGCTCGGGATCACGTGCAATCGGAGATTGCGTTCGTAGCTTTCGAAGGTCGTCGATTCGATGGTGCTCTTAGTTGCGGGGAGCCACTCGTTGGTCAGGAACGACGAGACGGTGAGTCGATCGGGAGCGACGTAGTCGCTGTTCTGGACGCCGTGCCGCACGCGCGCGAGTTCTTGTTCGGCGGCCTTCCTCGTTGCGAAGCCGCGACGACGGACTTGGCGTCGCTTTCCTGTTCCCGGGTCGATGCCTGCGTCCACGACGAAACCCCACGTCCCAGACTCCGGATCGCGTCGGGGAGCGGCTGACTGAGATCGGGTGCGGCTTTTTGGTTCTACAAGGGCGCGGTCCGTCATCGTTCTTCCCACTTTGCGCGGAGTTCCATCACCATCTCGCGGCTGACCTGGCGTCGGATCTCACTGTCGCGAATCTTGTCGAACTTCGGATCGGCCTTACGGCGCGCCCGAAGTCGACGCTCGCGTTCGGCGTAGTAGCTGCGTCCCCAGAGGTCGACCGCAAACGACTCGACCTTGTCGACCGGCAACCCGAGAGTGCGGGCTGCGCTCGTTGTCGTTTCCGCAATAGCGCTCCATTGATCGAAACGCTGCTTGCTGCCTCGCCGCGCTGCCGCGGTCGTGCCCGTTTGTTCCCGAGCGGCGCGTTGCGCGTTGCGCATCGACCCGTGCGGAAGGATCGCATCGAACGGCACGCCGAGCGCGAGCGAGATGGCCCAGAGTTCTTCGGCGGCCAACGATCGCGTCCCCTGCTCGACCTTTGCCACGGTCGACTGTCGCCAGGAGAGTCCAGCATCAATCGTGAGCATCTGAGCCAGTTCATCCTGGCTGACCGATTCCTGCTCCCGGGCTGCGCGGACGGCTGCGCCGATGGCTTGGGCGTAGGGGGACGGTGGCACCTCGGCACTGTAACTCTTGAGGCCATTCTTGTCCAGCATGGCCTTGGTCGTGGACAAGCGTCCGCCAACGTGTCAGACTGGCCATGCGAATCCGGAATGCCCTTAACGAAAGCGCGATGCTCGTGAGAGTCCCAGATCCACGTGAACAGCCCACTCTTAGCGTCCCCGACGCCGGTGCAATCCTCGGCATTGGTCGGTCGGCCGCGTATGAGGCCGTACGGCTTGGGACGGTCCCCAGCCTGCGTATCGGGCGCAGGGTCCGGGTCCCCACGGCGGCGCTTTGTCGCATGGTCGGGATTGCTGTTGACCCCAGCGACGCGACCGAATCGACCCCTGCGACATGACAGGTCCGATGATCGAATCAGAGCTTCCCACGGTCGCGCCCGACGCCGAGCCCTGGGTCGGCGAATAGATGGATTCCGAAGAGGTAATCCGCGAGCGAATGCGCCAAAGTCGTTTGGCGCGTGGCGAACCAGACCCACCCGAACCCGAGAAGGTCTGGGACCAAGAACTGATTCCAGACTTCGATGAACCCGAGTACGGGGACGACGAACTGGACAGCGCCATCAAGGGAATCGGGATCGAAGGGGCATACATCAAGTGGTGCGGAAAGAGTGTGCCGAACGTCGGCAGCCGGACCGAAGGCATCAAGATCTCGTGCCCGCGTCCCGACCATCCCGACGCGGACCCAAGTGCTTGGATCAACACCGAGAAGAACGCTTGGTTCTGCGGTGTATGCCAAGTTGGCGGCGATATCTACGACATCGCCGCATGGCGCTTCGGTATGCCGGTACCCGGCTACAGATCCAAGGCGTTGTTCCCCGAGCTTCGCCGGAGGATGGCGGAGAGTCTCGGCGTCGAATTACCCCAGCGACTAGTACCGGGCGTTGGCGTCACGACAACTACGACCGCCGCGGGCGCAGGTAGGGGTGTTGCAGCTGAGGGCAGCAGTACCGTCGTCGAGGAATCCGATCCGTATGAATCGTGGGAACCCCGCGACGTCGGCGCAGCGATCCGGGGAGAGAAAGTTGCTGTCGAACCCACAGTTTTGCAACGGAGTGATGGACGTTGCCTCATGTACTCCGCGCAGACCAACCTCATTTTTGGGGATCCCGGCACCGGCAAGAGCTGGGTCGCATTAGTCGTCGCTGCGCAGGAGATCACGGCGGGGCGATGCGTTGTGTGGCTCGATTTTGAGGATTCGGACGAGACGAGGGTCGTGAGCCGGCTTCGGGACTTAGGAATTCCGGACGAGCGAATCTTGGAACAGTTCTTCTACGCCAATCCGGTCTGCCCCCACGCCCCTGCTGCGATTGCTCGTGTCGTGGATTTCGTGACGGCCACTAACGCGTCCCTTGTCGTCGTCGATTCGGTTGGAGAGGCTTTCGGACTTGACGGTGTGAACGAAGACAAGGACGTTGAGGTCGCACCCTGGATGCGTGCCGTGCTCCGAGCCATTGCGGACGCCGGTCCTGCCGTCCTCGCGATCGACCATCGTACGAAATCTAGGGAGAACAACCTCTTCCCGTCAGGGTCCAAGCGCAAGACATCGACGCTGTCAGGCGCCGGATACCGATTGGAGACGGAGACGCCGTTCTCTCGCTACCGTGCCGGGACTGTCCGGATCGTCTGCGTGAAGGATCGAGATGGCAACTTCACGCGCAATGAGGTGGCGGCTGTCGTGCGCTTCGATCCAGACGACCCCGGCAGACTGGTCGTTACGGTCGCGGCACCGGTTCCCGAACGCTCCAAAACCGCTGTGGACGCGGAGAGGATCGCGAAACTTGTGTGTGCGGTAATCCGACTCGCGAAGGATGCAGCGGAGCCGATGACCGGCCGTGAACTGATTTCGCGACTATCCGGCTCGACCGAGGACAAGCGCGCAGCGATTGATGTCGCCGCTCGAATAGGTGCGATCCAGATTGAGCCGGGCGCCCGCAATGCGAAGATGCATACGTTTGTCAGGGAGCTTGACGACGCGGAGCGGGACTCGCTCATCATTCGGTGAGCCGCAATTTGCTGCTTGTGTCGGCGGCCGCGCTCATGGTCGATTTGGCAATCAATCAATTGCACCAGTGGCCGATCCGATTCAGTCCCTGGTCCTTCACCGCGTCCGTCGGTTGATCGCCATTGATGGGACCTAGCTCCAGTGGGCGCTTGCGGTGCGCCTAGCGACCCCTGGGGCACGGTCGACGAACGGACGTCGTGTCCGGGGCGCCGCCCGCTGTGGGCGCTGTGCGTGTCACCAGCGATTGAGGGCAAGCGCGGACGGCGCTTGCGGCTATACCCGCGCCTCGGTGACCGGTCACAACGCGGTCACAGACGCCTCACGACCTGCGCGGATGTAGCCCTACGCATCGGACACGGATAACGGCGGAGCCGGACAATCCAACACGTCCTGAATGGTAGAAACACCCGTAAACACGGGCGCTCGGGAGTTCGAGTCCCATCGTCTCCACTCGCACAATGGCTCTGGTCAAAGCGCCGCGACTCGCTCCTACGCCGACGGGTCCTTCGTCGGAGTCGTGTGCTGTCGTTCGAGCACGGCCGCCGACTTCAGCACGTTGCTGGCGACGAACGACCGCTCGCCGGCGGCTCGCGCGTCGAGGAGATCGGCCTTG
>JBBRTC010000102.1:0-5082 GCA_038244765.1 Candidatus Nanopelagicales bacterium | reverse complement strand
GTATGTATAAGGAAGGAGCCAATCGCCGAGACCACCACCCGAACCCCGCGACAACCACCCCGAGCCAGGCCAATCCGCCCATTCGTCGCATGGCCAGCAAAGGCCGAGACGCACCCGACTCGCCCGCCGACCGGGCTGCTTGTTGCTGCATGTATTTCGTGTCGGAGGGGGGACTTGAACCCCCACGCCCTTGCGGGCACTAGGCCCTCAAATCGAAAAGTGGGTTTCAGTACGTCTCATCGTTCCGCGACGGTTGACGTGTGATCAGCGCTTTCGCGCTCGCGCGAACGCGCGCCGAATCACGTTGTCTCACGTCGTCTCGTACGGTTTCTTAGGCGCAATCTTAGGAGCCGTGCGCGCTAAGGCTCAGGTGCCTAGTGACTGGTCGCAGTCTCAGCTCGCGACACGACTTGCTCTCGGCGATGAATCGCCGGTTGCGTGACGAGGTGTCGAAGCGTGAGATCGCCCGGGCGTTGGGTGAGAAGCTCTGGGAGTACGGCGCGGGTCATGGTTGGACCGGGCGCAACCGCGAGGGCGTCGCGGCCTCACAGACGACGTGTGGGCCGTCCGATCCGAGCACTCTACCTATCAGCCAGACGTTGTCTTAAGCTTCCGCTACCCACCTCGGCCGGTAATATGCCCATAGAACAATCGATGTCGTCCCCGAATTCGAAGCCGTCTTCGGGGTTAGACACCCGCAGAGGTAGACGGCAGTGTTGAGGGTGCCTGAGTTCCAACAAAACCGAAGGGCCCTTGCACGAAGAACGGTCGCGTATCGCCAAACAGGCAGGGATTGGCCGCAAGCGGGCCTGACACCGAGAAGTAGCCACCCCCAACGTGAACGATAGAACCCACGAGTGCAACGTGAGACTCGGAGTCCTGCACTCTTGGCGGTTGACTGTTTGCCGTGTACCCACCGGCCCAGAGAACTGGAACGCGCGCTCCAGATTTGGCCGCGCCTACCTCAATCCAGAAGCATTGCCCGTCGAACTGAAGTTCGCCCTGCAACTCGGCCAACTGGCTGGAGCCTCCGCCGCCCGCTCCGAGCGTCGGAAGCGGGAGCGCTTGATCCCTGAAGGGGATCGAAGTCGACGGCCCCGCCACAGCTCGCGTTGACGGCGGCGACTCAACAACGACTAGGTGCTCGCGATGTCTGCCGTAGTTCGCGGCCGCCACGGCGCTTGCTGCAACGAAGGCTGTGAGGGCGAAACCCGAGGCCATGGCGACTCGCCGTCTACGACGCCGTCTTGCACTCGATCGAACGCTGGCGAATGCGCTTGTAACATCTACCGCAAGCGGAGACGATAGAAGGCCGCGTCTCAGTGCTTCATCGTCAAACATCGGAGGACCGAGCTAGCCATGCTCGAAGACCGGTGCGAGCCGCATGAAGGTGGGACTTGACCGTGCCTTCCGAGAGTCGCATTAGGTCGGCGATCTCCGATATACGGTAGCCACCCCCATAATGCAATACGACGACCACCCTTTGCTGCCTAGGCAGCCGGCGTACCGACGAGCGGACATCCATCTTTAGTTCTTCCTGCCTGTCATCCGTGGTTTGGAGTAGACGACTCCGGGCGGCCTCTTCGCGGCGCCGTCCGCGCTTGACGTTTAGCATGCGGTTGATCGCCACCCTCCGTACCCACCCGGCTGGATCGTCCAATGACCGAATCCTCGACCATCGCAAGTAGGCCTCGACAAAGGCCTCCTGAACAGCATCCTCGGCCGTTTCGTCGACGGCCGAGAGCAGAACAGTTAAGCGCGCGTACTCCTGCGAGAAGAAGACCTCGAACTCGCTCTCTCGGTCAGGTTGCACTGGCTCGACAATGTCGCATTCCGCCAGAGACACACCACAGGGACCGAAAAGGTTGGGTTCTTTCGCCGCGTGGCCGACCTTCCAAGCAACCGTCGCCTTGTTCCATGTCCCACCCGTGCCCGAACAACACGGTGGTCCTTCGTTCGATCGAGAGGCCGATGGTAGCCGCGAGGTACCGGTAACGCGGCCGCGGGAACCAATCGTCAGGTGCGGTCGGCAATCTCGTGGAAGTCCTGTCAGATCATGCAGGGCGCGATAACCCAGGGTTTGCAGGATCAGTTGCTCAGCAGCGACGTCAGCTCGTTTTCAACACGACGCCCCAGTGGCTCGCCATGGATCCGAAGTCTTGGTAGTAGAGCGTGTGAGAGCACGTGGTACCGCGCGCCGGATACGTGACACAGGGTATTACCTCTCCAGCGGCTTCCATTACGCCCTCCATATTGAGATGGCCCGGAGGAGTTGCAAAGACAGGACCTCCGCTGTCGCCAGGGCCGGCGAGAACCGCTGAGGTGTTCTGGGCGCGATCGATGTGGTGATAGGTAACACCCTTAATCACCACATCCATGTCGGCGTAAAGAACTGTTGTGTTGCAGACCATTCCTTCCTTCGCGCCGGAAGCGCAAACGAGCTCATTCTGGATCGATTTAGAGTAGGTGAGCTGTGGATTCGTGAACCCATTAAATGTCGTTGGGGGATTGTATGGCTGTGAGTTCTGCCAATCCAGATTGGATGCGCTCGGCTGCGCCGCGATGAGCGCCGTATCCCACCCACCGGTCGAATCCAAGTGGGAACTTGTTCCCATTTGAGGGCAAAATACCCAGCTGCATCCTCGTGAATCCTCAAAGTCATCATTCACGACGGCCTGGCCGGTGGCCGTGAAGCAATGCGCCACCGAAAGGAAATACTGATGGCCATTCGTTGGATTCACGACTGGTGGGCCCGTCGTGCAACCTGAGACGACGTTCCCCTGGTTAAGCGAAACCATCAGGTCGCCGCCCTTCCACGGAGCCACATCGACCAGGCGCGTCGCGATCAGCGACGGCGAGCCCTGCTCGAACGTGACCGCAACCGGAATCGGTGTCAGTGCCTGTACTGTGTTCTGAGCCGGTGCACTGGACTTGAGTAGACCGACGTGGACGCCGTTGTTCGTCGGATCCACCCCGACCTCGATGATGTTCACACCTTGTCGAGCCAGAGCTGCGATGTTCGCGGTCACCTTCGCTTGTGCGGCTTCGAGTTCCGCCATCGTGTGCTGAACCAGTGTTATCGCGACCGGATACACACTGCTACGAGCAGCGCTAGTCAATGCGTCGCTCGGTGGGGAGGTGAGGTAGATGTGCACCGCGTGCGACACCGAATCGACACTTGCACCGGCATATGACGCTGCATCAGCGGATCTTGCTTGCGCGTCAAGGCTACGCGCGGCCTCGTTCAGGTCCGCTCCGCTGGTCATTCCGGCTGTTGCGGTTCCGACGAACTCATAGGTCGTCGGACTGGGCGCCGGCGCCGTCGAAGCCGCACCAGTGCCAGCTGTCGCAGCTGACACTGCGGCATAGAGCGTCATGGCTGTAGCGATCGCCATACCTCGTGCAAGAAAGGTCCTCGACATCAGTGCGATCCTCTCGCAGCCGGAACATTCAGCCCGCTTATCAGCGCGAATCTATCGACAATCTCCAAGATGTCAACACCGACGCGGCGCATCACAGCGCGGTACGCGTCGCTCCAATTGCTCAATTTGGCCAACAACTCGGACGCATCCGAGAGTGCGTACTTGACATTTTGCTCCGCTAGCCGGTCGTCTTGACCTTTCCGTTAATCCTCTAACGGCGACCCGAGCCCCGACTGTGTACTTCGGAATGCATGTCGGGCGGTTCGCCCCGCCGCCTGATCGAGTACAAGTCGGAACAAGCTTGTTGCTGCGCTGGCTACCTGTCGTGAAAAGGCGCGCAAGATTTGTGATGGCGATGAGCCGTTGATCGTCTTCGGCGAGCCACCGCGCGCGGTGGTCTTGGCGCAGATCTCGCGAGCGCTGCGCGACGAGATCGAACGGCCACGAGTCAGGCGCGTTCCTGATGCTGAACTCGTGCCGAGCGCTGTACTACCTCGTGGAAGGCAAGTTTGTTTGCAACGTCGATGGAGCGCGATGGATGTTGACTCGTCAACTCTCGGACGCCGACCTCGTTGAAGGTGCGCTGAACTTCCGGCTCTCGGTACCTGATGAGCAGATGTCTGACGTCGATATACGCCGCGCTCAACAGCTCGCCGAGTCGGTGCGCACGCGGATCGAGAACAACCTGCGCGAGGTTGGATGAAATGGCGAAGAAGAAGGTATGAGTCCCGCGGTGTGGTGGGTTTTGGGGGGTCCACCGTGAGGTGAGCCACCGGCGTGAGCCTTGGTGTGTTCCTGGAAGAACGACCGAGGAGACACACCGATGGCTCTTGATGATTCTGCCTTGCCTGAGTTGCTCGCGGCATTCCGGCGGTGATGGGGTCGATCTGATCCGTGACGCGGTCCGGCTCGTAGTGCGAGAACTGATCGAGCTCGAAGCGACCGAGGTGATCGGCGCGAAGCCGTACGAACGCACCGACACCCGCGTGAACGAACGCAACGGTCACCGGCCTCGCCTGTTGGCGACCCAGGCCGGCGATATCGAGTTGAAGATCCCGAAGCTGTCGCACGGGAGTTTCTTCCCGGCGTTGCTCGAGCCCCGCCGTCGGATCGATCAGGCCCTGTATGCGGTCGTGATGGCCGCGTACTTGGATGGGGTCTCGACCCGCTCGGTCGATGACCTCGTCCAAGCGTCGGGGATCGATTCTGGGATCTCAAAATCGCAGGTCTCAAGGATCTGTGCCCGTCTCGACGTGCAGGTCGACGCGTTCCGGCAACCGGCCGCTCGGTCACGTCGAGTTCCCCTACGTGTATCTCGACGCGACGTACGTGAAGGCCCGCGACACCGACCTGCACCAAGTCGTGTCCCGCGCGGTGGTGATCGCGACCGGCATCACCGCGCACGGGGATCGCGAAGTCTTGGGTGTCGCGGTCGGCGATTCCGAAGACGAAGCGTTTTGGACAGAGTTCTCTTGCGGTCGTTACGTCGTCGTGGGCTCGCCGGCGTGCGGCTCGTGATCTCCGACGCGCACGAAGGCCTCAAAGCCGCAGCCCGCAAAACCTTGCAAGGCGCGTCGTGGCAACGTTGTCGCGTGCACTTCGCCCGCAACGTGTTGGCCCGGGTCCCGAAGGGTCACCAAGACGTCGTCGCCGCCGCACT
>JBBRTC010000101.1:0-5164 GCA_038244765.1 Candidatus Nanopelagicales bacterium | reverse complement strand
GCCCGCCACTGCCAGGCCGAGCACCAGCCCCTCGATCAGCAGGAAATTCACCGAGCTCGCCCGCGCCTGGCCCGTCGTCGGCGTCACCGGCACAGTTGTCGCCCCGCCCGTCCCGGTCGCCACCGCCGTGGCCGGTGCCCGCGTCGCCGTCGCGGCTACAGTTGCCGCAACCGTCGGGGCTACTGTGGGCGCAACCGGCGCCGGCGCCGTCGTTGCGGCGGTGGTCGCCGTCGCCGCCGCTGTGGCGGGCACCGTCCCCGTCCCCGCTGTCCCCGTGCCGGTCGTCTGTGCCGATCCGATCCCCCCCGTGAAGGCGATTGCCGTCAGCACCGCCACGATCAAAAGACCGAGCAGAGAGATCCGTCTGTTCATGCATTTCCCCTTTCTGTTCCCGCCAGCCGCACATGCGCAGCCAGCGCCATCATCGACGCAGTAGTAGTCGACACACTGTCGTTGCCCTCCTTTACGCCTGCCGCTTCTCGGCGAGCTTCCTTCGCGCCAACTCGATGGTCGCCGTGGGATCGTCGTACGGGGCGCGACCGACGATGCGCAGATAGGCCGGTCGGTCCGGGATGCCGAGCAAACGAAGTTGGGTCCACATCTCTTCTTGCGAAATCGTTGGTGGAGCATCTTCTAATTTCATGTCTTTAATTTGATCTGTCTTTAACTGCTTCAATGAGTGAAGTGGGGTGACTTCGCTCATTGAAGAGACCCCACTTCACTCATTGAAGTCACCGGCTGAAGGACGTAGATATTGGTCTCAGCACCGCGCTCGTTGTAGCCACGCTCTACCGTGAGCAACCCCTCTGACTCCAAGGTTTTGAGGGCAGCCGATACCGTGGCCGTAGACATGTTCAATGCTTCGGCGAGGTGCGCATATCCTACCCGTGCCTCGCTGGTCAGATTGTTCGCGTATCGGCAAAGCGCGATATAGACCTTGAATGTGGCGTGACTGAGTACGCGCGCCCACACATCCACCGCGTCGTTGTCGGTTTGGAAGAAGTTGATGCGCCGATTATCCTTGACACGGATATGCTTCTGTGTCATGGCGAGGGTGCCTGTGCAACCTCATCCGAGGTGGGTATACTCATAGTGCCGCGCCTCCTTACAGGTCGTCGGTTGCGCCCTGGACTGTTCTCAGCAGTACCAGGGCTTCTTTATGCCTATCTACACCGGTGCACGCACGAACACACGGGCATTACAGCCGCGCGCGGCCCCGCATCGCCAGCACCCAGATAAGGGCGAGGATCACCGCGCCAATCAATGAACGGAACAGGGGGACGCCATTGATCGTGTACTCCGGCGAGATGCTGAAGTGCAACACATGCCCGGCGATCCATGCACCCAGCATCCCGAGGATCACCGCACCCACGAATCCCAGCGGGACGCGCGCACCGACAATCGCCTCCGCGAACAAGCCAACAACCAACCCGATGAGTAGCAGGATAAGCAACTCTTTCAGCGGCGGAAGCGAGAGTGTGATCGTCGTATCTGCGATCCATATCATCGACTATCGCTCCTTATCGCCGGCGGTTCGGCTGGGGACGCTTCGCGCTCTGTGTCCGACTTGCGACGATTGCCGCCACGCCTACCGAGCCGTTCACGCCGGTATCGCTCCATTTCAGATCGTCGAATGAGGAGCATCCCGGCCTTCTTCGCTGTCCCACCGAGCCGGTCAGCCTTCAGAACGCCGCGCGCAACAGCATCTCGAACTGTGACCGGCTGAATCCCGAGGCTCGCCGCCACTTCAGTTACCGTGAGCGATGCATCCATATCCATACCAGCATAATAGCGGGTAAATATCGATTTGTCAAGGCTTGACAGGAGCTTTCGAACCATCTATAATGATTGTATCATATGGAACGGTCTACTGATACGGAAGCCCCGCCGGTGTTAGAGCACCAACGGGGCGGCAGCCAAAGGTGGACTGCATCACATGACGTTGCACGAATACTGTCAATGACGCGTGGCAAGATTCTGGGCCGTCCTGTGATGGCGTCACACGGCCGTTCCGGTCACAGCAATCTGCTGTGACGCACAGGTACCGGATCGCGGCTACCATTCGTTGCCACCCTGAGTGACGGTATATGTGTAGGGTCATAAGTCCAAGTCCACTCCATACTTCTCTCGCGACTTTCTCCTCCGCCAGGCCCCTCCCGGCTTACCGATGCGTAAATCATGGTTCTTCCCCGCAGTCAATCGCTTGCTGCGCGCAGCGCCTTTCGCTCCGCGCGGAAGTGTGGTATAATAGTTGCTCCCTCTATAGAAAGCCGTATCTCCACGACGGCGCTCGCATGTCCGAACGGTCGCATCCCCGCGATGCCGTCAACCCTACTGCAGCGCCGCGGCGCAGGAGTCCCCTCTCTTGCACACCTCGTCACAGGAGGGGGTACACATTCCGGTCATAGTTTTGACGGTTTTCTGCTCAGGGAAAGAGCCGTGTTTGCTCTTCGATCCCCGCTTGGTGCCGACGTTCTGCGTACGGCGGGAGCGGCATGACCGCATGCCATTCCAGGTCATCGAGCTTCCACAAATACGGCTGCGGCGACGGATAGCGCGATGGATAAATCCGCGTCTCAGTCACGACGGCGATCCGGCGTGATTCCGGGGCGTACTTCACCTGATATTGCGCCAGCGGTTCCTCTTCATAGGCCACCGTCAGCACTTCGCCGAAGAGCCAGACCGCCCCGCGTGCTCCCGCCAGATCACGCTCGCCGTAGATGCGCCACCGCTTATACCGGAGATACCCACCCCGGTCGAAAACCCGCGCGGATCGAATGCGAAAGAGCCGGTCCAGTTCGGTATCGTCGCACCAGACGCCGTGGATCAAGCCGAGCACTTCACTCGGACTGTGCCAGCCATCTTTACGTTTGCGGTGCGCGTGGTGCGATTGCAGATTGTAGTCGGCGAAGAACTGGTCGTGCGCGGCGCGCAACTCGCTCCACGTCTCGGCCTTCGCGTAGTGGTAATCGGCCATCCGCCGCATGATATTGAAGTGCGTCTCGATGTAGTTCTGCCACGGCTGGCCCGGCTCGATCCGATGTCGCTCGATCCCCAGTTCCTTGTAGATCTTCAGCAGTTGATTCGCCTTGAAGATGCCGCCGCCATCGCAAACGATCCCCGTCGGGCAGCCGTGTTCGTAGAGGGCGGCGCGCAGGACCATCAGGAAGGAAGTCAGGTCCTGGCGCGGCGCGATTACACTCGCCAAGAGGGCGCGCGAATAGTTCTCCAAGATCGAGATGACGTAGACCGGTTTCGGATCGGCGAGTTGGTGATGCTCGATATAGCGCACATCCACGGACCAATACTCGTGCCGGTACGTCGCGGCGAAGGGCATCAGCTTGGCGACATGTGGAGGGGCATCATCGGGTCGGGGCAGGCCGAGTTGCCGGTTGCGCGCCATAATCCGTCCGCAGGTACTCGGACTGAGATGAATACCCATTTGCCGCAGCGCAGCGTGGATGCGGAACTCGCCGAGATCGGCGTTGGCTTGCAAGCGCCGGATCGCCGCCATCGCTTGGAAATCGGTCTTGCGTGCGGGATGGAGCGGGGCGCGCGACTTGTCTGGCATCCCAGCGAAGCCTTCGGTGAAGAAGCGATGTAAGGTCTCATAGACGCGCGTGCGGGTCGTTTCGAGATAGCCCGCAATCGATTTGAGATTCCAGCCATCGAAATAGAGGTGGACAATGGCGAGGCGACGTTGCCGGGGTTCGGCAATCTGGGCATAGGGTAGATAGCGCCGTTTGGGCAGTGTTGGCAAAGGTTCGTCGGTGAGAATTCGCTGAACGGTCTTGTGGCTGACGCGGCAATCGTCGCGACGGCGGCAAATCTCCGCGATCTCATGCGGACGGAAAGCCGGATATTCCGCCTTCAAGGCGAGGATGCGGAAGCGGATATCGTCAGGGAGACGGCGATGATCGTCGGGAGAGCGCACGTCGGTCGGGAAGAGGCTGGTCATCCCTTCGGCGTCGAAACGGTCCGCTTTGCGGTCGAGGGTGCGGTCGGAGACGCCGGTGACCTCGGCGCGCTCGGCGGCGGTCTGACCGAAGAGGACGATCGGGCGCAAGAGTTCGTAGGTCTCCTGCTCGGGGAAACCAACATAGAGGCGGAGTTGGTGCCAGTCATCCGTCGGAGCGATGCGCTGCCGTTTGGTCATACCGGACGATCCGAAGACGAGCGGATCGCCGACTCATCGATTGAGTGATCAGCGATCCAACATTATGTCGAGTGACGATAGGATAGGGATGAGTGACGAAGAATGCAAGGGGGCAGCATTTCCGTCACCGATGCGACCGGAATGTGTACCCCATGTCGTGACGAGGTATGTTTCCCTGCACATCCTTTTCCATCTTCCTCAGTACCGCGAGCTCCAATATCCTGAACTGCGCAACGCTCTGTTGTCTGAAGTTCTGCGTTTGATTGGTGCGTCTCGTGCCAGACATCCAGGTAGGATCTCTCGTGATATTCAGGTCAATACCTGCCTCGTAGGTTAGAGTGCCTCCGCGTTCAGGGGTAATGTATTTGATCTTCCCCCACGACCCTTCGCTCGAAGGCGCCTGGGTATCTATAGACTTTAGGATGCTGCTCTTGCCGCAACCATTCTTACCAACGATTACGTTGATCGTATTTAGGCCTGTGACGGTACAAGCAGAGCCATTCGGCAGCCCTAGCGGTGGTAATCTCATAATGCGATTATATTGGACGATTGGCGAAAAAGTAATGTTTGCAAAGGGGGCAGTTCATCATCGACTACGCTCATGGCGTCTTTCTCCTCGATTATATCGACTGACAGGCTGCAGGGGCGTTTCATTTCGACCGCTTGCGCCTACTTTTCCCACCTGCCTGAGCAATCAGTGGTGCGACGAGGCGCTCGTACATGGTAAGGAGATGCTCTACTCGGTCGCCATCATCCGTAAAAGGTACGTTGCGATATAATCGCTCGACTGCCATATCTAACGCATGGTGCGCCTGCCGGAGTCCGGGCGGCATTGTTAGGCGGTCGTACAGATCCGCAAGGCTGGCGTTGGGATGGAGCCCACGTGCGTCAAGAACATTCTGCGCCAATCCGCGAATGCGCGTTAGATCTCTCTCTTTCGTCTCCGGCCATGGAAAGTTATGGTAGACAACATCAACGGAGTACTGGAAGCGACTTTCTAAGCGACCG
>JBBRTC010000100.1:0-5385 GCA_038244765.1 Candidatus Nanopelagicales bacterium | reverse complement strand
TGATTGCTCTTCCACTGAGTGCTGTAGGAACTCGGCGGCAATGGGTTCGGCGTTCATGCCAGACGCCGCGAAATGGTGCTGGCGATAGCGCAGCACGCAGACCAGTTCGGTGGCAAGGGATTGCTGAAGCAGGTCGATAACACGCGGCAGGTCGGCACCGTAGGCGTCCGTCACCGGGCCTCGATCGATCTGCTTGCGTGCCTGGGTTCGCAGCGTCTTGACGTCGCTGAGGAACTCGCTCTCCTTTGCAGCGTTAGACACGCTCACGTCGTACCGCCCGGAATACAAGCAACGCGATGACGGCGCCGATGATCGAACCGATGAGCCCCGACGTCTGGAAGGCCCCACTCGCTGAGTCGCGCCCGAAGAAGATGTAACCCAGGAAACCGCCAATGAGTGATCCGACCAGGCCAAGCACGATGGTGGCCCCAACGCCCATCGCGTCCTTGCCCGGAACTATTGCTCGAGCGACGAATCCTGCGATGAGCCCGATCACGATCATGGTGATGACGAACCACAACATGTGCTACTCCTTGAGGACGCTGACGGATCAGAACGTCGCCTCGATACCCGACCGACCACCGTTCAAACGACCCAATCAGCCTGCGCCACCCCGCAAGTTCGAATCGACTCTGAGAGGCTGCAGTCGATGTACGGTCCCGGTGAAGCAGAAAGGGCGAGATGCGACCTGAAGCAGCTCCGGGCGACGATGACCCACTTGAGCAAGACGCCGAGTCCCCGGTCGTACAGGATCCCGCGATTGACGTGTGGTTCCTCGCTGAGGGTGAGCGCGCGAATCCATGGACCGATTTACGGGCCTTCAGCATCGGCAACCTGGTGGTTCCGCTCATTGATGGTCGTGGGTATTTCGCCAGGTTGTATGAAGAACTGGAGTCGACGAAGCCTCACGATGAAGTCTATTTCGTCGATTTTCGCGGGGATCTCACTGAAAAGCTCGCGGGAGTTGGTTCGGAAATTGGTGACGTGCTCGGCCGTGCCGCGGCACGTGGAGTCGCCGTGTTCGGGCTCTTGTGGAGATCACATCCGAAAGCACTTCAACAGTCCGAGGAGTCCAACGCCGACTTTGTGCGGAGCATCGGGGAGGACGGAGGGCAGGTGCTACTCGACGCCCGGACCAGGCGAGCCGGGAGTCATCACCAGAAGTTGGTCGTGATTCGGCACCACGGTGAAGCTGATGGTGACCTCGCCTTTGTGGGGGGTATCGATTTGGGTTTTAGCCGCAATGACGACTCCGAGCACCTGGGTGACCCGCAGGTCATGCCGTTTCCCGCTGAGTACGGGCCGACCCCGCCTTGGCATGACATTCAGGCAGAGGTTCGCGGTCCCGCCGTACACGACCTGGAGCACACATTTCGGGAGCGCTGGTATGGCAGCAGCGTGTTCGATCTGCCCAGTCCCCTTCGTCAGTTGTACGACCGGGCGTATCACATCGGAGCCATGACCGGTCGACCGCTACCGGAGCCGGCACCTGACGATGAGCAATACCGACCGGGTACCCATGCCGTGCAGGTTCTACGTACCTACCCGGCGCGTTTGCGGCGCTATCCCTTTGCGCCACATGGAGAACGAAGCATTGCGCATGCGTATCGCAAATCATTCGAGCGAGCCCGTAGCCTGGTCTACCTTGAGGACCAGTACCTCTGGTCAAAGCCGGTCGCCTCAATGATCGCGGCGGCGATGCGACGTAACAGGGACCTGCACGTCGTCGTTGTCGTACCGCGCTTCCCTGACACGGATGGGGCCATCACGAAGGTGCCCGGACTCATGGGGCGCCAACGGGTCATGCGCACGATAGCCAAGGCCGGCGGTGAACGGTTTGCGGTTTACGACGTCGAAAATCATGAGGGCGTACCGGTGTATGTACATGCGAAGGTCGTCATTGTTGACGACGTGTGGGCGATGGTGGGGTCGGACAATCTCAACCGCCGTTCCTGGAGTCACGACAGTGAACTTTCCATCGCAGTTCTCGACTCCGAGCACGATTCTCGCGAACCTCAAGATGCTCCCGGAACCGGTGATGGCGCTCGTTCGTTTGCGCGCGCTCTCCGATTGTCGTTGTGGCGAGAACACCTGGACCGCGGCGTCGACGAAGTTGATGATCTCCTCGACCCCGCAGAAGCCTTCGCTGCTTTCGCCCGCCAAGCCGGCGAGCTCGAGAACTGGTACGCCGCTGGATCCTCGGGGCCTCGACCAGCGGGAAGGATTCGACGCCACAATCCCTCGGACGTCGGAGCGATGAGTCGGATCTGGGCCACGCCGCTGTATCGACTGATTTTCGATCCAGATGGCCGTCCGTGGCGCGATCGGCTACGCGGCCGCCTCTGACGGCCGTACAGATTCATGCTCCGCACGTCGTCGCGGAACCAGCGTAGTGACAACAATCGTGAGCCAGAGGCCCCCGCCGAACGCTCCGACAACTACGTCGGTTGGGTAGTGCATCCCGCGATAGAGCCGAGACACGCCGACAACCACCGGAATGAGAAACAACAAGACTGCAAAGATCAACGACCACGGACCCGACCAAAGCCTGACGAGCAGGATTGCCAAGCATCCATACAAGGCCACGGCGGCGGCGGTGTGCCCAGACGGGAAGCTAGATGTGGGCGGAGCAACGTCCAACAAGTCCACGGAGGGTCGTGCTCGATGGACGGTGGCAGTGACTGCCAGGAAGACCAAGAGCTCACCGGTGATTGCTGCGACGACGACCAACGACTCGTACCAGCGTCCCAGCCGCCAACGCAGGAGTAACACGGTGATCACTGTGACCCCAATGGCTGTTGGCGTGTCCGCCATCCGGCTCCCAAATGCACTGGCGTCGTTGAGACCCAAGGTGCGACGGGCCTCAAACCACGTGTCAACGCCGAGATCCCATGACGGGGCACCGTCAGAACTGAGCACATGCGTCACAAACAAGCCGATCGCGGACAGCAGCGCCCACAATGCAATGCCACCGCCCACGAGACGCATCGCCACGATCTTGCGGTCGCCGATTGGCACAGGCTTCGCCGGAATCGCCCCCCGTTTCCCCTGATCGGGGCCGACATGCAAAGAGGTGGACACGATGATCCTTTCGATTTCGACGATTGAGTTCAGACGCGTCGGTAGCGAGCCTCCGAGAGCCCATATACACCAAACGCGACAAGGCCGATCCCGACGAACGCTAGCAACCACGGGCCGAATGGCTGATCCCGCAATGTTTGCAGCGCGGTGTCGAGGCCGCCCGCTTTCTTGACGTCGTACGTCCATGCCGCTACCACCACCAACGCTCCCGCTAGTGCAAACACCAAACCGCGTGACACTGTGCCGATCAGGCCGAGGCGCTGGACCGCGGAACGGGTTTTGGCAGGGAGCGCGCCCGCCGGGAAGTAGCGCATGAACTTCAACTGGACGCCCTCGACAACCATCGCAATTCCGACGACAACGATGATCGCGCCTACGAGTCCAACGACCCAGCGGCCTCCCGTGTAGGCCATCACTTGCGCTGCGTACCCCTTCTGCTGCGCGCTTTGGCCCGTGCGACTTCCGAGGAGCAGCGAAACAGCAGTAAAGGCCAAGAACAAATAGATCAAGCCACGGGCCAACGATTGAAGTCTTGGCCCGAGTTCGTTTCCGCGGCCTGTCACTCCAAAAGCAGCTTCGGATAGCCGCCAGATCCCATAGCCCGCGAAACCGAGCGCGAGCAGGCCGACTACAAATCCGCCGAAAGGCTTCACGACAACTTGCGCGAGTGCGCCTTTTTGATCCACCTCAACTCGATCACCTTTTGCCACAAGTATGGCCAGTAGGCCGATGAGTAGGTACACCACCGCACGCGCGGTGAGACCGGCCCGCGCGGCCCAATCCATCGGCTGACTGTCGGCGACGTCTGCGGCCTTGGTGGCGGCGACCGGCTTCATGGTTCCTCCATACCACCGTCACACACATCCACACCTGTTCCGCGAACTGGGTTGAAATTGCTTCGCGATTGATGCGTGGATGGCGCCACAGAGGGGCATAAGGGGGTTGTGCGTACCTCGGCAAAGAGAATTCGCGAGTCCACGGGTATGTCAGCCGTTGGTGAATCCGAGAATCTGCCCCTCAAACCACGACGACAGTGGAACAACTCGTGGCGGCCGGTGGTCGCTGTCGCCGGTGGGGTCGCGGTCGGTTGGATCTTGCTGGCCGTGTGGGTACGCGGATACACGCCGGACGTCCCACCCCCGGACTCTGCTATTCACGAATGGATCCTGCAGCATCGGACTGACTCGACAATTCACATTGCGCAGATCTCAAGTTGGTTCGGCCAGACCGATGTCGCGCTGCCGCTCATCGTGGTTGCGGGTCTCGCGGCCACCCAAAGTACGCGCCGATTGGGTCGGGTTCGAGCCGGCGTACTGCTCGTATCCCTCGGCGGGATCGGCGTTGTCATCGGGCTTAGGCTCAATGACTTCGTGGGACGAGTACGTCCACCACTTGCGGACTGGGCCGGAGCCGCGGGTGGGTCGTCGTTTCCGTCCGGCCACACCACCGCAGCGACCATTGCCGCTGGGCTCGTGGCGTGGACACTCACCCGACGCATCGCCGATCGGCGAGGGCAGATAGCAACATGGGCAGCAGCGGGTATTTGGGCAGGGGCCGTGGGATGGTCTCGCGTCTGGCTCGGAGTCCATTGGCCGACCGACGTGATCTGCGGCTGGCTCTTCGCGGCGTCCTTTCTCATCCTCGCCCGTGGCATCCAACTCAAATGGTGGCCCGGTGACGCCCCGCCTGCGCCAGTTGTCGAAGGCGCGTAACTCAGAAGGCGCGTAACTCAACCGCGTTGAAGGAACCCATCGCGAAGGAGTACCCGTACCTCGTCATGTGGGACTCCGACAAATGCAGCTATCTGCTGATAGGTGTAGCCCCCGAAGTACGCAAGTTCGAAGATTCGGCTTTGGAGGTCAGAAGGAGTGGGCCGAGGTCCATCCACCGCGGATTCCCATTCTCCGATAGCCCGAGCGTCTCCATGCGCTGTGGAGTCTCCGTCGTGTTTCGATCCGGACTCGCGCTCCATCCGAAGCCGATCAACGGCGCGGCGGTGTGCCAGTCCGCAAATCCACGCTCGAGCAGAAGTGTTGGCCGTAGTGAAGTCCGCTGCCCTGGCCCAGACCTCCACCAGAACCGCGCGTGCCACTTCTTCGGCCTTCGTTTGATCCTGCAACAGCGCCGACGCCAGGCCGTACACCGGTCCCACGATTGATTCGTAAGGGTCTGCCCAGAGTTTGGTTGACACCTGACCTGTGAGGATTGGTCCTCGCTGGAAGGATGTCGATCATGCCGAAGCCGTATCCCCAGGAGTTCCGCGACGATGTCGTGGCCGTGGCCCGCAAGGGTCAGGCTCCGTTG
>JBBRTC010000099.1:0-5391 GCA_038244765.1 Candidatus Nanopelagicales bacterium | reverse complement strand
GCCGCCGCCGCGGCATGATCACCACAACCAACCCGTCCGGAACAACGGGGGAACCTCAGACCTAGTGTTCTGGAAAGTTGTTCCGCCAAGAAATCTTGGCTGATCGGGAATTTTTGCGGTGGGGCCGCGTTCGTCCGGTGTTGTCGACCAACATCGGAGGATCACCATGGCACGTCGCGGAAGACCGACCGTTGAGATCATCTTGAGCGCCGAGGAGCGCGCAACGTTGCAGCGTTGGGCGCGGCGGCACCGCTCGTCGCAGGCGTTGGCGTTGCGATGCCGGATCGTGTTGGCCTGCGCGGGGGATGATGATCGCACGCACGCGGAGATCGCCGCCGAGTTGGGTTGCAATCCGGCCACGGTGGGCAAGTGGCGCCATCGTTTCGCCGTTGATCGTCTCGACGGGGCTCGTTGACGCGCCGCGGCCGGGCGCGGTGCGCAGCATCGGCGACGACGTGATCGAAGCGATCGTCGTCGAGACGCTCGAGACCGCACCAGCGGACGCGACGCACTGGTCGACTCGAGGGCTCGCGGCGAGGCACGGGATCAGTCACACGACGGTGCGGGAGATCTGGCGGGCGTTCGGGCTCAAGCCGTGGCGCGAGGACTCCTTCAAGGTGTCGCCGGACCCTGAGCTCATCGAGAAGATCCGCGACATCGTCGCGCTGTACATGAACCCGCCGGTCGCCGCCGCGGTGTTCGCGGTCGATGAGAAACCCCAGATCCAGGCGCTCAACCGCACCGCACCCACGTTGCCGATGCTGGCCACCACTGCGGCGCGCGCGACGCATGACTACGAACGCAACGGCACCTGCGATCTGTTCGCCGCGCTGGAGATCGCGACGGGCAAGGTGATTACCGATATCCGTCCTCATCACACCAGCGCCGACTTCGTCGCGTTCTTGAACAACATCAACCGCAACGTCCCCGCCGAACTCGACGTGCACGTGATCCTCGACAACCTCTCGGCGCACAAGACCCCGACGGTAAAGCGCTGGCTGTTGCGTCACCGCCGGTTCCATTTCCACTTCACGCCGACGTATGGGTCGTGGTTGAACCTCGTCGAACGCTGGTTCTCCGCGCTGACCACCAAGAAGCTGCAACGATCCGCGCACCGCAGCGTCAAAGAACTCGCAGCCGACATCACCGCGTGGGCCGCCGCCTGGAACGAGAACCCCACCCCATTCGTGTGGCACAAGAGCGCCGAACAGATCCTCGAACGCCTCGCCGGCTACTGCGCCGCCATCAACCAAGGAACCAGCGCATGACACCAACACTTTCACCGCGCTTCAGACTTCCACGACACTAGGCGCGGAGGTGGGTGAGACCGGCAGGCCCCACACCGGCTGGCGATGAACGTGTAGATCATCTTGTGAGGAGATTCTCCCCCGCGAAGTACCCCGCGGTCCGTTTGAGGATCTCGACCTCCATCTTCGTCACGCGCAACTCGCGACGCAGCTCGGCGTGCTCGCTACTCGTCACACCCGACCGCCGGCTGTCCTCGAGCTCGGAATGGTGATTCCCGTTGCGCAAACGACCCTCGTAGATCCCAACGTCTTTCGCGATCTCGCGGGTCGGTTTCTCACGCAACCGAGCAAGCTCGACCGCTCTTCAACGGAGCTCCGGTGGGCTCTGCGTTGCAGCATCCTCCCGGAAGCGGCTCTCGCCTCAGGCTCGATGATCCTTCAACCTCGGGAAGCTCAGTCACGATCGCAGCGCCCTGTCTACCGTCGCGGGCGAACCATGCCATATCCGCGTTGCCGCTTCAGGCCGGTGTCCTCGAGGTCGATAACACTGGCATGCGCCGACACGGTTTACCCAACCGGAGATTGCGCGCAACGCTGCTCGCGTGGGGACTCGTCGCGGCTGCGTTCGTGGCGGCCGTCGGCAACGCAAGCGCCAACGCCCCGCAGGTGACCTCAGGCGCCGTCCAGCTCCGTCCGACGACGCCGCGTTTTGACGCGCCTTATGAAGTTGCGTCGGCGCCAGGCGCTTCCACCCCAAGACGCCATGCTTCGCGCTTCGCAGGCGCTGGCCAAGTAGCGACTTCGTGTGTGGGTTCGCTGGTTCGGGTTGGTCAGGATTTGCAGCGGGCGATCGAGTCGACGGGTGAGGGTGGGACGGTGTGTATCGGTCCTGGGGTTCATCGGTTGACGATGCCATTGCAACCCAAATTCGGGCAGCACTTCGTGGGACTCCCGGGTGCGGTGCTCGACGGCTCGTTGCTGCTCTCGAACTTCACCGCGGATGGGTCTCGTTGGACCACACCGTTGCCCTTCCGTCCTGGCGCCGCGGTGGGTCAGTGCCGATCCGGCGCGGGTCAGGCGTGCCGGTACGCCAACGACGTGTTCGTCGACGATCAGTTCCAGAGACGAGCTCCGGATGCTTCGCACGTGACGACGGGGACGTTCTTCATCGATCCGACGAGCAACCGGCTCGTGTTGGGCCGCGACCCACGCGGCCATCGAGTCGAGGCCTCGGTCGTGACGCACGCGATCGTCGGCGAACGAGGCGGATCGATCCGCCAACCTGACAACGTCGTCGTCGAGAACCTCATCATTCAGAAGTTCGCGACGCCGGCCCAGTCGGGAGGCGCGATCGGACCCGGTTACAGATCAGGCTGGACGCTCGACCACCTCGAGGCGCGCTGGAATCACTCGGTGGGAATCCAGGCCGGCCCGCACACAATCGTTCGCGGCAGCTATGTGCACGACAACGGCCAGGAAGGCCTCGCGGGCCAGGGTCAAGGCACTCTGATCGAACACAACGAGATCACGTTCAACAACGTCCTCGGCTTCGATCCGCGGTGGGAAGCGGGAGGAGCAAAGTTCGTCAGGACAGACGGTCTCGTCGTTCGAGCCAACAGCATCCACAACAACAACGGGCCCGGCTTCTGGAGCGACGGCTACAACAGGAACCTTCTCATCGAACAAAACACCATCACGAACAATGAGTACGAAGGCGTGTTCCACGAGATCGGATACGCCGCCAAGATCCGCGACAACGTCATCGAAGGCAACGGACTCACCCACCCATCGACCAACTACAGCGCCGGGATCCTGATCGCCGCTTCGTCGAACGTCACCGTTACCGGCAACACCATCCGCAACAACGCGAATGGCGTCACCCTCGTCCAAGAGAACCGGGGCAACGGCCCATACGGCCCGCTGCAACTCCACGACGACCATATCTACCGAAACACGATCGACATGTCGATCGGGCGCACCGGCCTCTTCCAATACGTCAACGACAACAGCTACTACCTCACCAGACACAACACCTTCGCCGAGAACCACTACCAGCTCCGCAACGGAGCCAACCACTTCTACTGGATGAACGTCACCGTCGGGCCAACCAACTGGACCTACTACGGCAACGACACCACCAACGCCACCTTCACAATAACGAGATGACTGGAGTTTGCACCGTTCGCGTTTGAGGGACTGTCAGGAATTTATTCGCCGGAGTTCCGGCGTGGGGTTGCCCTCGTTGAAGCCGGCAAGACGGTCCGCGTCGTCGCAGCCGATCTCGAGGTCGGTGAGCACACGATCTATGACGGGGACACGGATCGTGATCCTGACCGGACCCCGATGACAGGTCACGCGGACCAATCTGACGGGGTCAGCCATCCGTTTGGATCAATCACCGGGGTCTGGTCACGCTCTTGGGGGTTCAGTTGCGTGCCGTTCCACGCCGGAGGGATCCACCTGGCCCAGCCGGCGGCGACCGCCCTGGGTTAGAGCCCGCTCTTTCCCTCACGCGCGAAGAGATTCATAGCGCATGGCCTTGATTGCCTGACGCCATGCTAACCATGCGCCCAAGCCTGTGACCCCAGCCCCGCAGAGCGTCGCACCCGCTGCGCCGGCGAGCACGCCTCCGGCCGTGTAGGCCCCAACCGTGAGAGGGACAAGTATTAGGCGAATGGACATCGTCTGCCGCACGGCCTCCAGAACCCGCATCGGCAGGGCTGCAGTGGCGAGTACGGCACTCGCAACCACTTGCAGTGTGACCGCAGGGACGATTGGCCGCGCGACGAGCCAGTTCGTACCAAGCAGCGCGTGCCCGACACTGGAAGGTAGGAAGAAGACCACGCTGCCCATCGCCAACGAGATTCCTGCCATGCCGATTGCGAGCGCCACGCTGAAACCGAAGAGCCGGGACGGGGCGCTGCTGTGCAACCGAACGACCTCAGGGAGAATTACGACGATGGCGCCGACCCACACTACATTCAGTGGTCCGAAGAGAAGGCTGGCGGCGCGTATAGCACCGACAGTCTCCACACCGGCGGCGGCGGCCAGGCAGAAGAATGCGATCTGAGTGACCCCGGCGGTGGCAAGCATCTCGACGGCAAGCATTGGAGCGATGTCACTATGAGATTTGAACCATCGGATCCCTCCCCGAAAGTTAGGACGGCAACGCGTCTGAAGGCAGCCACCGAACCCAGCAACAGTTGCGGCGGCACCCCATGCGAGCACGAATCGTACCGAGTTTTGCGTATGCGTGATCACAAGGAGGCTGAACAGAAGTACCTGTACGATTACCCAGATTCCATCGTTGATGACCGCTTTCGTTGGCTCCGAGCTGGTGAAGAATGAGTATCGCCAGGCGTCCTGAAGTAGCAGACCGGGTAGGCACACAGCCAAGGCTGCGAGAGTGCCGCCTGTTGGTCCACCCACGGTGAGGCCCACTATCCCAAGCGGAATGGCTACGGTTATGCCAAGGATGACTGCCGCACCAGTGGAACCGAGCGTTGCCAGCCAGCGCACGTCAGCCGGGCTCGCGCTATGCCGGATAACGAGTGGTTGACTGGCGAAGGCGCGGCCTGCGTTCAAGGCCAACAGGTACGTTGCGAACGCCAATGCAAACGCACCAAACTCGTTTGGTCCCACTACGCGAGCGACGAAAACGGAGACGGCCATGTTCGTGAGACTTGAAAGCGCTTGATCGACTAGACTCCAGCGCGCTCGGCGACCCACGGGCGATGAGAATCGAGTGACGAGACTCTTGGCCGTGAACCGTGCCGCCATCATGACGAATTGGCGAGACGCATAAGAGCACAGCGTAGTTGTAGTTCCCAAGCCAGGTTCTTCGGGCTGCCGCGGCTAGGCAGCTTGCGGGTGGTTGGTGACCGGGGGCGCCGTGGGTTCGTTGTAGAAATCAGCCAGGGTTGGATTCCTCGTCCGCGGTGTTCGCCCGTGCTGTAGACCGCGGCGTAGGCCCATTCGCGCAGCAGCAGGTGACGGGACCCCCGGATAGTGGTCCGCCTTTCGTGAGAGTCGATCGTCCAGCATGCTGGGCAGGAGGACTTCACGATGAAACGGAAGCGGCATACACCCGAGCAGATCGTCCGCAAGCTTCGCGAGGGCGATCGGATGTTGAACGAGGGCACCG
>JBBRTC010000098.1:0-5578 GCA_038244765.1 Candidatus Nanopelagicales bacterium | reverse complement strand
CGAGCGATCGCCCTCTCGTCGAACCTGCATCCCGCCGGGTTCGACGAACTCATGCCCAAAACCATCGCGAACGCGACCGTCGATCGGCTCATGCACCACGCGCACCTCGTGCTCACCGCCGGCGACTCGATCCGACTCACCGAAGCCACCACCGGCAAGGGGGTGAAGCCCCTCGCCGACTGATCACGGGCAGAACAACCGGCCACGACCGGGCAGTTCTACTGGCCACCACCGGGCAGAACCACTGACCGCCCCCGGGCAGAACTCACCGACCATTGACCCGCCTCCTGCTTGTAGATACCCTGCCAGGCCTTAGGCAGGGTATCTGGGGGGACGTGGGGATGAGTACAGCGGGCTTTGTTCGTCGTCGACGGTCTTTGGTGCACGGCGGGCGATTCGGGCGGCGGACCGTCGGAGTCCTTGTGGCGTGTGTCCTTGGGGGTTTGGGATTGGTTGCGCCTGCCGCGCCGCGTGCCGCGGCGTTTGTGAAGACGGCGACGAGTACTCAGGCTTTGGCGTTTGAGGGTCAGGGTTCGCCGCCTGCGACGTACGGTCCAAACGAGGCGGTCAGCATCATTGGCGGGTTCGCGATTACGCCGTGTCTCGCTCCGGGGATCTCGGATCCGACTTTGCCTCCCGTGGCGTTCTCGGATGTGTGGGTGATCCCGTCGGATTCTCCGTCTTTGAAGAGTGGAGACGTGGGAGGTTCGGGAGGTCTCAAGACGACCATTGAGCCTGCCTTCGCTGGTCTTGCGCTCGGGCAGATCATTGGAAGCACTAAGCCGACGGGGCCACTCGATGCCGGGACGTACGCGGTCGTGTACGACGAGTGCCAAGACGGCCACATCGGGCCTGAGGACGCGATTTGGAACCCGGCGTTCACGGTGACGTTGCCTGGTGTGCTTCCACCCGCGGATCCTGGACTGCTGGCGATGAAAGCCGCCGCAGAAGCGACTGCCCACAATTTCGACCTTGCGAAGCTCGGCTGCGCGATCAAAGACCTTCACGATCAATACGAATCAGACAAGAAGCAGGTGACCGACCTGCTCACGAAACCGCTGCCGATCGTGCTGTTCTCCGTGGGATACCCGCTTCTGATCCCCGCCATCGGCCAACTAGATGCGTGCAAGATCAACGAAGAGATACAAGGGGCGTTCGAGTCGATAGCGAAGGACCCGCCGGACACGAACTATGCGCAACCGAGCACCGTCGTTGCCACCCACCTTTCGCCTCGCGATCTCAGTGGACCCGACATCGCAAGTGCGTCGAGTTCGGCCAGTGACGTGGCGCTCGCGTTGCGTCACTCGATCGAGCGTTACCAAGGGGCGGTTGCGGCGAGCGACGAGGGTTGGGCCGTTGCTCACCTTCAAGAAGCAGGTCGTCTCGCCCATCAGCTCGCAGACCGCATTGGCAAAATCAAGTCCGCCATCACCGCCGAGAAGACCCAACTCGCGGCCGAACCGGCAGACTTCGACACGTTCCTTCAGACGCTCGCCGCCGCAGCGGACCGGGTGCGGACATCCGGCCTGACTCCCGATGATCAACGCAGCCTCCTCAACGCAGGTTTCACGCCGAGTCAGGTCGACCTGCTCCCCACCCGACTCGCGCAGATCGACACCGCGAATACCAGTTCCATCGCTGCAGCGTCGGCTGCCTTCGACGCCGAATCCGTGAAGCTGGACAACCTCACCACCGCGATCGGCACCCTGACGTCGTCACTCCAATCCCAAGTCGATGCCCACGTGGCAGAAGTCGCGCTCGACCATCGCGCGCCGGTCGCTGACGCTGGCGGTCCGTACACCCGCACGTCCGCAGTCCAGCTCGATGCGTCGGCATCGACCGGAGCCACCCCGGGATCTCTGGTCCGGTTCGATTGGGACCTCAACGGCGACGGCAACTTCGACGACGCCACAGGGCCCGCCGTAACGGCCGACGGAGCATCGCTCGGAACAACCGTCGGCGTCCGTGTCCTCGACGCGAACGGCCTGAGTGCTGTCGCCTACACCCCAGTCACCGGCGCATCAGGTGCGGTCACCGCCTCCTCACCGGCATCCGACGCGTTGAACGCCAACGTCGGTGACGACGTCCCATTCTCGGTAACTCCACGAACGCCCACCGCAAACGTTGCCTGGCAAATCGACGGCAACCAAGCCGCTACCGGGCCGACCTTCACCTTCACGCCGACTCTCGAGCACACCGGCACCCGACGAATCTCCGCGATCGTGAAAGACGGACAACTGACCTCACAACGCGACTGGCACATCCTCGTCACCGCGCCCGACGCAGACGCCGACGGATGGACCGCGAACGTCGACTGCAACGACAACGATCCGAGCGTCACAAACTGCGCCGTCAAATACTTGGCCTCTGCATTCACCTCGGGTGCTTCGGCGATCGGAATCGCCTTCGACGAGGGTGGTAACGCCTGGGTCGGGACGCGGGACGGAAACCTCTTTCGGTTCGATGCCTCGGGAGGGATCTATGACGCTGCGCATCTGGTCGGCAGCCCTGGACGCGACATTCACGGCCTGACATTCGACGCCGGGCATCTGTACATGACGACGGGTGATTCCGTATTCGAACTCGACCGATCAACCGGGCAGATCACACGTTCAGTCGTGGGCGTTGGCGGTGCATATGGTCTGGCGACCGACTCAACGACCGGAGATCTGGTTGTGGGCTCCATCAATGGCGGCATCTACAGGGTGAGCAATCCTGACTCGCCCACGCCGACGGTAGCTGCCATCGGAGACACGCCGTCTCGCGGAGGCTACGACGGCGTGGCCGTCGGCCCTGACGGAAACATTTACGGTTCGCTGTATAGAAGCGCCGCTGAAGCATTCGCAGGAGCTGCGGCGACGGTCCCGGGAGCTTTGTTGTTCTCACTCGCTGGCACCTCTCCTGACGGGATTGCCGTCGAACAGGCGGCCGGGAGGACGGCCGCGATCTGGGTCAACGGTACCGACGGCGTCATCACTCGTTACGACCTGCTTGCCTCTCCGCCGGTGCCGCTGACGGTGGCGTCGCTAGGTGGTTACGGGGATTTTTCGTCGGTCGGCCCTGACGGTTGCCTGTACGCGACCAACCCCGATCTCAATACGATTTTCAGGGTCAAGAATGCCGATGGCTCCTGCAATCTGGCTCCGAGTAACGCGGTTCCAAGAGTCACCCTTTCACCGCCGACCCAATCGGCGTCCGTGGGAGGGACGGCGTCACTCACCGCTGAACTGGGTGGCGTTACGAACGCCACTGGAGTGACGGTCAGCTTCGAGGTCACGGGCGCTAACGCGCAGTCTTTGTCAGCGGTCACGGACAGTTCTGGTGTTGCCACTGCCAGTTACTCTGGTGTGGTCGCCGGTGATGACACTGTCATCGCTACTGCCAGTCCCGGTAGTAGTCAGCTCACGTCGAAGCCTGTGACCGTGCATTGGGACAGAGGCGCCGACCAACCTCCGTATGTACTCCCCGCATACGTGACGACCAAGTCGGGCACTGCCGTTTCCATTCCACTCACCGTTCGTGATCCAGAAGGTGATGCGACGTCCCTGAGGATTCTGTCGCAACCTGCCCATGGCTCAGTCACGAATCTTGGTTTGGGAAGCCCTCAGTACACGCCAGATCCGCACTTCACGGGCACGGACACGTTCACTGTGGTCGCGAACGATGGCCAACTTGACTCGGCCCCAGCGCAGATCACTGTCGACGTGATCCCGGGGAATCTTCCGCCGACCGCCCTGCCCATCCAGGCGACCACACCACAAGGCGTGCCAGTCACGGTCGCACCGAACGCGTCCGATCCTGAAGGCGGCGCGTTGAGCTTTGCGGCTGGTACTGGGAATGGACCAGGGAAGAGCGCCCACGGCACCGTCACTGTCGTCAACGGTGCCTTCGCCTATGTGCCAGATGCGGCTTTCGTTGGAACGGACGGCTTCGTCTACACCGCATCCGACGGAACGAACACCACGTCATCGGTCGCGACAGTCGTGGTCACCCCGGGTAGTGGGAATCGTCCGCCGGTGGGGGTCGATCAGTTGGTGTCGACGCCTCAGGACACTGCGAAGGCGGTGACGTTGGGTGCTTCGGATCCGGATGGTGATCCGTTGAGCTTTGCGGTGGGTTCGGGTCCGTCGCATGGGACATTGTCGGGCACGGCTCCGAACCTGACGTATACGCCGAACACTGGATATGTGGGCGGTGACAGTTTCACGTTCACTGCGAATGATGGGCTGCTCGACTCGAGTACTGCAACGGTCACGATCGATGTAACGCGCGTTGCGCCGGTCACTCATGGGTTGTTGGTTTCGGTGGTTGGTTCGGGATCAGTGGGTTCGAGTCCGGCGGGGGTTTCGTGTCCGGGTTCGTGTGCGGCGACGTTCGCGTCGGGGACGCCGGTGGGTCTCACTGCCACGGCGGGTGCCGGGGCTCGGTTTGTGGGCTGGTCGGGTGACTGCACCGGAACTGCGGCGTGTCTGGTGACGATGGACGCCGATCATGTGGTGGCAGCAACGTTTGAAACGGTCGCGCCCCCGCCGTCGCAGCAGGAGATCGATGGGGACGGCAAAGTGTGCAGTCCCCACAAGCTCTACTTCGACTTCGAAGATGTGGAGGGACATCGGGACGGGTCGTTCTCGGGCAGTTTGTCGTTCAAGTCTGGTCATGACGAGTTCCGCAGCCGGAAGATCACGGCGCTTGGCTTCGCTGGGAACATTGGTCTGGTGTTCGGGACCGGGAAACTCAATGACCATTCGGGGTTCTCGTTCATCGCGGTGGTGGTGGACAACGGGAAACGATCCAAGACGCCAGACATTCTTGCCTTCGTAGTAAACGACTCTGCGTCGCGCACGGCCATGACCTCGGAAACGTTCGCTCCGAACTGTGACGGCGACATCAACATCCACACCGACACCGACTACTAAGGGTCGAAGGTAGATCTGACGAAGATCGCAGCGAGTCAGCACACCGTTTCCTGACGATACGGTTGGCGCTCGCGACAGTCACGGGCAACCCCGACGCGGCCGTCGAGTGACCTAAAGCGGCCCTACGCGGTGAACCTGGGACGGGCTGGGTGGTGAGGGTCCGCGTATAGAAGGAGGGCCTCCAACAATCTCGTGACTTCTTGACGGTCCGAGATCGAGGAGGCCCCTGGTGGCTGACGGTAGTAGCGCACTCTGGTTCGGCGCGCCCAACTTCAGAGTCCTGAACATGTTCGACGACGGGCATGAGCTCATGGGTGTGCTCACCTGTTCTGGCCCCACCTGAGACAGTTGTGCTCGCTTGATTTGGGCCCACCTGGTTGAGGTGGGTCCGCCGGGTTGGCTTGATCGTCGTGGACCGTGGTGGCCTGACCCCGTTTGGTGGTCCAGTTGCTATGAGAGTGCTGGTTGGGGTTGCTGGTCGTGCCAGCGCGCAGCGTACGCGGCTGGGGTGAGCATGCCGAGGCTGGAGTGCGGCCGTCGGGTGTTGTAGTCGATGCGCCAGTCGCCGATCACGACCTTGGCTTCGAGGAGCGAGTCGAACCGTTCTCCGTTGAGGAGTTCGTCGCGGCATCGTCCGTTGAAACTCTCGACGAACCCGTTCT
>JBBRTC010000097.1:0-5629 GCA_038244765.1 Candidatus Nanopelagicales bacterium | reverse complement strand
TGATTGCGCTGCTTGCTTTGCTGCTTGCTTGAACGCACGAACCTCGCCGAGTGTTCCCTTGTCGGTCACATCGGCGACCGATCGCCGAGATCCTTTCGCGCCGTATACACCCGCAGCCGAACGCCAGCCACGCGGTTGTACGCCGAGTTGCTTTCCGAGTAGCGCGAGGAAGATTCGGGATTTCTGCTCGCCATATCCTGGCAGCGCCAGGAGTCGATCGAACAGAGCCTGACCGGACTTCGCGCTGATCCAGATCGACGTTGCGTCGCCGGCGTACTCCATGACGATGTACGCCGCCAAAGCTTGGACCCGACCCCCCATCGACCCGGGGAAGCGATGGACGGCGGGCACTTCGCGCATCACCGCGTCGAATTCGCTCGGGTCCATCGCCGCAATTCGGACAGGGTCGAGCCGGGTCGGATCACCGAGTCGTACGGCGAGTCGATACGCACCAGCGAAAGCGCGGTCCATCGGCATCTGCTGATCGAGCAACATGCCCACCAGCAGCGCAAAGGGATCATGACTTAGCAGTGCGTCGGCCTCGACGTCCTGAGCGATGCAGAGCGCGGGAGGCGGAAACTTCTCCGCTGGTGCGGCACCGGAACTCGCTACCAAGACGACCGACCCACCTCTACGGCACCTTCACGGCCAGCACGGGGCACTCCGCATCGAGCAAGATTTGTTGAGCTGTACTCCCCATGATCAACTTCCCGACGGGCGAGCGGCGACGCACGCCAATCACGATCAAATCAGCGCTACATTCGGCCGCAACCTCGACGACATCGGTAGCGGGGTCGTTACCTCGCACCAAGGTACGGACTTCATGGGTGACGCCCGAGTCGTGGAGTTCCGCGTGAACCTCGGCCATCTCTTCGTCAATCTCGTAAGCCGATTCCGACTTGAGCGATGCGCCACCCTTGCTCGAATTGACCACGATCAGATTTGCGGCCCGCAACTTGGCTTCAGCCACAGCAGCTGACAATGCGACCCTGCCTTCGGGGGTTGCTACATAGCCCACGACGATGGTGCCCATTGGATCTCCTCTCGACCGGTCTCTACCGGTACGACCGGGGTGAACTTACCGAAGCCGCTCGCTCTGGGAGCGACTTCGACGCAACCGGTGTGACAACGGCCGCTGAACGCGCCCCCACAAGGAGGACCCCTTATGCAGATCACCGTCTTTGGCGCCACCGGCGGAGTCGGTTCCCAAGTAGTCGACCGCCTCGTCAAGGCGGGCCACCAGGTCACCGGCGTCGTGCGAGACCCCGCCAAGGCCCAAGAAGTGTCGGCGCTCGGTGCGCAAGTGGTCGTCGGGGATATCAGAACTGACGACGTGAGCGCCGCACTCGAGGGCACCGAGGCTGTGGTGTGGGCCCTCGGCGCGCGCATGATGGTCGATGGCCCCGCCGCGGCCCCAGCAATCGACGGCGACGCCGCTGTGGCGGCCATCCAATTGGCCGACCAATTCGGCGTACGCCGATGGGTCCAGGTGTCGTCGATGATGGCTGACCGTCCCGAATCGGGCCCACCGGTGTTGTTGCCGTTCTTGCACGCGAAGCAAGCGTCAGACGACGCCGTCCGTGCCACGTCGATGGACTGGACTGTCATCCGTCCCGCCGGACTTAACGACGAACCGTCAACGGGGCTGATCACCGTTGCCACCAACATCGACATCCATCAACCGATTTCGCGCACCGACGTTGCCGATGTCGCGGTCGCGTGCGTAACCTCCGCGCTGGGTTCGTACAAGTCATTCGACCTCATCAGCGGGGGCGCTCCTATCGCCGAGGCGCTGGCGTCGCTGGACTAGCCGCGGATTAATTGCGCGTGCGCGGGACGCACATCAAGGGCGATTGTCGCGTCCTGGCGGACGACATCACCGGTGACGGCGAACGGCCCCAGACCATCCACCCGAAACGTGGCGGACCACACGGTCGTCACGGTTGCACGAAGACGCGCCGCCCGCCGGTAGGTGTGACTGACGCTGTTGTCAGGCCAGAGTCCCCCGGGTTTCGATGTGGTTTCCGTCGTGCCGTCGCCGTACGTCCACACCCACGACGCCGTGGCGGCGAGAACCACGTCATGGCCCAACACCACCAAGTCGCGCGCACCGAGGCTTCGTGGTTGACCCGTACGCCAAATCACCGGTATGCCGACGACGGCAAGACCCACTGGTTGGTAGCCAGGCACAAGTGCCGGGACATGTGTGATGGCGACATCGCGTAACCGTGCGATCAACTCCGCGACCGTGACCGGGCCGCCTGGTCCGAGGCAAGTGGTACCGATTTCTCGGTACGCCTGTCCAAACCGAGCCAACAGCACACGAACACGAAGTTGACCGAACGGACATCCGACCAAGCTGCCAGCACACAGATCCTCCGGGCTATGGTCGGGAGCAACACACATCGCCGTGATCTTCCATCGGCAGTCGGCGCACGTGGCACTTTCGACGCGATCGGCCTGATCTCCGCGATAACCCGCGCCGACCAACAAGCCACCGGTCCCGCGATACAGGTCGTGATTGTCGTCGCCGCCTACGCCCACGTCGGTGGGCAGTGCGCCGGGGGAGCGAATCGGCGACGATGCGGACGCCGGAATGATTGATCCAGACCCGGCCACCATGATGACCGCGCTGATGAGCCCCCCGGCGATCCGCACCCACGAGGGGCGGATCTTCATGGCTGGAACCCTAGGGCAGCAATGGACCTCCCGGCCAGCCCTCACGCAATTCACTGTCAGCAGCCCAGACCGGCTAATCCTCGGCAGATTGACCCTTCCTCGGAGTTGGATCGACTTCGACCACAGTGCGTCCGCCGAGGCAGTCTTCTTCCGTCATTTTCTCGAAGACTTCTAGCATCCGCGCCGGCGGCAGTCCGCCATCGATTGCATCCATCGTGAGCTTCGCCATGTAGTAGTCCGGGTTGTCATCCAGTGCGCGCGTTAACGCCTCGACGGCGATGAGTCCATCACCGGCTTGCCACGACACCAACGCGGTGATGGTGGCGATCGGCGCGACGTACCCCACGGGTGCCCAACGCAATACGTCGCACAGCGCGTCACACAACGGTCGTGCACTTCGACTACTTGCTCCATCGAGGATGACTCTGCGGATCACGAGATCGCGAATCCAAATGGACTGCAGCAAATAGAGGAGTTGCGCAATGTGCGCGTGCCGAAACTCGCGCATCTCCTCGGGCACGAAACTCGTGTCAGGTTCACCGGAACCTGAATATCTCGCCCAGTTCGACTCCTCGATCACGAGGGCGGTCAACCGATAAAAGTCGATGGGGCCCCAACCCACATGGTCAGACTCATCAATAGTTCCCAACACGTGGGCAACGAGCTGCTCCCCCCGCGCATCGGGGGCGATACGCGCGACAACCTCCTCACGTGATGAGGCAGGGGCGAGGCCCTCCATCACCAACCTCGCTTGGACGGCCTCCGACTCCTCATCACCGATGAGCACGCCTTCAGCAGGGCAGCAGTACGGGTTGTCGCACAAGTAGGACCATCGTCGACCTTGAGACACCAGCATCGCGTCGACGAGTTCGACGCCAAAGACTCCGAGTTCGCTAACTAACGCGTCCACCAGGTGCGCGTGTGGAAACCGGTCCACATCAGCGGTGCCGGCACTTCCGGCCTCGTCGTTGAACAACACCGCGATCGCCGATTCCGCACCGACGTGACAGACGCGCGCGGCTAGTCCACTCGCAAGTGCCGTCGCGATCAAGGGCCCCTCGTTGTCGGGCAAGTCGACGCGCATCGTCAGTTTGATGCGACCACGCGGAGGCGCGAGCATCAGCAACACCAAACTGTTGCGAGGTGGAAACCCGACGAGGTATGGAATGCTCGCGAGCATCGCCGACGGAGAGCGGACGCTCAACGTGTCCGCGGGGCGGTCTGGATACGCGTACTCGGGAATGGATGTCATGGCGGGACCTTCGATGCCACGACCGACGGGAATCGCAATCACAACCGAATCTGTGGATGGCGACTCGTGATCCACAACCGATAAGACCCGCGAATTGTTTGCACGCATCGACGTCGCGTACCACCAAGAGTGGGAGACCCGGTGTGCCGACGGCTTCCCCTCCGCCGACTCACCGGGTCTCGAGGGCACAACCTACAAGGCCGCAGGGACAGTAAGGTCGCGGTATGGCCGATCGCGTCTATCCCCCCGTGATTGCGGCGTGTCGAATGATGTTCGCGGGGATGGGATTGAAGTTCTTGGAGTCCGGAACCGAACACGTTCCCACCTCAGGTGGGGCAGTACTCGCCGCAAACCACGTCAGCTACCTCGACTTCATCTTTGCTGGGCTCACGGCGCGACCCTCTGGGCGACTTGTCCGATTCATGGCCAAGGAATCAATCTTCAAGCACCCCATCGCTGGTCCCTTGATGCGTGGCATGCACCACATCCCCGTGGATCGTGATGCCGGCGCCTCGTCGTACGCCGCGGCGCTTCGCGCGCTCAAGGCCGGTGAAGTCGTCGGGGTCTTCCCGGAGGCCACGATCAGCCGCGCCTACGAACTCAAGGACTTCAAATCGGGCGCGATCCGGCTGGCGATGTCCTCGGGAGTTCCGCTCATCCCGACTATCACGTGGGGTGGCCAGCGCATCATGACCAAGGGTCACCCGCGCGATTTCGGACGGGGGAAGACCATTTCGTTGTCGGTCGGGGAGCCCATGTCTCCGGGACGGCGCGATGACCCGGATGAGGTCACTGCGGAGTTACGTGCACGAATGTCGAAATTGCTGGAAGAAACGATCGCGGCGTACCCGGACAAACCTCGCAACGACGACGACCGTTGGTGGTTGCCGGCACGATTTGGTGGGACAGCACCAACCCTCGAGGAAGCCGCCGAACTGGACACGAAGCACTAGAACTGCGCGGTCTCCTGCGACGACTTGTACGCCGCGGGGGGCTTGTACTCCGCATCTTTTGCGCGCTGTGACCGACCCCCCGATAATGACGGCCTTGGGCCAGGGCAGGATGCATTCGTGCGCCTCGATCATGTCTCTTATGCAGTGTCCAACAGCGAGATCGCTGACACCGTGCAACGACTCGGTGCCGAACTTGGCGCAGCGTTTGTTGACGGCGGTCGGCACCCACGTTTTGGTACTCGCAACTTCATCTTGCCTCTCGCTGGCGGCCGATATCTCGAGGTCGTGTCGGCGCTCGATCACCCGGCTGCCGAGTCTGCGCCTTTCGGTCGCGCTGTGAAAGCGCGTGCTGAATTAGGTGGCGGTTGGTTGGGCTGGGTTGTGTCCGTTGAAGACATCACCGAAGTCGAAACTCGGTTCGGTCGCATTTCCGTCGACGGTCATCGCGTACGTCCCGACGGCTTCGATCTGACCTGGAAGCAAATCGGCGTCAACGAGTTGATGCACGACCCCTCGGTCCCCTACTTCGTGCAGTGGACCGTACCGGACGAGCAGCACCCATCCTGCGGTGCGAGCGGCGCGGTTGGCATCGTCGGGTGCGAGCTCGCTGGCGATCGTGAGCGCATCCGTGACGCTATTGGTGGGCCGATCGACAGTCCAGTGGATACCGCTGACATTCAATGGGTTGACGCCGAAGACCCGGGTCTGTCTGCGGTCCATTTCCGTACGCCGAACGGCACCGTCC
>JBBRTC010000096.1:0-5658 GCA_038244765.1 Candidatus Nanopelagicales bacterium | reverse complement strand
ACGGCATGCGGCCGGCGTTGAGGTTGTGTTGGTGTCCTCGGGGGCCATCGCAAGCGGACTCGCACCGTTGTCGCTTGCGCGGCGTCCTCGGGACCTCGCGACCGCGCAAGCAGCCGCCAGCGTGGGTCAAGGACTCTTGTTTGCCCGCTACTCCGCGTCGTTTTCACGATGCGGAATCACGGTAGGCCAAATTCTGCTCACTGCCGACGATGTGACCAGGCGCGCGCACTACCGAAATGCACAGCGCACGCTCTATCGACTTCTCGAATTGGGAGTAGTGCCGATCGTCAATGAGAACGACACGGTGGCAACCGACGAAATCCGGCTCGGCGACAACGATCGCCTTGCTGCGCTAGTCGCGCATCTTGTTCACGCGGATGCACTTCTCCTGTTGTCCGATGTGGACGGCTTGTACGATGGCCCTCCCAGTCGCGAGGGAGCCACGCTGATCCGCGAAGTACGCAGTGCGGCCGATCTCGACCAAGTGAGCACCGGTGGAATCGGTAGTGCGGGATTGGGGCTCGGCGGAATGAAGTCAAAGGTCGACGCCGCCAAAATCGCGACTGCCGCAGGTATCCCGGTGGTTCTTACTCATGCGGCGACTGCCGCTGACGCGCTGAGCGGCGCCGACATTGGCACCCACTTTCATGCGACCGGCAAACGGATAACCACGCGATTGCTGTGGCTGGCTCACGGTTCGTCGCCGCTGGGATCGCTGCATCTGGATTCTGGGGCGGTCAGTGCCGTTGTCGACAGGCGGCTTTCCCTGCTTCCTGCGGGGATCAAAGCCGTCGATGGTGATTTCGTCGCCGGAGATCCGGTGGACTTGTTGGACGAAAGCGGTCGCGCGGTGGCCCGAGGACTGGTCAACTTTGACTCATCAGAATTGCCGGGCTTACTCGGGCGCTCAACTCGCGAGTTGGCCAAGGAACTGGGTCCGGCGTACGAACGGGAGGTCGTCCACCGCGACGATCTCGTGCTGCTGGCTCCCTGAGCCGACATCGGAGGTGTGCGATGGCCGATCTCCACTCGGTACGCACGCCAAAGCCACCCGGCCCGATGTGGCACGTGACGCTGACGGTGTCGGGGCAACCCGTCGATCTCACCGTTATTCGCCAAGGACTCGAACGCCTTGCCCACGAGCGCCCATTTCTGCTCACGGGACGCTACGGGCACGACCGCGCGGAAGTGCGGTACTGGGAGGAGGGTCTCGATGCCCGGACCGTGTCCGATCTAGCTCTTCGCCTGTGGGCTGAGCACATTGAATCCGCTGGCCTGCCCAACTGGGGCGTTGCGGGAGTGGAGGTCCTCGATCGCGAGACCTGGCATCGTCGCGCCCGCCGAGGTGGCGTCGCTGGACTCTCCGCGGCCGGAGCCGTAACTCCGTTCTAATTCGCATCGTCGCCCCCGTACCCTGGTCGGGTGCCTGACCAGACAGATCTCGACGAACGCAGGCTCCTCGACGAACGCGGCGCGGTTCGCGACTGCGCAACGCGGGGACGAGCGGCCTCAATCGACCTTCGGAAGCGTTCGCGCGCCGAGAAAGACCGCGCGCTTCAGGCGATCGCTGGCGCCCTCATCAGCAACTCAGCTCAGATCGTGGCCACCAACGCTACGGATGTAGCAGCTGCCCGCAGTGTGGGGACAGCAGACGCGATCGTGGACCGACTCACGCTGACGTCGGAACGAATCGCCGACCTTGCTGAGGCAGTACGCGACATAGCTGCGCTCGATGACCCGGTCGGCGAAGTCGTGCGTGGCTACACACTTCCCAACGGACTCGAGGTGCGACAAGTCCGGGTGCCGATGGGTGTCGTCGCGATGGTCTATGAGGCCCGACCCAACGTCACCGTGGATGCCGCGGCTCTGGGGCTCAAGAGCGGAAACGCCGTACTCCTTCGTGGGTCATCGTCGGCGTACGCCACGAACGAAGCCCTTGTTGCGTCGATGCAATCGGCTTTGCGCGATGTGGGATTCCCCATTGATGCGATCCAACTCGTGCCGGGGAGGAGCCACGAATCTGTTGGGCATCTGATGACGGCCCGGGGATTGGTCGATTTGTTGATCCCCCGCGGTGGCGAGGCGTTGATTCGCAGTGTGGTCGAAGGATCGACAGTGCCGGTGATCGAAACCGGAGTTGGCAATTGTCACGTGTACATCGATGAACACGCGGATCTGGACAAGGCGGTCCGGATCTTGGTCAACGCCAAGGCCCAACGCGTCAGCGTGTGCAACGCCGCTGAAACATTCTTAGTTCACCGAGATGTCGCCGATGAGTTCCTCCCCCGAGCCCTCAAGGCGCTAGACGCCGCTGGAGTCACGGTTCACGGTGATGACCGAGTAGGCCAATCAGCCGAGTCCCTCGGAACTCGATTCGCGCCGGTCACCGATGAGGACTGGGCCGCGGAGTACTACTCGCTGGACATCGCCGCTGGTGTTGTTGACTCCCTCGACGACGCGATCGTGCACATCAGGCGTTGGTCGTCGGGCCACACCGAGGCGATCATTTCGGACTCTCAGTCCGCCATCCGTGACTTCATCGCGGGCGTGGACTCAGCGGCGGTGATGGTCAACGCATCGACGCGATTCACCGACGGCGCGGAATTCGGGTTCGGCGCCGAAATCGGCATCTCTACCCAAAAGCTGCATGCACGCGGCCCGATGGGGCTCACCGAGTTGACGTCGACGACCTATATCGTGACCGGCGACGGCCAGGTCAGGGATTGAGAACGCCTTCAGGTCACCCCCGCTGCGATTGATACCGAGCTGAGATACAACGAGACGAGATATCGGTACTCAAGGGTCCGGAGCGCTGGGCTAAGGTCACGCGTACCGCCAATTAATGTGTTCTGGGCCTGGAAAGGGTGAGTTAGGCATGGTTGTGAGTGCGGCAATTCTGCTCAGTGAAACCGTCAAGCAGGCCGAAGAGCCCACTGTGTCTCCGTATGTCTACGGCGCCGCGACCTTTGCTGTGTTTCTACTGCTCCTGCTGGCGACCACCCGCTTCAATCCGGATCGCTGAGTCGGAACTCACGTTTCGACCATCTGAGCGCCGCCCACACCATTCATATGCCCAATCGGATCGGTGTCATGGGTGGAACCTTTGATCCGATTCACATCGGACACCTCGTCGCGGCCGGTGAGGTTGCTCAGCGCTTCGACCTCGATGAGGTTGTGTTTGTTCCCACCGGCCAGTCCTGGCAAAAGGACTCAATGGAAATCTCAGCGCCCGTCGATCGCCTCCAGATGACGGTCATTGCGACGGCGAACGATGAGCGGTTTGGCGTCAGCCGGGTCGACATCGATCGGGCTGGTCCGACATACACCGTCGACACGTTGCGCGATCTCCAACGTGTGTACGGCGAGGGTGCAGAGTTCTTCTTCATCACCGGCGCTGACGCACTTTCAGCCATTATGAGTTGGCACGACCACGAAGAGGTTCTTCGTCGTGCCCACCTGGTGGGTGTCACCCGTCCGGGCCATGAGTTGAACAACCCGGGCATACCTGAATCGTCAGTGACATTCATCCAAATCCCCGCGTTGGCGATTTCGTCCACCCAATGTCGCGATCGTGTGCGGCAGGGTTTGTCGCTGCGATATCTCGTACCGGAGCGCGTCGTGGAGTACATCGACGCGAAGCGTCTCTATCGTGAGCGTGCGGATCCCTCATCGTCGGACGCGTCGTCATGAGTTCGGCCACGCGGGGTCGGCTGGTTGTGATCGTCGGAGTGTTGGCGGCGCTTCTGGTGGCGGTGTCGTGGTGGCGGATTGATCACCCGACCGACGCCGCGTCAGGCACCCCGACCCCAAGGCCCACGCCGAGTGCGACGCCTCCTGAGAAAACGGCGGTCTCGCTGCTCTTGCAACTGCGAGATGACGAGCAGTTAGCGGTGGGGAATGAGCAATTCGTCGTCAATGCGGACGGCAAAGCACAAGGGATTATGGCCCCGTCACCGCTCCAGGTGTATGTCGCTGGAGTCGGCCAGATGACGTTGGCGCAGACCGGCAAGCTCCCGAATATCAACAATGCGGCGATCGCCATATCTGATCTCATCGGCATCCGAGTTGATCAGACGCTGGTGTTGGATCGACTTGGCTACGAAGCGCTCGTTGACTCGGTCGGTGGCGTGCTGGTCAGCGTGGACGCACCAATCGTGAAGAAAATGACCGACGGCAGCACCGTGATTGTTGTCGCCGCAGGAACGCGCCATCTTGATGGTCCCGCGGCAACGGCGTACGCGATGTCTGCTGGGGTCGGCGAAGGCCCCACCGAACAACAAAACCACTTTGCCACGGTCAACAAGGAAGTCCTGGCGAAACTGCCTAGCGACCCGCAAAAGCTGAAGGGGATACTCGGCTCATTGGGAGTGTCGTTTCGTTCGAGCACGACCCCTGATGATGTTGCGTCGGCGTTGCTTCGCCTCCAAGTCGCGACTCAAGGTGGATTGCTCGTGCAGCGAACCATGCCGGTCACCACCGTGGATTCAACCTCGCCCCTGGAGTTTCGAGTCGATTTCATCCCGATGAACGCGCTGGTCAATACGTCCATGTCTGAAGTCGCACTGAAGGTCCCACCGCAGAGCAATGTGCGGGTCCTGATGTTCGACGGCATTCGGAACAAGACCTTTGTCGCTGCGGCCGCCACCCAACTCACGGACGCGTCACTGCGCTACCTCGACGCCGGACCGGCGATCGGCATCCCCGTCTCGACCACTCAAGTCATCGTGGCCAGCACCGATGCCCAATCTCTGGAATGGGGTCGTGCGGTTGTGAAGGCATTGGGTTTGCCCGCGAGTACGCCGATCACATCAGTTCCGGCGTCGGCTTCAAAGTCACCGAGCGCGGCCGGCGGTGGTGGGCTGGTTGACGAATCACTGGTGGGAGTTCCGGATCCGAGGTTGATCCACGTTGCCCAAGTCACCGTGGTCTTGGGCGCCGACTACCGTGGACCAGGAACAAGCCCGACTCCGAGCGCCCCGTCCTAGACGTCGCTCGATGTGCTTCGGCGCGGTGAGAGCTGCGAAGAAGTTGACAGCATCCACCCGAACGAAAGGAACTGCGTGACCGCCTCACCCCGCGCCGTTGAACTCACGATGCGTGCAGCTCAGGCGGCGTCGGACAAGTTGGCACTCGATATCTTGGCCATCGATGTGTCCGACCATCTCGCGCTGACCGATGTGTTTCTCATTGCGTCGGCTGACAACGATCGACAAGTACGCGCCATCGCTGACGCCATCGAGGCCTCGCTTGACGAGATCGACGTCGACCCCGTCCGCCGGGAAGGCAAACGCGAAGGTCGCTGGATCCTGTTGGACTACCTCGACATCGTCGTGCACGTGCAACATTCCGAAGAGCGCATCTACTACGCCCTTGAGCGCTTGTGGAAAGACTGCCCTGCAATCCCAATACCCGAACTGACTCGGGGTGTCAGCTGAACGGGCAACGTTTGGTCCTCTGGCGTCACGGCCGTACGGCGTGGAACGCAGATGGACGATTCCAAGGTCAGACCGACGTTGCGCTCGACGAGATCGGTCTCGCCCAAGCGAGTCGGGCCGCGGCTCTGCTCGCCGCTTTGGATCCCTCCTACATCGCGTCGAGTGATCTCTCGCGCGCCTATCAAACGGCGACCGCTTTGGCGACGGCGTGCGGTCTGTCGGT
>JBBRTC010000095.1:0-5792 GCA_038244765.1 Candidatus Nanopelagicales bacterium | reverse complement strand
TCGGCGCACGCAAGCTCTATGACGACGATCAAGGTCCCAAGTATCTGAACACTCCCGAGACCTCGATATACAAGAAGTCGCAGGTGCTGTACGGCATTGACTTGGCTCGGCGCGAAATCGCCAAGCAACAACAGGCCGTTGTCGTCGAGGGCTACACCGATGTGATGGCCGCTCATTTGTCCGGAGTGACTACTGCGGTGGCGACGTGCGGTACGGCGTTCGGATCTGACCACATCCAAGTCCTTCGGCGACTCTTGATGGACCAGCACCAATTCCAGGGTCACGTGATCTTTACGTTCGATGGCGATGCCGCCGGACAGAAGGCGGCGCTACGCGCATTTGATGAGGATCAGAAATTCGTCGCACAGACTTTCGTCGCTGTTGAACCAAGCGGGATGGATCCGTGTGAGCTGAGGGTAGCGCGCGGTCCCGAGGCCGTGCGCGAACTCATTGATCGTCGAGTCCCGTTGTTTGAGTTTGCAATCAAGGCAACACTTCGCCAGTTCGATCTAGATCGCGCTGAGGGTCGCGTCGGCGCACTTCGAGAAGCAGCTCCGGTGATCGCGAGGATCCGCGATGAGGCGTTGCGCCCGGAATACGCAAGGTTGCTCTCGGGCTGGTTGGGCATGGAACCGCGTGAAGTCCTGGCGGCGGTCGCTGCGGTCAGCGGCTCGAAGGTCGCGCGCTCGCAGTCGCGGACCCAAGCACCGCAACGCAATTTCGCTTCGCCCGGCTCGAGCCAAACCGAGTCCTGGACGGATTCCCACTCACCGGAAACGGATGGACGGACGCAGTCCGATTCCGGGGGCGACAGCGCCGGACGCTCGAGCGCTGACGTTGAGGCGTTGACCCGGCACAACCCGCGCGACCCGATTCTGCAAGTGCAGCGATCCGCGCTGCGCTGCATCCTGCAAGCGCCCGTGTTGGTCGGTGCAACGTTTGACGCGATCGACACCACGGCGTTCACCTTTCCGGCGTACCGCGAAGTGTTCACTGCGTGTACGAAGGCATCGACGGAGTGGGGCGACCTCGGCCAGATCACTGATGAACCCGCCTGGATTGCCGCCGTACTTGCGTCGTGCCCCGATGACATCGTGCGGCGCGTGGTGATGGAGCTGACCGTTGAACCGATGCCGGTCGATGCCGTTGATGACCGCTATGTCGATTCGTTGCTCGCACGGCTGCGCGAAGTAGATGCGGGTCGGAGAGTCGAAGAACTCCGCGGTCAACTCCAGCGGCTTGAAGGCACCGATGATGCGCAGAAGTCTGCGGATGTATTTCGCGAGTTGCTCGACATGGAGAACAAGCGCCGCGCGCTCGGTGACCAAGCCCGCGGCGAGTTGTAGGGCTCCTGCCAATGCGATTGCGACCAGAGAGGCTGTCGAAGGCCGTCCTCGATGAAATCGGTGTACGCCGTGATGAACGCGTGCTCGCCTGGGCACGCGGGCGTGACATTGACCAACCCACGGGGTCTCGACAGTTGATGGTTGCTACGACGAGCGCGCTCTTTTGCCCGAATGAGGTCCCGGCGGTCGACGGGGACCCCGCCCCGCTGACTGGCTGGACACGATGGTCATGGGATCGCGTTCTCGGTGTCGGATGGGATGACGGCGAGTTGCGGTTGCGGCTTCAGCCTGACGCTGGCGGGAAGGTACGAGAGCAAGTGTTCATGTTCGACGACGCGGGGGAGGTCCCGGCGGTTGTCTGGGAGCGAGTCGAGGCGAGCATCGTGGTGTCGCAGCGATTGACGATCGCGGAAAGTCACGGGGCGACCGCGGTAGCTCGTCGCCGTACGGGCACCGATGACATTTCGTGGACGGTTGTTTTCGATGACAGCGACGACGCATCTGATGACGATCTCCGCGCTCGAGCCCGCGAAGCTCTCTCGGAACTCCGTATCAGTTTGGGAATTTAGCTCCGTACCGCTCACCGCGCGGCCCGTTGTCCGGCGGCGAAGACCCCATCGACAAGGTGGGGGAGACGGCTTGGGCCAGGTGCTCATCGGAGCGCGCGGGCTGCTAATCTCGGCGGCGCTCGGCAGCCTGCTGCCGTCGGGGGTCGACGTCCAACTGGGTCGTTTTCCTCGAGTAGTCCCGCGTAGCTCAATTGGCAGAGCAGCCGGCTGTTAACCGGCAGGTTATTGGTTCGAGTCCAATCGCGGGAGCACAGTTGTGAGTCAATTTCCGGCCGTAGCCTGACATCGGGCTACGTAGAAGCGGCGACCGCTTCGGATTTCGCGTGTTCAGCATCCTCGCTTGCCGGTCGCCCAGTGCGCGCGATGATCTCGACGATCAGTAACACGATCAGCGCCACAAGTGTGGTGATCCAAATGACGCCGCGCGTTGGATGTGGCCACACAAAGATCACGAGCGCCCCGATACCGATCACCACCGAACGCGCGGCCGTGAGGTAACTCCCGAGCCATGCGCCGGCAGGGACGATTGCCGGGAATTGCCGAGCAAGTGGAGCTGCCGCCGCATCCGTGAGGCGATGAACCCCGCGTCGAACGGCACGACCAATTTGAGAGGGGCCAGACAAGTAGGCAGCCAACGCCATCACGATGCCGAGCACGAGGCCCGCCGATGCTGCCGCGAGCAGGTAGCGCGTCAGCGTGTCGTACAGGGTCGTGGCTGCGTCACTCGGTAGCGAGTCCGGCGGCAGCGCGTTCAGATAAACGCTCCGGCTGACCTGAAGCGTGAGTATCACCGCGGCCATGGTGATGATGAGACCAATGCCAGCGCCGAGTACGGCGCGGCGCCGCCTGCGCGCCACGTATATTCCTGCCGCCAAGAAGATCAGCGCCACGATGGGTAGCCAAGTGGCGGTCGTGTCGAGCGCGCTGGCGGCACCTTGAGCTTTGGCGAGGTCCGCGGATTGAAAAATTGTGAAACTCGCTTGCACGTCGGGAATCTTGGAGGCCAATCTGATTCCGCGCGATTGAAGTTCGGACTTGACGGTGGCGATGAACGCGGCGAGGTTGACGCTGACGTTCCCGTTGCTGGTGGAGACCGAACCCGAGTTGTCCCCGTTGAGGACCTTGACGAGTTGCATGTGAGCCTGTCGGTTGGCCTCGATCCAGGCTTGGGTGAAGAGGCCGCTGGTGGTGACTCGGGTAATTTGCTCGCGCACGAAGTTGTCGATGCCGTTGACGAGTGGTTGCTGCAAAGCGGGCAGCAGGTCCTTCGCCCTCTGCGGCACGATCTCGGTCGCGCCAAGGGCTTGCAGCCCCTGGTCGACAACGGAGGAAACGTCGATCGCGGCGAGAGTCGCGTCGGCAATCTTGTTCGCGACGGCCGCTTGGATCGCGGGGTCCGATGCGAGGGGGCTGACCGTGTCGACGTACCGGTCAGTGTCGAAAACAATGTCACGCGCCCAGCGACCACTGACCGATAGTGCAGCGAGGAGGCAGAAAATCACGATCAGGAGTGTCGATACCGGAGCCCGCCAATGACCGGCGCGAGAACCATCGGATGGGTCTGCCGCACGCCCGTCATTTTGCGTTGCGACTTGAACCCGGAGCCGTTCGAGTTCGGCACGCTCCGCGCCACTCAAGGCTGGCGGAGCGGCTTCGCCTCCGCTGTTTTGAGTTGTCGTGGATTCTGCATCGGGTGTCTCAGGCATGGGGGTTCTCCAGGTTCGAATCCATCGGTGACATCCGGTGCGGATTGGTTGTCGTAATCCTGCCAGGGTCGGAATGCTCCGGCCAGCGGACTGGGCAAGGCGCCAGTTGGAGTGTGACGCCTTGCCCAGTTTGTGTGGCCTATTGACCGGCTAGCTGCTTGCGAGCTTGCCCGCCTTGCGAATGATGAACGCCTTCGTGATGTCAGTGATCCCTGCCATCAGTGCCCAAATACCGGCAAAGATCAAAATCGTGTACGTCCGCTCCAGCAAGAACTGTCCATGCGTCCAGAAGGCTAGGACGAGCATCGCTATCCCGGCCATGAGGGTTAACCACCACAAGTGGTTGTACTCCCGGATCGCGAATGCCTCGATCAACCAAAAGATCCCGACGAGAAGGAACAAGTAACCGAGTACTCGCGCGAGGGTCAAGAATGCGTCGGTCGGATTGACAAGTGCCGCGATGCCAGCCCCGACAAACACAACACCAAAGATGATCCACAGCCATTTCCAGCCGTCGGCGATCGAGGCGATGAAGAACTGTTGGATGCCCGCGAACAGGAACATGATTCCAATTAAGACGCCTACCGTTTTGACCGAGGCAGTGTTGAAGTCAAGAATTACCAACGAAATGACGACCCACGCAACGCCCGTTACGAGCCAAACCCACCACAGTCTGGCGATCTGTGTTACCACCGCGCGATCATCGGCGGTCATCGTCGATGCACTCATCACATCTCCTTGGTTGTCGTCTGCCTGGTTGTCGCGGTGTTCTCCCGCCTTCGAGAGATCAACTTTAGAACCGCGAAGGCACCAACGGCCGACACCACGCCTTAGTTGCCGCGCAACTACACGGGCAGCGCGGATTCCGGGCCGAGGCGTGCTGCCTGCGTCGCTGCTAGCGTTCACGCGGGTCATCCCGTTGCCTCCCATACGGCTTTTAAGGCAGCGGGGAGCATCGAAGGGTGGGGAGAGTTAAGTGACTGAGTCGTCCGACGCCGCGCCAACGCCGACACCGATCGAATCAACGCCGCCTGCCGAGCCCCTGGCTGCATTTAATCCGCAGTGGGATGGTCAACGTTTCGTCCAGTGGGACGGCCAACGTTGGGTGGCGTGGAATGGCGCCGCATGGGTTGACGCGAGCGTTCCTTACAGCGCGGCTACCCCCTACGGAGTTACTCCTCGGGGTCCACACAATGGGCTTGGCACGGCCGCGCTTGTGTTGGGCATCCTTGCGATCCTCTTCGCACTCACGCCGATCACCTACTGGGTTTCCCTCGTGTTGGCACCGGTCGCGATCATCCTCGGCTTCGTTGGGCGTTCGCGAGTCAAGAGCGGTGACGCCGACAACAAGGGCGCGACCGTCTCGGGAATTGTGATGGGCTTCATTGCCGTTGGCGCCTGCATCTTCTGGTTCATCTTCTGGATCGTGGTGATCAATGGTGCGGTTCATACGGCTGTCGACACCGTCGACAAAGCCAGCAAGGCACTCACAGGTATAGGCGTACGCGGCGGAACTGCACCCACCGGTCTGGGTCAGACTATCGAGTACGACGATGGACTGACAGTCACCATCGACGCCGCTGGTTCGTTCACTCCCAGCCCCAGTGCCGGCCCTGTGAATCCCGGAGGGACCAATCTGATTCTTCGCGTTTCAGTCAAGAATGGGTCGTCGACGGTGTACTCGCCGCTGCTGTTCAACATCGACGCAAGCGCCGGTTCTCCATTGAGAGATTGCGAGCAGATCTTCGACTCAGAACAAGGCATCGACAGTCTCAATTCGCTGTCGATTGTCCCGCCCGGCGAGGGGAGACGCGCCAAAGTCGGATTCGCCTGCCCAGCCGCAGCAGGATCGGCGCTCAAAGTCGAAGTAACACCCGGGGTTGTGAAGTATCAACGTGTAAAACAGGCCGGTTTGTTGGCCGATTCCGGCGGCTCCACGACTCTGCCCGCTGCGTGGCTCGTCGCTCGATAGGAAAGAATGCGCCGGTACGGCGACACCGACGCGGTCATCGTGGCCGGGTGTTGGCAAGGGGGCGGTAGCTCAGCTGGTCAGAGCAGCGGACTCATAATCCGTCAGGTCGTGGGTTCGAGCCCCACCCGCCCCACCACCGAACGCTGTGACCTGCGCAAACACCCCTCGTCACGGGGGCGCGTCTGGGTTTGACACCAAC
>JBBRTC010000094.1:0-5923 GCA_038244765.1 Candidatus Nanopelagicales bacterium | reverse complement strand
GATGTCACGCACCATGTCCATGTCGTGTTCAACGAAGAGCACTGTCATGCCCTGTTCGCGCAGATCTTTGATGTGACCCAGCAGCGATTGCGTGAGCGCCGGGTTTACGCCGGCCATCGGCTCGTCAAGCATGACCATCTCTGGTCCGACCATGAGCGCGCGAGCCATTTCCAGCAGCTTGCGTTGTCCGCCGGACAGACTGCCCGCGAAGTCAGCGCGTTTCGGATCCAGCTTGAAGCGGGCTAGTAGATCGTCGGCGCGTTCGGTGATGGAGTTTTCTTGGTGTTTCCAGAAGACGGGGATCAGTCCACGCCAGAAGTTCTCGCCGCGTTGCTTGGTGGCACCGAGGCGCATATTGTCGATCACCGTCATCTTCGACAATGCCTTCGTCAACTGGAAAGTGCGAACCATTCCCAACCGCGCGACCTTGTACGACGGCATCCCGGATAGGTCCTTGTCGTTGAAACGCCACGATCCTTCTTGGGGCTGATCAAATCCGGTGAGCAAGTTGAAGAAGGTGGTCTTGCCCGCCCCATTGGGTCCGATCAGCGCGGTGATGGCGCCTCGTTGGATCTCGATATGGCTAACGTCGACCGCGGTGAGTCCACCGAAACGACGTTGGACGTCGTCGGCAATCAGGATCGGGTCGGGCTTCGCGACTCCCGGGGTGTGTTCAACATCGGCCAGCGCTGCCCGTGCGCGTTCAAGGCCGCTCGGCCCGACCGGGGCCGCGGTCGTGGTGACGTCGCTGGTGTCATCGGGCATCTAGGGCTAACTCCCTCTTGTCGCCGAGGATTCCTTGCGGTCTGAAAATCATCAAGAACATTAAACTCAGTCCCAGGATCAAGTATCCGATCTGACCGGCCTGGTCAGCCCGAATGAAGGTGATGTTTCCCTGGCGGATGGCTTCTTCAAGACCGCGATTGATGAAAATGAGGACGAACCAGAAGATGACCGACCCCAAGACTGGCCCAAACACCCTGGCAGCACCACCGAGGATGAGGACGGCGTAAGCGAAGAAGGTGAGGTCCGTGGCGTATTTGTCAGGTTGGACCGACTGGTTGGCGAGGGCGAGAATGAAACCGCCAAGGCAACCCAAGACGCCACCGAGGATCAAGGACTGCATCTTGTAGGACACCACGTTCTTACCCAGGCTGCGGACTGCATCTTCATCTTCGCGGATTCCCTTGATGACGCGTCCCCAAGGTGAGCGCATCGCCAACCACACGATGAGACATGAGATCGCCACCAAGCTCCAGCCCACCGTAACGACCCACAGGTCTCCCGCGGAGAGGTCGATGGGACCCCATTTCAAGGGGCTCTTGAACGGGTTCGCGCCGTAGAACGTTCCGCTGAATTCGCTGAGACCGTCAGAACCACCGAAATATTTCTTATACGTCACTGACCGCAAGATGAGCCGAACTATTTCAGACGCGGCAATAGTCACGATCGCGAGATAGTCGGCGCGAAGTCGTAGCGTGGGGATGCCGAGCAGCAGGGCAAAGAGCACGGCACCGATCAGTCCGATAAGGATTGATAGCCAGAATGACAGTTGGAAGTAGGTAACGCTCACGGCTAGCGCGTAGGCCGCAATGGCGAGGAAGCCTGCCTGGCCGAAGTTGAGCAGCCCGGTGTAACCAAAGTGAACGTTCAAACCGATTGCTGCGAGGGCAAAGATGACGGCCTGCACTCCGATGCCCTGCGTCACCGCCTGACTAAAAACGCCTCCCCAGTCCATGACTCCTCCTCCCTTAGCCGACTCGCTCGCGGCGGCCCAAGAGGCCTTGGGGACGTACCAGCAGGATCACGATCATGATGACGAGGACCCCGACGTTCTTCAATTCTGTCGGGATGAACAACGTCGACAAGTTGATCGCAAGCCCCACGACGAGCGCACCAACCAAGGCACCAAATGCGGTCCCGAGACCACCGAGAGTGACGGCTGCGAAAATCAGCAACAGCAACTGGAAACCCTGCAACCAAGAGACGCCACCGCTCATCGAGTAGAGAACGCCGCCGTACGCCGCGAGCCCAGCGCCGAGGATCCACACGACGTTAATCACGCGTTCGACGTCGATTCCTGAAGCCGACGCGAGCGCTGGGTTGTCTGCGACGGCTCGGCTCGCCTTGCCCATTTTCGTGCGCAGAAGCCAATAGGCAGTGGCGAGCAAAAGAACGACGGCAACGCCAGTTCCGATGATTGCCTTCGGTGTGATCGTCAGCGTTCCGATACTCAAGCCAGCTTGCCCGGCGTAGGACACATAGATCTGGGTGTCTCCGCCGACGATGAAAAGAAAGAGATTTCGCAGGAAGATACCTAGGCCGATCGAGATGACGAGCATGGCAACGAGCCCGGTGCCCTTCTTGCGGAGAGGTCGCCACAAGATTCGATCCTGGACGCCGCCGAGAAGGGCACAAATCACCACGGAAAGGAGCACGGAGACTACGAATGGAAAGCCTCGACCGTTGTTGAACCAAAGCGCGAAGATCGCACCCATCGTGACGAGCTCGCCGTGGCTGAAGTTAGTGAGTCCGGTGGTTCCATAGATCAGCGAAAGACCCACCGCCGCAAGGGCAATGATGATTCCTAGGAGGAGTCCGTCGACTGTCAACTGCAAGACTTGAGACCACTTGGATTGGACTACTGTCGTATCGGCACTGGTATCGAAGAACACGTTGTTATCGCCGAAGAACACGTTGACGGTGCGATTCGTCCCGTTGGAGATCGTGACGCCCGAGGGCAATGTGCTCTCGTCCAGAACGACGTTGAACTGCCCGCCGGATGGCAACTTGACCAACCACTTGCCGAGGGCGTCCGTCGTTCCCTCGCCCTTGAAGTCCTTGGGGCCGGTGACCGTGATCTTGACACCTTCGACGGGCTTCTTGTCGGTGCCAACAAGCGTTCCCGACACGGAGACGTCAGATGTCGTCGTGACGGCCGACGCGGCTGGCGCCGCGGCGAATGCGAGAGCTAACGCGCCGATAACGACGGCGAGCAGTGCAACCGCACGATTGCGCACCAGGCACTCCTCGCCGTTCGAGTGATCTAGCCGGACGTCGATACTGCGTTCGCGCCAAGCCTCGTGTGGGGATCGGTCGCGGCGGGAGCATATCCCCGCCTGTGGCCGCGTGTACGGAAATCCGACATTAGGGTTTTGCTTGCCCAACAACCCGTCCCTGCGATTGGCACGGGGCGCTGGAACTAATGCAGCGCGACGGCGAGTGCGGTCAAGGCGGGGGCGACGAGCAGGGCGGGGAGCAGTTCGGCTACCGGGATGTCGCGAACTCGAAGGAGTCTCAGTCCGATCCCGACGAGAAGTAGCCCACCTGTCGCCGTCAGTGCTCCAATTTGGGCGGACGTCAGCACGGAACCCAAGGTGTGACCGAGGACAGTGAGCGCGCCCTGGTAAACCCCCACAACCAGAGCGGACGCAGCCACGCCCCATCCCATGGAGGCGGCGAAGGCAATCGCGGCGAATCCGTCAAGGGTGGCCTTGAGCGCCAGTTGATCGATTCCCAGCCCCAGCCCGTCGGACAATGACCCAAGAATTGCCAGCGGTCCGACACAAAAAACCAGTGACGCGGTGACGAATCCGTCCACGAAGTTTCGAGCATCTCCGGATTGTCCGTCCGATGGCGTGGGGGAGTGCCGATGCCAGGTCGTACGGATCCATTCGCCGAGTCCCTCGAGGCGTGACTCAAGTCGCAACAGTGACCCCGCGATCCCGCCTATCAGCAGGGATCCGAGCACGATCAGAATCGGAATTCCGCGACCTACGGCGTCGGTCAATTCCGAATCTGTGACCGCGGCGGCAGCCAACGCCGCCACGAGCAGGGTGACCAGCCCGAGGCCGTCGGTGACCACATTTCGGGTGCGCTCCGGCAAGCGATGTCCCAGCGCCACACCGAGGGCAGAACCGGCCAGGATCGTTGCCACGTTGAGTGCAGTGCCTGCACCTACCACCATCATGTGCCCGAGGGCGCCAGGTTTGACGTGACCTTCTCTGACGGTAGTGGCGCTGTTGGTGTTGTTGGCGCTTCGCGCAGCAGGCAGGTCAACCTGGCGGTGGCCGTACGGCGCCCCTGATCGTCTGTCATCACAATTTCATAGCTGGCAACTGCGCGACCGAGCGCAATTGGTGTGGCTACTCCAGTGACCCACCCTTCGGTGGCGGGACGGTGGTGCGTTGCGTTGATGTCGACGCCGACGGCGATCCGTCCGGGTCCCGCGTGGAGGGCGGCGCCGAGAGAACCGAGTGATTCCGCCAACACCACGGACGCACCTCCATGCAGCAGACCGTAGGGCTGTCGGTTTCCGTGCACCGGCATTCGGCCCACGACCCGATCGGCACTGGCTTCAAGAAATTCGATCCCCATGCGGTCAGTCAGCTCGCTAGCGAGTTCCTCAGTCATTGGGCCACCCTAGGATCGTGGCTGTGACGGGCGTGGCGGGGTCGAGTGGGTTGAGTTCTGAAGTTTTACCCCCGGCGAAGACCCCCCGGTTGCTGTTGTTGGACGGCCACTCCTTGGCTTATCGAGCGTTCTACGCGTTGCCCGTGGAGGATTTCTCCACGTTGACCGGTCAGCCGACTAATGCCGTTTATGGCTTCACGTCGATGCTCATCAATGCGTTACGCGACGAAAATCCTACCCATGTTGCGGTGGCCTTCGATCTGAGTCGACAAACGTTTCGGACTACTGAGTTTCCAGCGTACAAGGCAAATCGCGCGGCCAGTCCGGCTGAATTCTCCGGCCAGGTTGCTCTCATTCGTGACGTATTGACGGCGATGGCTGTCCCGGCTTTGGATGCGGAGGGATTTGAAGCCGACGATGTCATTGCCACTTTGACGACTCAGGCAAGCGCAGCAGGTTTTGAGGTGGCGATCATCACGGGCGACCGAGATGCATTCCAGCTCGTGGATGACCACGTGACTGTGCTCTACCCCAAAAAGGGTGTCTCGGACTTAGCTCGAATGACACCGGCCGCGGTCGAAGAAAAATATGGGCTGACGCCGGCGCAGTACCCAGATTTCGCCGCGCTGCGAGGTGATCCCAGTGACAACTTGCCGAGTATCCCGGGCGTGGGCGAGAAGACAGCCACCAAGTGGGTGCGTGAGTTTGGATCGCTGAGTGAACTGGTCTCTCGCGTCGACGAGGTGACGGGCAAAGTTGGATTGGCATTGCGTGAGCATCTCGATCAGGTTGTGACGAATCGCCGCCTCACTGAATTGGTCCGCACCGTGCCGCTCGACGCTTCGCCCGACGATCTGGTACGCGCGTCTATGGACCGCTCACACGTACACGAAGTATTTGACGCGCTGCAATTCCGGGTGCTGCGGGAACGGCTGTTCGCGACCCTGGGGGGCGACATCGCCGATGCCGAAGGTTCATCGCCGGGCACTGAGGCAGATCTCGTCGTGAGCGAGGATCTCGCCGAGTGGCTCGCCGCTCGACCCGTTGAAGAGCGAGTCGGGATTCATGTTGCCGGACGCTGGGGGGCGGGCGTCGGTGAGATTTCGCTGCTCGCGGTGGCAGGTTCGGATGGATCGGGCGCGTGGTGTATTCCGTCCCAACTGTCACCCGCAGACGAAGGCATTGTATCCGCGTGGCTAGCAGACCCGTTGCGGCGCAAGGCCTTACACGATGCCAAGGGACCCATGCTGGCGTTCGCATCGCAGGGATGGATCTTCCGCGGGCTGGCCGCAGACACCGCCCTCTCGGCGTACGTCGTGCTTCCTGGGCAGCGATCTTTCGAACTGACTGACCTCGTGGCGAGGTTCCTTGGTCGTGACTTGTCGGATTCGGCAACCGACGATGGCCAGTTAACCCTCGACGGTGATGACGAGTCGGCTCGGGCGGCCGATTTGGTGATCCGCGCTGATGCCATCCGCGAACTCGCCGACGCACTCGATGTGGAACTAGT
>JBBRTC010000093.1:0-5973 GCA_038244765.1 Candidatus Nanopelagicales bacterium | reverse complement strand
GGGCGACACGCTCGGCGGCGTTGTCGAAGTCGTCGTCCACGGACTTCCACCGGGACTGGGTTCGCATGTTCACTGGGATCGACGCCTGGACTCGAGACTCGCGGGCGCCCTGATGGGCATTCAAGCCATCAAGGGAGTTGAGGTTGGCGATGGATTCGAACTCGCGCGTACACGCGGCTCGCTTGCCCACGACGAGATGGTCCCCACTGACGAAGGCGTACGCCGGTTGACTGGACGAAGTGGCGGCACCGAAGGCGGTATGACGACCGGTGAAGTACTTCGCGTACGCGCGGCGATGAAACCGATCTCCACAGTGCCGAAGGCATTGCGAACAGTCGACGTCGCCACCGGTGAAGAAGCACGCGCAATTTCCCAACGCTCTGATGTGTGTGCCGTGCCCGCCGCAGGAGTTGTCGCAGAGGCGATGGTCGCGCTCGTTCTCGCCGACGCAGTACTAGAGAAGTTCGGCGGCGACTCCGTGGGGGAGACTCGGCGCAATGTCGAGGGCTACCTCAACAACCTCTCGGTGCGATGACCGAGGCGGATGGATCCGCTCTGACGGGATCGGGCGGCGCGCCCCGCGTCGTCCTTGTGGGTGCTCCCGGTTCGGGCAAGAGCACTGTGGGTCAAGGCCTCGCGACGCACTGGGGCCTCCCCTTCCGTGACACCGACCATGACATCGAAGTGATCACGGGTCGCACAATTGCCGAAATCTTTGTCGACGACGGTGAGGACACCTTTCGCGAACTCGAACGAGAGGCTGTCAACAGCGCGCTACGTGAGTTCAGTGGCGTGTTGGCCCTCGGCGGCGGAGCTATTTCGTCAGCGTCGACCCGGGACTTGCTGGCCACCCATCGCGTCGTGTGGCTTCAAGTTGGTCTGGCGAATGCCGTTGCTCGGGTGGGGCTCAACCGAGATCGCCCGTTATTGCTGGGCAGCATTCGCAACACGTTATTGAGGTTGATGAAGGAACGCGCGCCGTGGTACGAGTCAGTAGCGACAATCGCCGTCGACACCGACGACAGATCGGTGGATGCGATTGTGGACGACGTCGTAGCTAGGTTTGAGGAGCTCCAATGAACGAGTTGGCGCGCATCTTCGTGCGAGGCGACACGGCGTACGACGTCGTCGTCGGTCGCGGTTGCGTCGAATCCGTCGCTGCGATGCTTCCCGCCGACACAATCCGAGTGGGTGTTGTGCACGCCGAAGGGACGTCGTCCATCGCTGCACGCGTCATCGCGTCGCTATCAACTGCGGGCTTCCGCGTCGTTGCGATTCCTATTCCCGATGGGGAATCGGCGAAGACCGTCGAAGTCGCAGCCACGTGTTGGTCGGTGTTGGGTCGCAACGGATTTACGCGAAGCGATGCGCTGGTTTGTGTTGGCGGTGGGGTCACGACCGATCTCGGTGGATTTGTCGCCGCGACGTGGCTTCGAGGTGTGGCAGTCGTCCACGTACCCACGACGTTGCTGGGGATGGTTGATGCGGCGGTGGGCGGGAAGACTGGTGTCAACACGGCAGAGGGAAAGAATCTTGTTGGCGCATTTCATTCGCCTCTCGGCGTTGCCTGCGATCTCGATCTGCTGACGACGCTGCCGCGGATCGACCTCGTCGCTGGGATGGCAGAGATCGTCAAGGTTGGGTTTACCAGCGACCCGCAGATCCTGGATTTAGTGCAGCGCGACTCCGCGGCAGCGGTTGAACTCGATGGTGACGTGCTACCGGAACTCGTCCAGCGCGCGATAGCGGTCAAGGCGGCGGTGGTCTCGAGCGATCCACGGGAGACGAAACCCAGCGGGCTTGGTCGTGAAGTCCTCAACTACGGTCATACGTTCGCTCATGCCATTGAAAACGTTGAGGGCTACACGTGGCGCCACGGCGATGCCGTTGCCGTGGGTCTCATGTTCGTGTCCACGCTGTCACGACTTGCGGGGCGTTTAGGCGATTCCGATGCACTACGACACGAGGATGTGCTGACGGGTTTGGGGCTTCCCACGTCCTACGCTTCGGGGCGATTCCCCGAGTTACTCGAAGCGATGCAGATTGACAAGAAGAACCGCGGCGATCAACTGCGGTTCGTTGTGCTCGACGCTATTGGAGAACCTGGACTGCTCGAAGGTCCGTCGGTCGAATTGCTCGAGACGGCGTACGCCGAAATATCGAAAGGATCGCCATGACCCGAGTTCTGGTCCTCAACGGCCCCAATCTCGGGCGCCTTGGCAGTCGTGAACCCGAGGTGTACGGGACGGCGACTCACAACGACCTCGTGGCGCTCTGCACAAAGGTCGGAGCCGAGTTGGGACTGGCCGTCGAAGTCCGCCAAACCGATGATGAAGCTCAGCTTGTGCACTGGATCCACGAAGCAGCTGATGGCGGCTTACCGGTGATTCTCAACGCCGCCGCGTTCACTCACTACTCCTATGCACTTCGTGACGCGTGCGCGCAGTTGACGGCACCGCTCATCGAAGTCCACCTCAGTAACCCGGCGGCCCGCGAAGAGTTCCGGCACACGTCGGTGATCGCCGCCGTGTCGACGGGATCCATTGCCGGCTTCGGAATTGAGTCCTACGCCCTAGCCCTGCGTGCGTTGGTCTCGTGACCGTGGCAACTCCGGTGGCCATGTACGCGAGGCGCCGCGACAACGTCGTGCGCGGGATGCGATTGCTCCCTGACGCGATCGATGCCATGTTGATCACCGACTTGATCAACATTCGTTACCTCACCGGCTTCACCGGATCTAACGCCGCGCTGTTGATTTCTGAGCCGCGTTCGGTGTTTGCCACCGACGGTCGCTACGACGAACAAAGCGCACACGAATGTCTCGACATCGAGCGCCTCATCGCCAGGCCATGTCCGGAGGCCCTGTTGGGGCTCGCTCATGACGCGGGCATGGGACGAGTGGGCTTTGAGTCCGACCACGTCAGCGTTGCGACGTACCACAGTTGGCGCGACGACTTTGGTGCACTATCGATGACACCGGTTGCCGGAGTCGTTGAGACGTTGCGAGTCGTGAAAGAGGACTTCGAAATCGACTTGCTCCGTCGTGCCTGCGCGATAAGCGACGAGGCCCTGCGGCTGCTGTTGCCTGACGTTCACGTGGGGATGTCGGAACGCGCGGTGGCGCGGCGGCTGGACTCGTTGATGTTGCACCTCGGGGCCGATGCGATCGCGTTTGAAACCATCTCTGCGGCCGGCGCAAATTCTGCGATACCGCATCACAGTCCGACCGATCGATTGCTGGCCAAGGGAGATTTGCTCAAGTTGGATTTCGGTGCGCAAGTGGGCGGTTATCACGCCGACATGACGCGGACTTTCTGCCTCGGCCTACCAGCGGGATGGCAGCAGGAGATTCACGATCTGGTCCGTGCCGCCCAACGAGCCGGACGTGACGCCGTACGACCTGGAGCCGACGTGGTGGAGATAGATCAGGTGGCGCGCGGAGTTATCGAGGCGGCCGGTCTTGGCGACCACTTTGGGCACGGCCTTGGCCACGGCGTCGGCCTCGAGATCCACGAGGCTCCGACGTTGGGGCCGCTTGGAGAAGGTATCCTCGCCTGCGGCACACCGGTCACAGTCGAGCCTGGGGTCTATCTCCAGGGTCGCGGGGGCGTCCGGATCGAGGACACCCTTCTCGTGACTGATGGTGAGCCAGAGTCCCTCACCACCAGCGAACGCGAATTGGTCGTTCTCGGCTGATCGCGCCCGTTCTCACGCAGGAGTAGCACCCGTGGCCACGACGAACGATCTGAAGAACGGCATCGTGCTCAACCTCGATGGTCAACTGTGGTCTGTGGTCGAATTCCAGCACGTGAAGCCCGGCAAGGGAGGGGCTTTCGTGCGCACGAAACTCAAGAACGTGCTCTCGGGCAAGGTCGTCGACAAGACATTTAACGCGGGGCTCAAGGTCGAGATCGCGAACGTGGACAAGCGCGACATGACGTACCTGTACCGCGATGGCGAGTCCTGGGTCTTCATGGACGTCTCGTCGTACGACCAGATCAACATCTCCGACGTCGTGGTGGGGGATGCGTCGAAGTGGATGCTGGAAAACCAATCCGCCGTCGTGGCGACCAACGACGGTGTCCCGCTGTACGTCGAACTGCCTGCTTCAGTCGAATTGCTCATCACCTACACCGAGCCGGGACTGCAGGGCGACCGCTCGACCGGTGGCACGAAGCCAGCCACGCTGGAGACCGGCGTCGAGATCGCCGTACCGCTGTTTCTCACCACCGGCGAGCGCATCAAGGTCGATACCCGCGACGGTGGCTACCTCGGCCGGGTCAACTAGCGCGTGTCTGCCTTGATCCGGATACTAAGCAACCGCCGTACCCGCTGATGTCGGCACGAGGCAAGGCGCGAAAGCGCGCTCTGGACATGCTCTTCGAGGCAGAACAACGCGGCGTCCCCGCTCGCGATTTGTTGGCGACACGTCTGGCCGATCCCGAGCCACCCGTCAACCCGTACACCGCGCAATTGGTTGACGGCGTACTCGATCACAGCGAGCGAATCGATGAGTTGCTGACGACGTACGCCCAGGGGTGGACGTTGGATCGGATGCCAGCGGTCGATCGCAACGTATTGCGGCTCGGCGTCTACGAGTTGCTGTGGTCTGACGACGTACCCGACGCAGTAGCGATTTCCGAAGCCGTCGGATTGGCGCGATCACTTTCTACCGACGAGTCCCCAGCATTCGTCAATGGTCTACTCGCCCGAATCCTGGAGCTAAAGCCCCAACTGACTATCTAGCTCTTGGGGCCGACGAATTCGTCGAGCCGACCTACCCCCTCGCGCCGCGCGACGCTCAGGCAATTCCAGCGATTGCGCCGCCATGGAATCTCCAACAGATCCAACGCCCATCCACACAGTCCCAAAATATCCTCGCTGTTGTTGGCAAAGAAGTAGCGCGGGTACTCGTGAACTCGCTCGCCCGCGGAAGTCGAACGTCGCACCCGATTCAGGACCCGACATCCGTCAGAATGAATAAGTCCACGGAGAAAGGCCTTCGGATTTCGTTGAACGATCGACCGTTGCCAGGAACTGAGTTCGATTGCTCGGGTGTGTTTCATGCCCGGTCCGTGTTGGGGAAAGAGGCATGCCCAGTGCCGCCACCTCGCGGTAACGATGAGGCAGCCAGACTCCGTGCGAGTCGATTTTCGCCTCCCGGGAGCCACGGAATCGATCGAACTCTCCGCGGCGGCGACAAGGTTGGGGTACTTGGGATCGCAATAGATCCGAAGCAGGTAGGACTGCTTCTGCCTTAGGAGATATCCATCCCCTAAGTAGAGGCCGAGTAGATGCGCGAAGCCTTCCTCGTCGTTGAATTCAGGGCTGCCATCGCAGCAGGAAAGCCGTTGGAACTCGGGCTGGATCTCATGCCCGCGAGGCTCAATCCACGAGGCGACAGTTTGGCGAGGCACGCCCAGCCGACGAGCCACCTCTCTGAGAGACGTGAGGTCGCCATGGAGAGCCCGAGCGGTGGCTCGCAACTCGACTGGATGCATTACTCAATTGTGCTGATAAGCACCGACAGTCTTGCTGGTATCTAAATGCGTGCCCCGGGTGGGATTCGAACCCACACTGGATGGTGTTTGAGACCACGGCCTCTACCGTTGGGCTACCGGGGCGCGGCGCGAGTCTAGCGAGAACTGGCTGATGCTAGTCGCCCGCTTAGGCTTCGGTCATGGAAGCGACCGCCGGCGCAAGCAATCCGCCGCCCGCCGCCCGACGAGTGGTCGTGGCCGAGGACGAGGCCCTCATCCGTCTTGACCTGGTGGAGATGCTCACCGAGGACGGCTATTCGGTAGTCGGCCAGGCCAGCGACGGAGTCGAGGCTGTCCGGCTGGCCCAGGAACTCCGCCCCGACGTCGTCGTGCTCGACGTCAAGATGCCGTTGCTCGACGGGATTACCGCGGCCGAGCGAATTGTCGATGCTCGGTGCAGCGCGGTCGTCTTACTCACCGCATTTTCGCAACG
>JBBRTC010000092.1:0-6308 GCA_038244765.1 Candidatus Nanopelagicales bacterium | reverse complement strand
CTCGAACCGTTGAGCGGGCGTCTCCTCGTAGCGTCGCTCTCGCTGACCGAGCCGAACTTCGCTCGTACGGTCATATTGCTTCTTGATCATGATGAGGATGGCTCTCTCGGTCTGGTTCTCAATCGCCCCACCGACTGGCCTGCCGAGGATCCGCTACCGGTGTGGTCCGAGTACTTCGCGGGTCCGCCAGTCGTGTTCGATGGAGGCCCGGTTTCGCCGGAGGGTGTCGTCGCGCTCGGCGCCAGCGCTCGAGTGTTTGCCGACGATGCCAGCGAGATCGAGGGATTTAGGCCGATCACGTCGCGACTCGGATTGGTTGATCTAGATCAGGAACCGCAGGAACTCAGTGACGTCGTACAGGCGATGCGGGTGTTTGCCGGGTACGCCGGTTGGGGGCCGGGTCAGTTGGATGTCGAGATCGTCGAAGGCGGTTGGTACGTCGTTGAAGGGTTGTCTGGCGACGCATTCAGCACCGACCCGAAGGGTCTGTGGCATGCGGTGCTTCGGCGCCAACCCAACGAACTCGCCTTCGTCGCCGCTCATCCCGGCGATGTCGGTGTGAACTAGGCGCCCTCGACAGGGATCGTCGGCCATCCTCGGTGGTGAGACCTAGAATCGGCCCATGACGAGTACGCCTGACTTCGAACCCGCCGGCACGACGCTCCTTGAGGAGGTGACGCGCCCCCAGCTCGACGATGGCGATCATGAGCGCTTTGCCCACTACGTGCAGAAAAACAAGATCGTTGAAAGCGCCGTGGTTGGCACTCCAGTCATCGCGCTATGCGGGAAGGTTTGGGTCCCGAATCGCGATCCTGGGAAGTTTCCGGTGTGTCCCGAGTGCAAGGAGATCTACGAGTCCATCCCCACGGGTGGCTCGGGGGGCGACGACTCCTGACCGCGCACCCCGAGGTCCCAGAACCAGAGCTCTCCACTCGACCGACTGACTCGTCTGCGCACACCGGTATTGATCCGGCGTTGTTGTCTCCGCAATTTCGGGGCCTAACCGTCGGCATTATCACGGTCATCACTCTGGTTGCGTTTGAAGGCATCGGCGTGATGACCGCGATGCCGGTTGCCGTGCGGGAACTGAATGGTCTTGGGGCCTACGCCTGGGCATTCAACGGTTACATCGTGACCACGCTGGTCGCGATGGTGGTATCGGGTCAACAGTGTGACGCGATCGGGCCGCGTCGACCGCTCGCGGCTGCCATTGTCCTATTTTGTGCCGGTGCCGTCATTGCCGGTACGGCGCCATCGATGATCGTGTTCGTTGCAGGCCGGATGGTGCAAGGTTTGGGTGGTGGCGCCCTGATCGTGGCGGTCTATGTCGTCATCGGCCGGGTTTTCCCGGACAGCTTGAAACCACGAGCGTTTAGCGCACTCGCCGCCGCGTGGGTCTTGCCCGCGCTCATCGGGCCGGTGGCCGCAGGATTCCTGGCCGATCACTGGTCGTGGCGAGCGGTATTTCTTTTGGTTCCGTTCTTCGCACTGCCACCACTCATGGTGCTCATCCCACGACTACGCGCCCACGACGGAGCGCTAGGCGATATCAGCCACAAAGTCGGGCACACGCGAGCTGCATTAGCCGCCGGCCTCGGATTAATCGCGCTCCAGTCTGCTTCTGAGCGGCGAGGCTTCGTCGGAGTTGTGCTCGCGCTGATTGGTATTGCGATTCTCGTGCCCTCGGCTCGTCATTTGCTGCCAGCAGGTTCGTTGCGTTTCAAAAGAGGGTTGCCCACAGTGATCGCGTTGCGCGGAGTGATGGCTGGCGCCTTCTTCGGCGCAGAGGCGTTCATCCCTCTCGCGTTGCATGACATCCGAGGACTGAGCACAACACTGGCGGGAATGTCGATCGCGATCGGCTCCTTGGCGTGGACGGTGTCGTCGTCCGTCCAGGGTTCGAGTCGGGTCCACGTGTCGCGAGTCATGTTCCTGCGCCTGGGGGCGGCGCTGACGGCCGTGTGTTTGACCACCCTTCCGCTGTCGCTGTTGGCGGGTGTACCTCCGTGGCTTGCGGCGGTGTCGTGGGCGATCGGTGCAGCGGGCATGGGCTTCGCCTTCCCGAGCCTGTCGGTCCTCACCCTGCGGCTCTCACCGCCGGCCGATCAAGGCGCCAACTCCGCTGCACTGCAGGTGTCCGACTCCATGGGGTCGGTGGTGCTTCTGGCTGCCGCGGGTACGGTCCACGCCGCCGCAGTTGCGAACGGGGGCGCGACGGCCGCGACGTACACCACGATCTGGCTCGCGATGGCAGCAATCATGGTCGTTGCGATGCCACTGTCGCGCCGCGCTGTTCGTACGCCTTAAATCCCCGACTTTATTGGCGGCTAAGTTGGACCCAACGCCGCACCCGTGGCAACTGATTCGTTGGGGAGTACGACGTGAGCGCTGACCACGACTTCTCGTCTGGAGGCAGTGAGGTCGACTTCGACCTCCTCGACGAGGTGGCCCGTCGAGTCCTGTGGTTGGCGGTTCGCATTGTCGACTCCGCGAATCACGACAGAGACAACGGCGATGGCGTCAAGGTCGGTGGGCACCAAGCATCGAGCGCATCGCTGGTAACTGCGATGACAGCCCTCTACTTTGCCCAGTTGGATTCGCCAGACCGCGTGTCAGTCAAACCGCACGCATCGCCGGTTTTCCATGCCATCCAGTACTTACTCGGCAATCTAGATCGCTCCTACCTGACCCGGTTGCGTGAGCGAGGCGGTTTACAGTCGTACCCGTCGCGCACCAAGGACCCCGATGAAGTTGACTTCTCGACGGGATCGGTGGGGTTGGGCGCGGCGGCACCCCTATTCGCTGCGGCGACTCGGCGTTACGTAGACGCCCATTTTGGCCCACGCGCGGCGGCGCGTTTCTATGCACTGCTCGGTGATGCCGAACTCGACGAAGGAAACATCTGGGAAGCTATCGCGGACCCGGCCACAGAAGGTCTGGGCAACGTCACCTGGATTGTTGACTTCAATCGGCAGTCACTTGACCGCGTCGTACCGGGGATCCGCGCTCAGCAGTGGCAAGCGCAATTCGCCGCCGCCGGTTGGCATGTTGTTGAGGTGAAGTACGGCCGGCTCCTCGAAGCAAAGTTCCGTGAGTCCGGTGGAGAAGTCCTGCGCGCGTGGATCGATGCGATGCCCAACGAGCAGTACCAATCTCTGTTCGGATTGTCCGGTCCGGAACTGCGCGAACGATTTACCGAAGGCGCGCCCCCGGAGATGGTGGCCTTCGTGTCGGCAATCAGTGACGACGAGCTTTACCCGCTAGTCACCGACTTAGGTGGACATGACGTCGCTGCCATGTTGAGTGCGTTCGATGAATGCGACAAGGTGACTGAGCGACCTAGCGTTGTCTTCGCCTACACCGTCAAGGGGTGGGGCCTGCCCACAGCTGGAAACCCACGCAACCACTCAGCGCTGCTGAACTCCGAACAGATAGGCGCGCTGCGATCGTCTGTGGGACTTGATGTATCCACCGAATGGGATCGCTTCGACCCGGCAACGCCAGCGGGGATCCTTAGCAACGCTCGACGCCTTCACCTCACGCGTGAACCACGCAGCGCCGCGATTCCCGTCGAGGTGCCCACCCAGACCGGGATACGAAGTGGCAAACCGATCTCAACCCAAGAAGTGTTCGGCCGCGTCCTCGTTGATTTATCTCGAAACCCCGCTGTCGCTCCCTACCTCGTCACGACCGCCCCCGACGTCGCGACGTCGACAAATTTGGCGGGCTTCATCAATCGCACCGGCATCTTTGCGCCAACCGAACGTCGGTCGTGGAACGCGGACCCTGTGTTGAAGTGGGCTGAGGGTCCCGCGGGTCAGCACATCGAACTGGGCATCAGCGAAATGAATCTGTTCCTTCTGCTCGGCCAACTCGGGTTGTCGTGGGACCTCTCCGATCAACCACTTCTCCCCATCGGAACTGTCTACGACCCTTTCGTGTGTCGAGGTCTGGATGCGTTCATTCACGCGACCTACTCCGGTTCGCGTTTCGTTATCGCAGGGACGCCAAGTGGCATCACGCTCGCTCCTGAAGGTGGCGCGCATCAGTCCACGATTACCGCATCGATTGGTCTAGAACTGCCCGGTGTGACTTTCGTTGAGCCGACGTACGCGGCCGCTTTGGATTGGTTGCTCTGTGATGCCCTTGGCCGAATCGCACACGGACCGTCGACGACTCCGACGGCGGCGCCGTATGACGACGGCGCCTACTACTTCAGGCTGACGACACGCCCGATCGATCAGAGCCCGTTCGAGGCGGCTCGCAACCGGATTGGCGATGCAATCCTGCGCCGCCAAGTTCTCGCGGGTGGGTACCGATTGATCGACGCTTACGAAGCCAATCCCGAGCTTACGACCGACAACGCTGCTGCCCCGCTCGTGCATCTTGTGTCCTGTGGGGCCGTAATGCCCGAAGTCCTTCTTGCGGCCCAGGAACTTGCCGACGAGGGAATCGCCGCCCACGTCGTGGACGTCACGAGTTTGGATCGGCTCTACTCGGCGTGGCAGCGAACCTTGCGTCAAGGCGTACGCACAGCCACAACTCCGTCGGTACCTGGCGCGCTGCGGGCGATTTTTCCCGAAATAGCTCCCGTGGTCACCATCCACGACGCGGCCTCGCACGCGATGGCGTGGGTTGGATCGGCGCTGGGCGTACCAGGCGTGCCACTCGGCGTGGACTCATTTGGTCAGAGCGGATCTGTCCATGACCTCTACGAGATGCACGATCTCCTGCCAGGATCAATCGTGAACGCCGCCCTGGCTTCCTTGGAGCTCGTTCGGAGGTGAAGTTGCGTGCCTGCCGAGACCTCGCAGACTCTTGATCGCGGGCTACGGGTCCTCGAACTCCTGTCCGACGCAAACGACGGCATGTCCGTGACCGAGATCGCCGCAGCGCTGGGCGTTTCGCGGACGGTCGTCTATCGCTTGGTGGTAACGCTGGAACAACACGCGTTGTTGCGACGTGGTTCCGACGGGCGCGCGCGGTTGGGCATGGCCGTTCTGTCGCTGGCTCGCCAAGTCCAGCCGGTCCTGCGCGATGCGGCCGTACCCTCGTTGCGACGGTTGGCTGACAGTGTGGGCGCTACGGCGCACTTGACCATCGTCGACGGCAACGACGCATTAGCCGTTGCGGTCGTGGAACCGAGCCGCTCAGACTTCCACGTTGCCTATCGCGTCGGTGCGCGTCACCCGTTGGAACGCGGTGCCGCGGGTCGCGCCGTACTTGCCGGACGTGCCGCTAGCGGTCGTCCGTTTGAGCCGGGCTGGATTGTGTCGACTGGGGAATTGCAACCGGGTGCGTGGGGAGTTGCCGCGCCACTCGTGGGCGTTCCTGGCATTGAGGCAAGCATCGGCGTGGTGACTCTCACTGAGTTGGACCCGCAAGATGTCGGACCCAAGGTGCTTCGAGCTGCCAGCGAAGTTGCTCGCGCGCTGCGTTGAGAAAGGCTGCGGGATGAACTACCAGCAACCGGTGATTGTCGAAGCGATCCGATCGAGCCCCCGGCGGGCGCTGAGAACCGCGTATCGCGGCGGACGCGAATTGACCAAGATCGAAAAGACCCGAATGCGGCCATCACGACCGCGTGCGTAGCCACTAAGCCCAATAACATCGTGCAACGTTCCGGTCTTCGCCCAAATCAACCCCCGTGCGCATCTACTCGGTGAGGTGTTGAAACGGCCCGAACGGGACTCCAGAGTGCCGCTAATCCCAGCGATGGGAAGAACGGATCCGGCGAACAGCACGCGGATCGTTGAATTCGCCGGCGTAACGGCAGCGCGCAGAATCGCCGTGAACACGCGAGCGGGTACCCGGTCACTACGGGAGAGTCCGCTGCCGTCGTAGGTGCGCAAGCCCGAACGGGTGACGCCCAGCCGTGTCAGCGCCGCGGCGATCGCTTGACGACCACCAAGCCAGCTCCCCGCACGACCGCGTCCCACGGCCGCGTCCCGGAGCAACATCTCGGCCACGTTGTTGTCGCTGTACAGCAGCATTCGGCGTACCGATTCCAACACCGAGTGACCGGTCACGGTCGCGAGCGTCAGTTGCAAATTTGTCGAGGTGGGTGACGCGACGCGACCGCGATAGGTGACGTTGAGCCCGTGAGCGCGTAGTCGGGCGGAGAAGAAAGCTGCGGCGTCAATGCCTGTGTCGTTGAGTACGCGTCGATCGCGAACAAGCGCGCGCACCGGCCGAATGGTGTGAGGAACCTGTGATCTGCTCCAGCCGGTGGCGAGCGTCGGTGGGGGGAACTTCGCGTCGTCGAAGTGCAGCGTGTACGAGACCGGCACGGGAGTTGGAGTTGGGGT
>JBBRTC010000091.1:0-6310 GCA_038244765.1 Candidatus Nanopelagicales bacterium | reverse complement strand
CGTGCCCGGCACGGGATTGGGTGTTGGGGGGGGAGTTGGCGTTGGGGTGGGAGTGGGAGTTGGAGTTGGGGTGGGAGTGGGACCTGGGGGAGGGAGAAGAGCCTGAACTATCCGGGCGGCCAACGAGTCGAGATCGGTGGAGGTCAGAAGTGGATCCCCGCCGGCGACGAGGACAAGGTCGTGGGCGCCCGGCCCACTGACCACTTTTGTAACCCATTGGTGGTCGGGGCCGAACGTCTGCAGCACAGTTGCCGCGGTGATCAATTTCATGTTTGACGCGGGCAGCCTCCCGCGCGTCGAACTCCGCGACCAGATGAGATGACCGGTTAGCGCGTCCTCGACGCGAATTGAAATATCGGTTCCGAGGTACGGCGCAACTCGCCGACTCCGCAGTCGCAGCGGAAGCAGTCGTGCTATCCGGGCCTGGGCCGCCAAGACCGTCGCCACGGAGGGGGTCGCGACTATTGACTCATTGCGCGTGGGAGCAGTTTGTTGTGCCGCAGGGTGTGCAGGTGGAGCAATTGCGGCGAGGCCACCGTCAGCTCCGACGGGAGCCGCGAGAATCGCGAGCGCCAACCCGGCAACACCGGCGACGAAGGGGATGCGGACGGCTCGGATCATCGGTACACCATGCCATCACCCTGTCATGAGGATGTCGGAGTTAGTGCGCCTGCCCGCTCGTGGCCTGGGCCACTAGTGGCATCACTCGATGTGGGACCTGCGTAGCAAGTGCGATGACTGTCGACGTGCGTTGCACACCGTCGACGTCGACAACCGTGTCAATCACGCGCTGAAGATCGGTGTTGTCCTTTGCCACAATGCGACACAGGAGGTCACTTGATCCGGTGGTCGTGTGGACTTCAAGAACTTCAGGGATTGCGGCGAGTCGTTGGCCGATTTCATCATGGCCGCGCTGGCGGATTTCCATCGTGACGAAGGCGGTGACGGGATAACCCAAGGCTGCTGGATCGATGTCGGGTCCCCAACCGATGACCACCCCGCGATCTGAGAGCCGATCTAGCCGAGCCTGTACGGTGCCGCGGGCCACGCCTAGCCGGCGCGATGCCTCGAGGACACCCACCCTCGGTTCGTTGGCGAAGAGTCGCAGAATACGAGCATCGAGCTGGTCAACGCGTGAAGTCGGCATGGGATCTCCTAGGCATGATGTCTAGTGAATTCCAGATAACTCTGACAGATCCGGGGCAGCCTGCCCAGAATGCGCATAGCGTGTTGCCCGAAATGCCGCTGCCTTCTTTGCTAAGGAACACACGTCGGACCGGGAGGCCAGATGACGACCGCATACACCGCATCGGGACACGACATCATCGACGAGCACGAGGTTTCCGAATTGATCGGCGCCCTTGAGCACGACCCGACGGCCGATCCGTTTCCGCTCAATGGGATGGATGCCATCGGATTCGCGGTCGGAAATGCACTGCAAGCGGCGCATTGGTACTCGACCGCGTTCGGGATGCGTGTCGTTGCCTACCGTGGGCCCGAGCAGGGCGATCGCGATCACGCGTCGTACGTGCTCGAAAGCGGTAAGGCTCGCTTCGTGCTATCCGGCCCCGTGCACTCGCACGCTCCGCTCGCGGCACACGTGGCAGCGCACGGCGACGGTGTGGTCGACTTAGCTTTAGACGTCCCGAACGTCCCGCGCGCGTACGCCCATGCGCTAGCTCACGGTGCGACGGGTTTGGAAGCACCCCAGGAACTCTCCGATGAATTCGGAACGGTGACCATCGCTGCCATCGCGACATACGGCCAAACGCGTCACACGTTGGTGGATCGGTCGCGCTACGAAGGACCGTACTTGCCCGGTTTCGTTTGGCGTGCGCCGTTAATCGCAAGTCAAAGTGACGCACATCGACGGCTATTTCAAGCGGTCGACCACTGCGTAGGAAACGTGGGCATGGGTGACATGGACACGTGGGTTGACTTCTACAACAACGTCATGGGTTTTACCAACATGGCTGAATTCATTGGTGACGACATCGCGACGGAGTATTCGGCGCTGATGTCGAAGGTCGTGGCCGATGGCAGTCGCAGGGTCAAGTTCCCCCTCAACGAGCCAGCCATTGGCAAGAAGCGCAGCCAGATCGATGAGTACCTCGAGTTCTATGGCGGTCCAGGAGTCCAGCACATCGCTCTTGCGACGGGCGACATTCTGGGTGCCGTTGACGCGATGCGTGCCGCAGGTGTGACGTTCTTGGCGACCCCCGATTCGTACTACGACGATCCGGCATTGCGGGCGCGCATCGGTGAAGTTCGCGTCAATGTCGATGAATTGAAGTCACGCGGAATCCTCGTTGATCGCGACGAAGACGGCTATCTCCTCCAAATCTTCACAAAGCCCGTTCAGGATCGGCCGACTGTGTTCTTCGAATTAATCGAACGCCACGGCTCGATGGGATTCGGAAAGGGCAACTTTAAGGCGCTCTTTGAGGCAATCGAGCGCGAACAAGACGACCGCGGCAACCTCTAGCGCAGATACTTTCCTTACCAAAACTTGCCTTAAGGGTAGAAACCTGAACTTTAACTTCAGGTTTGTACCTCAAATGGCCTTGAAGTTCGCCGCTCCTGTGAAGTGCACTGTGGAGTCGCACGCATGGGCTGCGGTCCTCGCGGTGAAGGAAATCGGCGTCGCAAGCCATTCGACTGCCGCTCGGTTACATGATTTGGCACTTCCCGATGAACCCGAGTCTCACGTCACCGTGCCGCCGGCTCTCAGACTACGAGTTCGTCGATTGCGAACCCATCGGGTCCCGATCGAAGCGGATGAGATCGCGAGGTACGCCAGCGGACTTTGCGTTACCAGTTTTGAGCGCACTGTCGTCGATTGTTTGCTGTGGTACCCGGAGCGTTTCGGCAGAGCAATGCTTCACGAAATGCTGCGTAAGCGTTCGGGGGAACTCGACACGGTTCGTGACGCGATGGTGCGGGCTCGGGGTCGCCACGGCTCTTCTCGAGCTTGGGCGATGATGATCAATGCACGGTCGGGAGCCCATGCCGAAAGCGAAAGGGTGTTACATCGGATCCTTAGCGACGCGGCTATATCGGGTTGGAAGGCCAACGTCGAGATCTTTGTCGGAGGGAATCTGATCGCGATTGCAGACGTGCTCTTTGCGCGAGTAAAGCTCATCGTGGAAATCGACGGCCGAGCCTGGCACAGCGACGAAATACGCTTTCAGAGAGATCGAACCCGCCGGAATGACTTGGTGAATTCCGGTTATACAGTCCTGCGCTTCACGTGGGACGACCTCATCCGGCGACCAACCTATGTGGTGTCGACCGTACGTCGTGCACTCGAGCGAATCGCTTAGCGCCATACTCCCTACAAGATCCAAGTTTGAGGTACGAATCTGAAGTTTAACTAAGGGTTCGTACCCTTAAGTCAAGATCTAGTCGGTGGGGGCGGGGAGGATCTCGCCAGCCACTTCGCCAAAACCAATTCGAGTGCCATCGGGACCCGTCGCCGTCGCACGAATGACGACGACGTCGCCGTCATCGAGGAACGTTCGTTCGACTCCGCGCGTCACAAAGGGTTCACGCCCACCCCACGACAATTCCAGCAGAGAACCGCGCTGATTGCGTTCAGGTCCGCTGACAGTGCCGGAGGCGAAGAGGTCACCGGTACGAAGCGAGGCCCCGTTGACTGTCATGTGCGCCAACTGCTGACCGGGGGTCCAGTACATCGAGGCAAATGGCGGACGCGAGATAACGTCGCCGTTCAGTGTTACTTCAAGTTCCAGGTCCATCGACCACGACGTGTTGTCTTCGAGGTACGGCAGTACGGCGGGATCTTGTACAGGTCCTGAAACGCGGGCATCTTCCAACGCCGCTAACGGCACAACCCAGGCGGAAATGCTGGTGGCAAAGGACTTTCCGAGAAACGGACCAAGCGGTACGTACTCCCACGCCTGAATGTCGCGCGCAGACCAATCGTTGACGAGGACAACACCAAAGACGTGGTTGGCAAAGTCGGCAGTGGTCACTGAACGACCCAACTCGGTCGGCACACCCACGACAAAGCCGACTTCAGCTTCAATGTCTAGCCGACGTGTCGGCCCGAATGTCGGGGCCTCCTGTTGGGGGGACTTTCGCTGCCCCCGCGGTCGGGTCACTGGGGTCCCGCTCACCACGATCGTGCCCGCGCGTCCGTGATAGCCGATAGGCAAATGACGCCAGTTGGGCGTTAGCGCCTCGCTGTCTGGGCGGAAGATCGCCCCGACGTTCTGTGCGTGGTCTAACGACGAGTAGAAATCGACGTAGTCGGCAACCTCGATCGGCAACAGCACGACAACGCTGTCGACACCAGCGAGCAGCGGTTCGACATCGCCGCGGTACGACTGCTCCGTGAGGAGTCGAGTCAATCGCTCCCGGACAGCGCTCCACACGTGTGGACCCGTTGCCATGAAAGCGTTCAACGACCCGCTTGCGAAGACGGAGCGCTCGTCGCTGCTCGTGAGTCCGTCGATGCCGTCAAAGAATCCACTGAATGCCAAGGCTTCGAGGGGGAGGACAAAGTCGCCAATGCGCACGACGACGTAGCGTTCTGATCCGGACTTCGAAACGACCCCGTAGGGCAGGTTGTGAATCGAAAAGTCAGAGTCGGATCCGACGTTCACCCAAGTCGTTGCCGTCATGGTTCATCCTCCCTTGTGTGGTCGGTGCAGGATGCCCAACGCGCATAAGTCATCGAGCGGTTCAACCATGCTGCATGATCCATATGAGGTGAAGAGTCGACGAGATTCGCGTGCATCACCACGGACGAGCACGTTGAGCAGTGTTGCTGCATCCGAGTTAGCGATGATCGCGGTCGCGTCGGTGTTGCTGGCGCCGTCAATGAGCGCGCAAGTCGCCGCGAGCATGTTGAGGAATCCGTGTTCGGGGGCGTCATCTCCGCCCCGGCGCACGGCGTGGTGAAGACCGGCGGTGAGTTTGAAGGGCAACGAGCGAGTAACGCAGGCAGAAAGAAAGGTGGCAACAGCGATATCGCTGGGAGTGTCGGCCGGTGTGGGGCCGCCGGTTCGAAACTTGGCTCGCTCAGCGCCGTCTTCAGCCAGCACGTCCAGCGCACGTTCCCAGCCGGCGGTCGGGGCTATTTCAATCGCGGCCGGAATCCCGAAACTCAACTGGTCCAGCAACCCGCGAGTGAGTGCACCCATGTCTTCGAATTCTGGAAGAGCCACTTCGATACCTACAACGTCGACGCGGTCATCGTCGAGAAGAAGATTGCGTGCCTGCTGCAGTAGCGCCAATCCAAGCCCGTCGGTGCGAGAGTGCGTGTCACGACCAGCGATGAGAACGGCGCGCAGCGGGTCTCCGCTCGCCGAACCCACCGCACCCGCTCCAAGAGATTCGGTGAACTCCTCGACTCGCGCGGCTGGAATGAGCAAGGGGCCGACCAGATCGGAATACCACCGACGGTGGTGGGTGCGATGGTCGGCAACTGCTGTCGGGATCGGCGCGTTGCCGGGTGGGAAAACCGCGGCATCATCGATGAGGTGAGCGGTGAGTCGGGCCGCAAGCGCCGGACTAATCTCAGGAAGTCTTGACACGGCGTACGACGTTAGCGCACCGTACTCTCATCGGACAATGGTGTTCTAAATGCGGACGATGTTCCGGAAGCGAAGTTCTGAGCAGAGGTGAGGCCCGATGCCGTACTACCGAACTCTGGGGACCATTCCGCGCAAGCGCCACACCCAGTTTCGCCGACCCGATGGCGGTTTGTACGCCGAGGAACTCATGGGAGTCGAAGGGTTCGGTAGCGAATCCGCCTTGCTCTATCACCGCGGTCTCCCCACCGCGATCGTCGATGCGGTCGTTGTCGACGAACCGGCCTCAGGACTCTCGCCGAACCTCCCGCTGCTGCCCATGCACTTGCGGTCCCACGAACTCTCGTTCGCCCATGCCGATGCTGTCAGGGGCCGACGACTGCTGCTCGGCAACGCCGACGTACGCCTGTCCTATGTGAAGGCAATTGAGACCAGCCCCTACTACCGCAACGCCATCGGTGACGAATGCGTCTATGTCGAGAGCGGGAGTGGAACTGTCGAGACACTTTTCGGTGTGCTCGAAGTCGGTGCCGGCGACTACGTGGTCCTCCCGACCTCGACAACGCATCGGTGGGTTCCCTCGTCGAAGGCCGGCGAAGAACCCCTGCGTCTGTTAGTGATCGAAGCAGCCGGGCACATCAGTCCACCCCGTCGATACTTGTCGCCACGCGGTCAGTTTCTGGAGCACTCTCCCTACTGCGAGCGCGATGTTCGTTCACCCGAGGAACCATTCCTCGCAGACGGAACTGACG
>JBBRTC010000090.1:0-6426 GCA_038244765.1 Candidatus Nanopelagicales bacterium | reverse complement strand
GAGTGCGGTGTGGTGTCGAACCGAATGCTGTCGAAGATGTAGAACTCGGCTTCGGCGCCGAGGTACACCGTGTCCGCGATGTTGCTGCCGGCGATGTAGGACTCCGCCTTGCGGGCGATGTTGCGCGGGTCGCGGCTGTACGCCTCGTCGGTGAACGGGTCGTGGATGGAGAAGTTCAGGTTGAGCGTCTTCTCCTTGCGGAATGGGTCGACGTAGGCAGTCGACACATCCGGGATCAGCTTCATGTCCGACTCGTGGATCGCCTGGAAACCGCGGATCGACGAACCGTCGAACATCTGGCCGTTGGTGAAGAAGTCGAGGTCGACTGATTGCGCAGGCACATTGAAGTGCTGCATCACACCGGGCAGGTCGCAGAAGCGGACGTCAACGAACTTGACGTCTTCGTCCTGAATGAACCGGAGAACTTCCTCCGCGTTGTTAAACATCCGTCCTCCTTGCAGGGCCCGCGATCTCGGCGTGCGCCGGTGAGCGGGCAACGGGTGGGCGTCGCGGTAATGGCGTGAGATTTTTTCCTGCTGTGAATCACTGCAGCGAAGGGCTGCGGTCATGCTGTCCGGGTGAGACGGCGATCGTGCCACGCCCGAGTGAATGAAAATCTAGGTGGGGGCCGTTTCCCGTCCGTATCCCGTGTGTTTCACCCGTGTAACCAGATCGCCGCGGGTGCCGGTGTCGGCGTTACCTCGCCTGCGTAGGTCGCGGTGGCGGGCTCTCGAGGCCCGGGTTAGCGTGGACCCGTGGTCGACCGCAGAGAAATCGGGTCGTGGATCTCTGGTCCACGCGAGGCGCTGACCGCTGCCGGGATCGCATTCGGCTACCGGGGCGAACGCCTTGGCTTGCCGCCCTCAGGCCCTGGGTCGTTGGCCGGTTTCGGACGACGGCTAGTCGCAGTCGTCATTGACTGGATGGCGAGTCTGCTGGTCGTCCACGTGATCTTCGCCGAGCTGACCTACGGAAGCCCGGCGTACAGCGTCGCCACTCTGGCCATCTTTGGGTTTGAGGTTTTCGTGTTGACCTGGATGTCCGGTGGGTCGTTCGGGCAACGGTTACTGCGATTGCAGGTGCGGCGACTCGATCAAGCGACTGCCGACGACCGATACGTCGGAATCGGACTCGCTGCGTCAGCGATTCGGACCGCTTTGCTCTGTTTGCTCGTGCCCGCGGTGATTTGGGATCGCGACGGTCGGGGACTGCATGACAAAGCCGTCAACACAGCGGTGATCCGCACGTCCTAACCCGCTTCGCTTCGGTGACCGCGGGCAGCACAACCCGATCGATTGACCGGTGCGGTCGTGCCGGGGGACTCGCTTGGTTGGGACTTGCCTGGTTGGCCGGTGACGTGGCCCGGTTAGCCCTTTGTACGCGGCATTCGAGCGCCCTTCGGCAGCGGGCCTTTCGGGATCGGCAGCGGCGACGCGGTAAGTGCTTCGAGGCGACGCCGGACATCCGTGACCTGCGCGGGCTTCAGCGCACGTGGCATCTTCATCACCTTGCGCTGGAGCTTCCGTAGCGGAACCTGACCCTCGCCGTCACCCACACTGATTTCGAGGATCGGCGTCTCGGGCAGGAACCGCGCGGTCCTCTTGCGCTCGTTCGCCAGCAGATTTGCGGCTCGACTGACCGGAGCTTCGGCGACGAGGATCACGCCAGGTCGACCGACGACGCGGTGCACAATGTCTTGGTTCTTCGTGATCGCGACCGCCGGCGTGACAAACCAGGCGCCGCGCATCGACTGAAGTACGGCCGCAGCTGCTCCAGGCTGGCCTTCGACTTGCGCGTAGCCCGCAGCCTGCGCACGGCGACCAAAGATGATCATCGTGATCGGGAGCGCGAAAAGGAATCCGAGGATGCCCCAGAAAACCGGGAACTTCAGCGCAAATCCGATGCCGAGGAAGATGGCAAAGGTGATGAAGAACGTCGCGAGCAGGATCGGTCCGACCTTGCGGTCGACTTTGGCGGTGAGTTTGTACGTCTCGATGATTTGAGCCCACCACCGTTTTTTCGGCGCGGCCGCAGCCTTGGTCGTACCGGGTTTCTTCGCGTTACTCGCCATAGCACCACCCTAAGGACGAACCGGGAACGAGCCGTACACGGGTCCGGCGGGCACCAACTCCGAGTTGATCATGGACTTATGCACGGTATTCCTCGAAATAGCGTGCGTAACTCCATGACCAACGCGGGTCGGTCGGGGGGCTGCGGGCCGCAGGGGTCAGGTACGCGCTGCCATTGCGGCGGCGTAGAGGCGTCCGGCCCGGTACGACGAACGCACCAACGGCCCACTCATGACCCCCACGAAACCGATCTCATTGGCGTACGCCTCGAGTTCGACGAATTCGTCGGGGCGCACCCAGCGTTCGATGGGGTGGTGCCGAGACGACGGCCGCAGGTATTGCGTAATCGTGAGCAAATCGCAGCCAGCTACACGCAAGTCGCGCATTGACTCGCGTACTTCGTCGATCGTCTCGCCCATGCCCAGAATGAGGTTCGATTTCGTCACCAGGCCGCGATTACGGGCGGCACTGATCACATCGAGCGAGCGTTCGTAGCGGAAGCCGGGTCGGATCCGGCGGAAGATCCGCGGCCCCGTTTCGATGTTGTGCGCGAACACCTCGGGCGCCGACGCGAAAACTTCGTCGAGCAATTCGGGTACGGCGTTGAAGTCCGGTGCAAGCAATTCGACGCCGCAACCGGGGACGGCGTCGTGGATTGCGCGCACGGTCTCGGCGTACAACCACGCACCGCGGTCGAGGAGATCGTCTCGGGCTACGCCGGTGATCGTGGCATAGCGCAAACCCATGGTGGCAACGGATTCCGCGACTCGGCGCGGTTCGTCGCGATCAAGCGGTTCAGGCTTGCCGGTGTCGATCTGGCAGAAGTCGCAACGCCGTGTGCACTGATCGCCGCCGATGAGAAACGTCGCTTCGCGGTCTTCCCAGCACTCGTAAATATTCGGGCAGCCAGCCTCTTGGCAGACGGTATGCAGTCCCTCTTCTTTCACCAGCGCGACAAGCGACTTGTATTCCGGGCCAGTCTTGAGCCGTGTTTTGATCCACTCCGGTTTGCGCTCGATCGGGAACTCCGCGTTGCGCGCTTCAACGCGCAGCAAACGCCGACCTTCCGGTGCCACAGTCACGAGTCCACCCTACGTCGCGGCCGGCGCGAGGCGAGTTGCTGCGTGATCGGTGAGCGTCGGACCCAGTACGGCGTGGAGTTGAGCCTCGACGATATCGACGACATCGCCGATGCCAATCGATCTCCCCCCACGTGTAATCGATTCGCGACTCAACGATGTGACACCGGCATCGGCGATCCCGCAAGGCACGATCCGGTCGTACCACGTCATGTCGCAGTCACAATTGAGTGCGAAGCCGTGCATGGTGACCCCACTCGCGACGCGTACGCCGATGGCCGCGACCTTGCGTTCAGGGCCATACGCGTCGGCGTGAAACCAGACGCCGCTACGTCCCTTGATGCGACCGGTGGCAAAGCCCACCTCGGCACAGGTGTTAATCAGGACTTCTTCGAGTCGGCGTACGTGCGCGACCACGTCGAGTCGCGCAGGAAGACGCACTATCGGATAACCGACGAGTTGCCCGGGTCCATGCCAGGTGATGCGACCGCCGCGATCGACATCGATGACGGGCGTGCCATCGGAAGGTCGATCTGCGGGCTCGGTTCGCCGACCAGCGGTGTAGACCGATGCGTGCTCGAGCAGCATCACGGTGTCGGGGGCAGCGCCATCGACGACCTCGGCGTGCAGTGCGCGTTGTTCGTCCCAGCCGAGGTTGTAGGCCACGGCATCTGGGCTGAATCCGCGTCTCTGGATCCGTAGCGTTGCCACCTGTTGAGCGTACGTCGTTTTGGGCCTATCCGATTACGCCAGGGGCGAGGCGGGTCTCGGTCACGGTTCCATCTGCGTTTCGCTCCACCCGATAGGCGGCGGCGGCGTCGGGGGTAGTGGCTTCTGGCGCGTCGGAGAGTACGGCGACGGGATCCGAACCCTCGTACAAGATTCCGACTCGATCATCGGTGGCATAGGACGTTGGCAAGATCTGGTCGGCAACCAGGTGGTGCAGTAGCGGCCGACGTTGTTCCTCAGTGTCGTAGTGCACGCCGTTGCCGTACGGCACGAGCCCGAGGCCGTTGGTCACCGGTTGCAGCGTCGGTCCGAAGGAATCAGTGGGTCCGCCTATGTGCCAACAGATTGAACCGGCGCTCACTCCGGCCAGAATCGTGCCACGCTCCCAGGCGTCGCGCATGGCCTCGTCGACCCCGTGGAGTTGCCACAGGGCGAGCAGGTTCGCCACGGATCCGCCGCCGACCCAAATCAGATCGGCTCGTCCGAGGACTTCGTCGATCTCGACGTTGGGTTGCGGAAACAGCGCCAAGTGGGAGAGATCGACCGAATGCCCGCTGAATGCGGCGTATGTCATCGCGAGGTAGTTCGCGGGATCGCCATTTGCGGTCATCACGAAACAGACAGTTGGCCGCTCTACACCGGTCAGCCGGAGCGCCTCAAGAATCATCGAACCGGGCTTCATCACTCCCCAACGATCCGTCGGGAGGAAGCCGCCGCTGGTTGCCAGGATCCGCTTGGTTGCCACGGGAGAAACCCTACGGGCCGGTCGTCGGTTGCCGCGTGCCGATTCGAGTCACCCTCCGATCTGGGTTGTGAGGTCGTGTACGCGCGGTGCGTTTCAGCTGGGCCGACCTCATCCCGGGCATCTCTTTCGACGGATTTGGGGTAGTAGGCGCGCTCATGCGTGGGGCTGTGGATGAATTCCGCGGCGGGTTCCTGAATCGCGGCACTCTGCGCCCATGGCAGATGACTTTGGGGATCCCGGGCGCGAAGACGACCGCGACATCGACCTCGAACGAATCCTGGCGAGGTGGGGTCTCAGCGATCCAACTCGGTCGTCGCCTCGAGGAAATTTGGACCTGGATGCAGGATCCACGACGCCGGGCACTTCGGATTCCGAGAAGGGATCGGGAGTTCCCGAGGATTTGAACTTGGAGCCAAACTCGACGGTCACTGGCGACGGTGACGGGTCCTCCCAGCGCGAACCGTTCCGGGTGCCTCGGCCTGCCGTTGCCGGCGCGCGACAAACCAAGACACAGCGCCGGCCAGGACCGCATTCATCAACTTCGTCGCGTCGGTCACCGAGCGCTCGTGGCGTAGGTCCAGATGATCGAGAGACGACTGGCCACCCTCGAAGTCGTCGTAGGTTGTTTGGTGTCCGGCCACTCTTTGTGGGGGTGCTGGGAATCGCGTCGGCAGTGATGGTGGTCAGTGCGGTGGCTGCGACTCGAGCGGAGTCCGCGGCCTCGGCCCTCCCGGCGTCTCTCGTCGACATTGGGAAAAGCCCTGGCGCACAGGGTGAAGTGGGGCCTGGGGGTTTGTCGGGATGCGGTGTGACTTCAGCTGAATCGACGGGCGCGACGGCTTCTTCGCGACCAACTGCGCCCGGGTTCTCGCGACCGACCGCGGCCGCGGGTGCCCCAGCGGTACTTCGGAATGATGCGTACTGGCTCGGCGTGATGCGCGGTCTCGATGACAAGCGCATGTCGACGTTCGTCGCGGGTGGCGTGGGTGAGATTGCGTCGTTCGATGCCGACGACGGGCCAGCCGCTCGGATCGATACCCGCACTTTGTGTCAACTGCGGTCAGCAGGCGTACGACCGCGGGGACTTCGAACCGTGCTGTTGGGCGTCCATGTCTTGTCCCAAACGACCACGCGCGTCGTCCTCAATGTGAGCGACACAAGATCGGCGTACGACTTGGTTCGTGACGCGACGACAACGCTAGTTTCTTCGGAGTCAGCTCTAGTCGTCGATCGAGGAACGGCGGCATCGAGTGCCGTGGTGGTTGCCCATCAATCTTCGCGGGGGCAAACTCGTTGGTTGGTTGAGCTCAGTTGGAATGGCAAGGAATGGGTGATACGGCACACCGCGCAGGTCACCTGACGAGGATGGCTGGCACACTGGGTGCGTGAGTGGAACTCGTAGTCGTACCGCTGGATTGGCGACTTTCTTGTACGACGGTGACTGCGCGTTCTGTTCCTCCTGCGCACGTTTCCTCGAGCAGCACGTGCAGTCGGACGCTCGGTTGGTGGCGTGGCAGTTTGAGGACCTCGGCGCCTTGAACGTTTCAGTGGCTGATTGCAACGAGGCCGTTCAGTGGATCGAACCGAGCGGACGGGTCGACTCTGGTCCCGCCGCGATCGCTTCGCTGCTGCGTAGCGGCGACTCACTTTTCTGGCGATCTTTGGGTCGGATATTGCAGGTTGCTCCGATCAACACTGCCGCGCGCCCGGCGTACCGCTGGATCTCGCGCAACCGTCACCGCATGCCCGGCGGTACTCCTGCGTGCTCCTTGCCGCGCACACCCTCCACCCCCTCCGCCGAGTC
>JBBRTC010000089.1:0-6466 GCA_038244765.1 Candidatus Nanopelagicales bacterium | reverse complement strand
GGGAACAGTTAGCGGAAGCCCTGACGGTGCTCCAAAGCAACCGCTGGTCATCCTCAAGACCCAAACTTTCGCCGAAACGACGCAGTCTGCCCCGACGGGCTAGATCACAACCCGCGCTTGCGGAATTAACGAAGCCCGCCGCAGCAGGCGGCCCGTCGGACCTAGTCCGGACCCGACGAGCAACACCGGGTTCGACGATGCGATGATCCGTGCCGGGAATTTGCGCATCGCGTTCACGGAATTCGTGGCGCGTTTCGACCGGAGGTAACGGTCATGGGTGAGGTCAGCGAGCCAACGTCATTTGGGCGGATCGCGGAGGACGGCACAGTATTTGTCCGTACGGCAGACGCCGAAGTCGCCGTCGGGCAATGGGCGGCCGGCACCCCGGAGGACGGACTTCAGTTCTTCGCCCGCAAATACGAGGATCTGCGTGCGGAGATCGATCTCGCCGTACGGCGACTCCCCGAGGGAAAAGCCACACCCGAATCCACGCTCGCCTTGATCGAACGAGTGCGGGCGGCTGTTGAGACTCCTGCGATGGTTGGTGACCTGGCGGCACTCACGTCGAAAGCTACAGAACTCGAGAGTTTGATCGCGGCCCGCCGCGCGGCCATCAGCGCCGAGAAGGCGGCCGCGCGCGAGGCGGCTCTCGCGGCGCGAACTGCACTGGTCGTGGAGTCCGAGACACTGGCCGAGTCGACGCAATGGAAGGCCACCGGCGAGCGTTTCAAGACCCTGCTCGAGGAGTGGAAGAACGCACCGCGAGGCGATCGTGGCAAAGAGCAGGAACTGTGGAAGCGGTTCAGCCACGCCCGTTCCACCTTCGACAAACACCGTCGGACCCACTTTGCCCGACTCGACGCTGAGCGCACTGAAGCCAAGTCCGCCAAGGAAGCCTTGATCGCTGAGGCGGAAACGTTGTCCGGTTCGACTGATTGGAATGGCACCGCGAGGGCGTACCGCGATCTCATGACGAAGTGGAAAACCTCCCCTCGAGCCAGTAAGTCCGAGGAGGACTCCATGTGGTCGCGTTTCAAGAAGGCCCAGGACACATTCTTCGCCGCGCGGACCGAAGCACTCGATGTACGAGACGTATCACTTAAAGAGAACGCGCTGGCCAAGGAAGCATTGCTCACCGAGGCTGAATCGCTCGTACCCGTTGCCGATCTGAAGGCCGCGAAGACAGCACTTCGCTCCATTCAGGAACGCTGGGAGAAGTCAGGGCACGTACCGCGTACTGACAAGGACCGCCTCGACGCGCGGATGCGCAAGGTCGAAGACGCGGTCCGGCAAGCCGAGGAAGACTCCTGGCGCCGCTCGAATCCAGAGTTGCGAGCCAGAGCCGAGCAGACAGTCGAACAGTTCCGTTCCTCGGTGGAGAAAATCGAACGCAAGCGCGCGAAGGCTGAGGCCGAGGGCGATCAGCGCGCAGTCGAGGCCGCCGACCAGTCGCTGGCCACGACCCGCCTTTTGCTCGAAGCCGCCGAGAAGGGTCTCGCCGAGTACGCCGGTTAAACCTTCTCCCCCACCACGCCGAGTCGTCAGTTTTTAGTCACTTTGCGCCTGAAATCTGACCAAAAAGTGACGACTCGGCGGCGGGGGGCTAGACGCGGTAGACGTCGAAGACGCCGTCCACCGTACGCACCGTTTTGAGAACGCTGCCGAGGTGCTTGGGATCTGCCATCTCGAAGGTGAACCGGGACAATGCGACACGGTCACGCGATGTGGAGACCGATGCCGACAAGATGTTGACGTGGGTGTCCGACAAGGCGCGGGTGACATCGGACAACAGCCGAGCACGGTCGAGGGCTTCCACTTGGATGTTGACCAAGAAGAGACTGCTGGAACTTGGTGCCCAATCGACGTCAACCAATCGCGCTGTGTCTTGTTGCAGGGACGCCGCATTGGCGCACGACGTCCGATGGACAGACACACCTTGGCCGCGCGTCACGAATCCCAAGATCTCGTCACCGGGTACCGGTGTGCAACAACGGGCCAACTTGACCAGCACGTCATCGGCCCCGCGTACGACCACACCAGGATCTCCAGCAGGTCGTCCTTTACGACTCGCGATTTGCGTCGGGAGAATCGCCTCGGCGATGTCCTCGGTCGACCCCTCGGCCCCGCCGTGAGCGGAGAGCAGTCGCGTCACGACCGTTGCCGCACCGACGTGGCCTTCTCCCACTGCGACGTACAGGGCCGTGATGTCTGCGTAGTGCATCTCCTGCGCGATCGCAGTCAGCGCCGAGTTGGTCATCAATCGCTGTAGCGGTAACCCCTGCTTGCGCATCGCACGTACGAGCGCGTCGCGCCCATGTTCAACGGCTTCTTCGCGTCGCTCCTTGCTAAACCACGCCTTGATCTTGCCGCGCGCCCGTGGACTCTGAACGAACGTCAGCCAATCGCGCGACGGGCCAGCGCCTTCGGCCTTCGAGGTGAAGACTTCGATAACGTCGCCATTGGCGAGACCCGACTCCAACGGCACCAACTTGCCATTGACGCGCGCACCCACACAGCGATGGCCGACCTCGGTGTGTACGGCGTACGCGAAGTCCACAGGTGTCGCGCCCGTCGGCAGCGCCATCACGTCACCCTTTGGCGTAAAGACAAACACCTCGTTAGAGCTCAGGTCGTAACGTAGCGAGTCGAGGAACTCGTCGGGGTCTTCGGTTTCGCGCTGCCACTCGAGGAGCTGGCGCAGCCAGACCATGTCATCGGCCTTGTTTTGCGACCCACCAGTCTTGTAGCGCCAGTGTGCGGCGATGCCGTACTCAGATTGCCGGTGCATTTCATGAGTCCGAATCTGCAGTTCAACCGGTTTGCCTTCCGGTCCAATCACGGTCGTGTGCAACGACTGATAGAGGTTGAACTTCGGCATAGCGATGTAGTCCTTGAACCGACCAGGCACCGGGCTCCATCTCGAGTGGATCGCACCGAGTACGCCGTAACAGTCACGAACGGAGTCAACCAAGATTCGGACCCCGACGAGGTCATAGATATCGGCGAAGTCGTGCCCGCGCACAATCATCTTTTGGTAAACCGAGTAGTAGTGCTTCGGTCGTCCCGTTACCGCCGCCTTGATTTTCGCGTCCCGAAGATCGGCATCGACTGATCCGAGAACCTGAGCGAGGTATGCGTCCCGCGACGGCGCACGCTGGCCCACGAGTCGCACAATTTCGTCGTACATGCGCGGATACAGCGTCGCAAAAGCCAGATCTTCGAGTTCCCATTTGAGCGTGTTCATCCCCAGCCGATGGGCTAGCGGGGCATAGATCTCCAACGTCTCTCGTGCTTTCGTGCCCTGCTTATCTGCTGGTAGCCACCGCAGCGTCCGCATGTTGTGCAGCCGATCCGCAAGTTTGATAACGAGCACGCGAATGTCGCGCGCCATCGCCACCACCATCTTGCGCACCGTCTCCGCGGCGGAAGCCTCGCCGTACTTCACTTTGTCTAGCTTGGTCACGCCATCGACGAGCCGGGCGACTTCGGGGCCGAAGTCTGCTTCCAAGGCTTCGATCGAATAGCCGGTGTCTTCGACAGTGTCGTGAAGCAACGCGGCCGCAAGTGTTTCGGTGGTCATGCCTAACTCGGCGAGAATCGTCGCGACGGCCAGCGGATGCGTGATGTACGGCTCACCGCTACGGCGACGCTGACCCCGGTGCAGCTCTTCGGCGGTCTCGTAGGAGCGCTCGACGAGCCGGAGATCGGACTTCGGGTGGTATTTGCGGACCGTGCGAAAGAGGGGTTCCAACTCCGGATGAGCACCTCGAGACCCGCCGGTGAGCCGAGATAAGCGATCCCGGAAAGTCGACGTCGACGCCTCTTCGGGCGCGACAAGATCCACCGCGGTGGTATCGACCACCGATCCTGACGCATCGACAATGTCGTCGGCCACGTAGTTCCTCGCTCCCGATTCCGAGGCAGGGTGGCCAGTCTACGGTCGAACGCTCGCTAACACGCGATGGCTAGCGCTTGCCTGAGCCCTTTCGCTTGCTGCGCGGCACATTGCGTCGAGGTGCTTGCTTGCTCCCGGCTGATTCGCGAGGCGCAGCCACCACCTGCTTATCCGTCCCCGACTCCCCGGCGCCACCGGCGTCAGCATCACCGGCGTCGTCTCGGTCCAAAACCGCGGTCGCCGTGCGCCCGCCGACAGCAGTCTTGGATGCGGCCTTCGATTCCGACCGTTGACGGCTTTCGACCCGACGCGAGAGCGCCTGCATCGCGGGCTCGTGCTCCTTGAGTTGGGCCAGGAATGGCGTCGCGACAAAGATCGACGAGTACGCACCCGCAGCCATGCCAATGAAGAGCGCCAAGGAGAGATCTTCCAACGTCCCAGCGCCGAGAATGCCCACGCCGACGATGAGGATTGCGCCCACGGGAAGCAGGGCGACAACCGTTGTGTTGATCGACCGTACGAGCGTCTGGTTCAACGCGAGGTTGGCTGCCTGGCTGTACGTCATGCGATTCGAACTGGCGAGGCCTCGGGTGTTCTCTTTGACTTTGTCGAACACGACGACGGTGTCGTAGAGCGAGTACCCCAAGATCGTCAACAAGCCGACCACTGTGGCGGGCGTGACCTCGAGACCTGTCAACGCGTAGATGCCGATCGTGATCACAACATCATGCGCGAGGGCAACGAGGCCTGCGATCGCCATTCGCCACTCGAAATATAACGAGAGGAACAGCGCGACCAGGATCAGGAACACCACGAGCGCCGTGAGTGCCTTGCTCGTGATCTCCTTGCCCCACGTCGGCCCGATCAGTTGCACGGAGATGTCCGTTGGTTTGATTGACAGCGACTTCGACAGACTCCCAATGACTTTGTCAGACTGGTCGTTGGTCAAGGTGAGCGTTTGGATTCGAAGTTTGTCACCGCTTTTGGTGACGACCGCGTCGCTGTATCCCGCCGTCGACATCGCAGATCTGGCCTGCTCAACACTGACGTTGGGCGCGGTCACTGTGAACTGCGCGCCACCTTCGAATTCGATTCCAAGGTTCAAACCACGAATGAGCAATCCGCCGATGGCGACAACCAGGATGGCACCAGAGATGAGGTACCAACGCTTGCGCCGTCCGACGAAGTCGTAGGACACCTCACCGCGATAGAGGCGCCCACCGATATTTCCAAGCCGGGACATTAGGCCTCCTCGCTAACGGTCGCAGTAGCTCGCGCTGGACGACGCGTTGCCCGACCGACGTTGGGATTGGCCCCGAGTCGGGAGGGATCGACACCAGACATGCGACCACCCTTTGAGAACCACTTTGATCGGGCGGCCAGCGTGACGAGCGGGTGAGTGAACATAAAGGCGACCAATACGTCGATCAGCGTCGTCAGGCCCAATGTGAATGCAAATCCGCGGACGTTACCGACGGAGAGGAAGTAGAGGACGACGGCACCCAAGAAGGACACAAAGTCAGCCGCCAAGATCGTGCGTCGCGCTCGGATCCAGCCCGCGTCAGCCGCGGCACGCAAGGTACGACCTTCACGCACTTCATCTCGTACTCGTTCGAAATACACGACAAAGGAGTCAGCGGTAATACCAATGGACACAATCGCGCCCGCAATACCGGCGAGCGTCAGCGTGAATCCAATTGTTCTTCCCAAGACGATGAAGGCGAAGTAGGTGATCAAGCCAGCCAGCGCGAGACTGATCACCGCGATCACACCGAGAGCGCGGTAGTACATGAGTAGGTAGAGCATCACGAGGATGAGTCCCAAGACTCCGGCGATGATTCCAGCGCGCAGTTGATCGTCACCCAGCGTCGGCGAGACCTGGTTGAGGGCGGCAACTTCCAGGGTGATCGGTAGAGACCCGAAGCGCAGAGTGCTCGCGAGTGCCTTCGCCTCTTCTGCCGTGAAACTACCGGTGATCTGAGCTTGTCCACCCAGAATCGCTTCGTTCACTCGCGGAGCAGAACTGACCAGGCCGTCCAAGACGATCGCAAATTGGTTTTGGGGTGGCGGATTCTTGGCCAATTCCGAGGTCGCCGTAGCAAATTTCTTCGCACCATCGGAGGTGAAGCCAAGGTCGACTTGCCATCCGCCCGCGCCACCGGTCGGAATGCTCGCTCCCGCGCTGCTGATGTCGGTACCGAGAATCACGGCAGGTGACAACAGGTACTTGAACTGACCGTCCTTACTGCAGGTCACCATGTACTGCGCGGGATCCTCGGGCTTCCCGCCAGCGAGGGCGCCCTTGGTGGAGCAATCCAACGCTAGGTAGGCGGCTTCGAGTTGTGCATCGTCGGTTTTGGACTGAATCGGCGGCTGAGGTGACGGAACCTTGGCGACTGCTGATGGGGTGGCGGCGGGGACGGTGGCTTTCGGAGTCGGGGTTGCCGTCGCGGCACGCAACGCGGAGGAGATCGCCCTTCCGTTTCCGCTCGTACTCGGCGAAGGGCTGACCTTCGCCGATGATGACGTTGTCGGGGTCGGTGTGGGAGTCGGTGTCGCCGTTGGCGTTGG
>JBBRTC010000088.1:0-6626 GCA_038244765.1 Candidatus Nanopelagicales bacterium | reverse complement strand
TTCTTCGGCAATGATTTCGCGGGCCGCGTTGACGTCATTGACCGAGGCCGCAGCTCCGGGACGCAGGGACACGTCGGCAAAGTCGACTCGGCGTACGCCGTCGATGTCGCCGATCGCTGGTTCGGTGTCGTGTGGCAATGCGAGGTCGACGACAACCAGCGGTGTCGTTCGTTGCGCCATGACCGCGGTGAGCATGGCAATGTCGAGCAAGTATCCCCGCGCACCCGTGCACGACACGACCACATCAACGTTGTTCAGCGCATCGGCAAGGGCGGAGAACTCCACTGTTTGCGCCCCGAGCTCGCCAGCAAGTGCGCGAGCGCGATCTGCAGAACGATTTGCAATCACGAGTGACTTAACCCCGCGCTTTGCGAGCAACCGGGCGGCGAGCGTGCTCATTGCACCGGCGCCAACGACGAGCGCGCGGACGTTGGCGAAGTCGGGCAGAGACTCCGAGGCAATGTCGAGAGCTACGGACACGACCGAGACGCCGGATGAATCGATGCCGGTTTCGGTATGCACTCGTTTTCCTGCACGCAATGCACATTGGAAGACGTGATTGAGCACTCGTCCCGCAGCGGCACTGTCTTGGGCTTCGCGTAGGGCGTGCCGCACTTGGCCGAGGACCTGGCCTTCGCCCACGACCATGCTGTCGAGCCCGGCCGCAACTTCGAAGGAATGCTGAACCGCACGGTCGTCATAACGCACGTAGACGTGTTCGACTAATTCGTCGCGCGCGACGCCTGTGTGTTTGATGAGTGCATCCGTGACGTCGACCACGCCGGCGTGGAAGCGCGCGACATCGGCGTAGACCTCAACGCGATTGCAGGTCGAGAGCACAAGTGCTTCGGCCACGGCCGGGGACGCCATCACGGTCGTTTGGAGCGCTTCAACGTCGTGTTGGGTGAGCGCAACTCGATCGAGCACCGCCATCGGTGCTGACTGATGGCTCACGCCGACGACCAGGATGCTCATGCGCGCAACCTCGCGTCGGACTTGCGTTGTTCGTGGAAAGCCAGGATTTGCAACTCAGTGGCGAGGTCGACCTTGCGTACGTCCACGCCGTCCGGAGTCGTGAGCAAGACCGGGGCGAAGTTGAGAATGCTGGTCACTCCAGCCGCGACGAGTCGATCGCAGACACCTTGCGCAGCGACACCGGGGGTCGCGATCACGCCGATGCTGGCGCGGGTTGCACTCACGACATCTTCGAGCGCGCTGAGCGGTTGGATCTCCAGGCTGGACGTGCCGTAACCAACTCGCTCACCCACGCGAGCCGGGTCGCTGTCCAGCAACCCAACAACGCGAAAACCGCGCGTCGCGAATCCGCCATACCCCGCGAGCGCATGCCCGAGGTTGCCGATCCCGACGATGACAACGGGCCAGTCCTGGGTGAGGCCAAGTTCGCGAGCGATTTGGTAGACGAGGTAGTCGACTTCGTAGCCAACCCCCCGGGTCCCGTACGAGCCGAGGTGGCTGAGGTCCTTGCGGAGTTTTGCGCTGTTGACGCCGCTGGCCGCAGCGAGTTCCTCGCTGGATACGGTGGTGACGCCGCGGTCAGCCATGGACGTGAGCACTCGGTGGTAGATCGGCAGTCGGGCGACCGTCGCCTCGGAAATGCCTCGGCGCGCGCGAGAACCGCCGCGTGGCGGAACTGCAGGCTCGATCGGCACGTCTCACCCCGGTCTGAACTGGCATCGATATGCGTGCGGAAGGCCGATCCGGGTCGCGGTTGGTGGCCCTTTTAGGGCATTTCTGACCCGCGTCGACTCAAGCGCCTAGCCAGGGTAAGCAATTAGTGAACGAACGCACAAAGTTGACCGGAGGCCCTCTACCGGTATACGGACCCCGGAAGGGGTCTTATGACCCCAGGGCTCGGCGCAGGCGTACGGCGTCCACCCGCCAGAAATCGTGCTGGGCACCATCGACAAGGACGACGGGGATCTGCTCCCAATAGAGGTCCGCCAGGGCCGGGTCGTCGAGGATCGAGCGTTCTTCCCACTCAACGTCGAGGTCGCCACAGACGGTGGCCACGATCACTCGGGCGTCGTCGCACAGGTGGCAGTCGGGCTTGCCGATCAAGGTCACTCGGGCCGATCCCACGTTGTCGTCGGTACGACCTTCAGTCACGCAAGAGTCCCTTTGCGACCTTGCCTGTTGCCGAATGCGGCAAGCTCGTCATCACTTCGACGATCGTCGGGCACTTGAATCTCGCCAATCGTTTTTCGCAAAACGCCACGATGTCCTCCGCGCTGAGTACGGCGCCTTCGCGCCCGACAACGTAGGCCTTGATCGCCTCGCCGGTGTAGGGATGCGAAATCCCGACGACGGCTGCCTCGATCACATCAGGATGTGTCACGAGCACATCTTCGATCTCGCGCGGGTAGACGTTGAACCCGGAAACGATGACCAACTCGCGTCGCCGATCCACGAGATGCAGATCACCGTCTTCGTCGGCGTACGCGACATCGCCTGTCGCATACCAACCATCGGCGTCGGGACCGCCCTCGCCATCCGGCCAATACCCATCAAAGACAGAGTCACCCCGTACCCAAATTTCGCCCGGATCTCCGTCGTCTGCTTCATCTCCGTCGTCGTCGACGAGCCGCAACTCCACGCCTGGGATCGCCATCCCGACGCTGCCGGCTTTCGGTCGACCGCTCACCAGCGTCGACGTCACAACCGGCGCGGTCTCGGTCATGCCGTAGCCCTCCCACACCGGAAGTCCATACGTGCGAAATTGCTCGAACACAGCCGGTGGGAGCGGCGCAGCACCGGAAACCATGAGACGTACGGATTGCAAGGACTCGCGCAGTTCGGGTTGACCCGACCACGCGACGTACATCGGTGGGGCTCCCGGGATGTTCGTGACTCCTTCGCGGCGAATCGTTTCCAAGGATGCGCGCGGATCGAAGCGATCGACGAGCACGCAGGTCGCTCCGGTTTTCGCCGCGAGACCGAGCGCGGCGTTGAGGGCGTACACGTGGAACATCGGCAGGACCATCAAGACGATGTCGTCTTCGGTCATGGGGCGGGGCTCGATGGTGTCGAGGGAGTTGAGGTCTGCGAGCAAGGTGCGATGACGCAGCATCGCGCCCTTGGGCTTGCCGCTCGTGCCGGAGGTAAAGAGAAGCACGGCGAGTTCTTCCCCCGTCTCATCGACGAGATCATCGTTAGGTCGCGCGGGTGAACCGGAATTGTTCGATGCAAGTCTCGCCCAATCAGGTCCGGTCACGTCGATGACGGGGACGCCGCGACCTGATGCCGTGCCGGCCTCGAAGGCAACGCGCAGGGTTGTCGGCTCGGCCAAAATTAACTCGGCGCTGCATTGGGCGGTGAGGTCGGCGACTTCGGGACCCGTATAGCCCGAATTGAGCGGCACGGCGACAAGGCCGGCCCGGAGGATCGCGAAATAGGCGATCACGAATTCGATTCGATTGCCCATCAGGAGAGCGATTCGCTGCCCTCGCTCATGGCCTCGGGAACGAAGTCCATTGGCCGCACCGTCGATCAGGGCGTCGAGTTGTGACCAGGTGACGCGCTTGTGCCCCTCGATGAGTGCAACGTGCGAGGGAGACCGACGTGCTGAATCTCGGACAAGATCAGCGAGATTCCCAACCATGACGCCGAGTCTCGCACAGTGTCAGCGAAGTAGGGTGCGAGCCGTGAATCAAGGCGTACGTCCGATGGATCTGGCTGAGTCATATCGACTTGCAGGGGAAGCGGCCGCGGCTGCGGCGGGCGTGGAGAGCGAGTTGGCCGTGCCGAGCGATCCGACGGCTGGGGCGTTCTTCGATGTCGACAACACCATCATGCGTGGCGCCAGCATCTTTCACCTCGCGCGGGGTTTAGCCGCCCGCAAGTTCTTTACGTGGCGCGACCTGTCGGACTTCGCGATCAAGCAGGCCCGATTCGCGATGGGCGCGGAGGACATGGGCGACATGGCGTCGGCGACCGAAGCTGCCTTGAGTTTCGTGGCTGGGCGGCGAGTGGAAGAACTGGAGAGACTGGCCGAGGAGATCTTTGACGATGTCATGTCGACGAAACTCTGGCCCGGGACGTTGGCGTTGGCGCAGGGCCATCTCGATGCTGGCCAACGCGTCTGGCTTGTCACAGCGACACCGGTGGAACTCGCGACGATCATCGCGCGACGGTTGGGCCTCACCGGCGCTTTAGGAACTGTTTCCGAGATCGAAAACGGCGTCTATACCGGCAAGCTCATTGGCCATCCGCTGCACGGGCCGGCCAAGGTTGAAGCCGTACGCGCGTTGGCTCTTCGAGAGGGGTTGGACTTGTCGAGGTGCGCGGCGTACTCCGATTCAGCCAACGACATCCCGTTGCTGTCGTTGGTCGGCAGTCCGTGCGCGGTTAATCCGGATTCGAAGTTACGCAGCTACGCGCGCGATGAGAACTGGACCGTGCGTGACTATCGGCGCAAGCGGATGGCGACTCGGGTCGGGATCCCCGTTGGCGTTGTTGCTGGGGCGGGCATCGGGATTGGCGTCGGCATGAGCATCTCCGCCATCAAGAAGCGCCACCCCCATTAACCCACTCCACGCATGTGTTGCGGATGAATGTCACATTGGTCCCACCAGATTGGCCCATGCGCACATCCGTATTTGGTAGGGGTTAGGAGAAGACGGCGCGGCGGGTGACGAGCACGCGATAGAGACTTTGCTGAATCGTCTCGCGGACCTGATCGGTTAGGTTGAACACCAGCATCGGATCGTCGGCGGCACCCAACGCAAACCCGTCGGTCTGAATCGGCTCGCCGAACTCGATGATCCACTTGCTTGGCAACGGGATCAGTCCCAGCGGACCCAACCACGGGAACGTCGGAGTCAGCGGGAAATACGGCATGCCAATCAATCGCGCGAGAGTCTTGAAGTTGCCGAGGATCGGGTAAATCTCTTCTGCCCCAACGATTGCCGTCGGAATGATCGGCACGCCGGTACGCAACGCGGCCGCAACAAAGCCGCCACGACCGAAACGCTGCAACTTGTATCGCTGACTAAACGGCTTGCCGACACCTTTGAATCCCTCGGGCCATACGCCCACAATTTCGCCGGCTTTGAGCAGCCGCTCGGCATCAGGCGCGCACGCGAGTGTGTGACCGGCCTTGCGTGACAACTCGCCGATGAACGACGTCGAGTAGACAAGGTTTGCGCCGAGCATCCGAAGCGCACGTCGATCCGGGTGATGGTCGTGCAGCGCAAGTTGGGTCATCAACGAGTCCATTGCCACCGTGCCCGAGTGGTTCGCAACGACAAGAGCGCCACCAGTCGACGGCACGTTTTCCAAACCGCGCGCTTCGACGCGGAACCAACGGTCATAGAGGGGACGCAGAACCGCCAACAGCACCTTGTCGGTGAGTTCAGGGTCGAAGCCGAACTCATCGACTTCGTAGTCGCCGGTGATGCGGCGGCGCAAGAAGTCCAATGTTTCGGCGACACGCTCGTCCCACGACTTCTGATCGAACTCGAAGGGTGGCGTCGAACCCGACTCTCGGGCATCAAACTTCGTCGACTTCGATCGCGCGGATGCCAATGGAACTGACGCCGGTGTTGGGGCAGCTAATCTTTCTGACGCCGATTTTGCGGAGGTTGCCTTCGGAACAGGAGGTTGCTTCTTTGCCGTGGCCGACGGCATCTTCTTCGCCGCCGCCTTCTTCTTTGCCGGTTCGGTCGACGCGCGATCATCGCGATCCACCGCCGGGGTGGGCGCGCGGCGTACCGGTGGCTTCGGTTTCGGTCCTGTCGCTCCGGCCAACCGCGAACCCGCTGACACGGTCGTACGGCGAGGGCGGTCCTGTCGCCCGCCACCAATCGGAATCACGGTTGCGTCAGGCATGGGCAGGCTCTGTTGGCGAGTCGCCAGCGCCGTGCGTGCCCCGACGCGCCACTGCACGCGCAAGATCGATCACGCCGTTGACGACGCCGCTGGTGAGCACTCCGGTCGCAATCCCTTGTGCCACAGCGACTCGAGGCGGGGTGACGGCCCCCCGCAGTGCGCGCGACTCAACGAAATCGAGGAAGGTCTCTCGCGTCGTGTACTGCGGTGTGAATCCAAATGGCACCCGCATCAGAGTCGTGTCGACGCCGCGACCGTAGGTCAGGAAACGGACCTGTTCGGGAGAGAAGTCGGCAATGCCGGTACGCCGAATCGCCTGACCGACCGCACCCACGAGCAGTGGCGCAACTGGTAGTGGGATTCGTCCGGCGAGGCGTACGGCTTGGGACAGCATCAGTACGCCGTCGCCGGCGATGTTGAATATGCCGGCATAGTCGCCAACGGTGGCTCGGCGGATCGCCTCGAGGCCGTCGACTTCATGAATGAATTGCAACCGTGCGTCGTGCCCAAGCACCGTGGGTACGAGCGGCAACGCGAAGTATTCCGACATCGGGGTTTCGACCCGAGGTCCCAGGAAATTTGCGAAGCGCAGGGTGGTGGTCAAGACGTCCGGTCGGCGACGAGCAAAACCGCGTACATAACCCTCGACCTCAACGGAGTCCTTCGCCCACCCCGAAGTGGGGATTGACTTGGGTTGAGTGCCTTCGGTGAACATGGCCGGGTCTTTGGGCCCGGCGCCGTACACCGAGGTCGACGACTTGACGACGATCTTGCGGATC
>JBBRTC010000087.1:0-6652 GCA_038244765.1 Candidatus Nanopelagicales bacterium | reverse complement strand
GTGGGTTTCGGCATGGAGCGAATCGCGCTCGCGCTGCTGCGCCATCACGGACTCAATTCGGCACGGTGGCCTGCACGGGTTAGAAACGCACTCTGGCCATGACGTTGTCAATGCACGATCTTGACGCGTCGTCTTATCGCGCGCATCGGATCCACGGCGAGGATCGAATCTGGAACGAGACCAATTGCTACATCGACCTTTGGGTCGAGTTATTGCACTCGCGGAACTTCGATCCACTCGCGGCGACGTCATGTGCGTTCAGCGCTGACTTCGAAGGCGATCAATGGGCGTTTCTCAAGTTCCCTGCCGAGGACCTTCGCGTGTTGTACGGCGTTGACGTGGCTGAAATCAACGTATGGCGCGACATACTCGACCACATTGACGAGCAGTTGATCCGCGGGCGCCTCCTCACCGTTGAGGTGGATTCGTGGTGGCTCCCAGACACCGCCGGTGTGTCCTATCGTACCGACCACGTGAAGACCACGATCTCGGTGCAAATGCTGGATCGCGCGAATCGCACTGCCGGCTACTTTCATGGCCGCGGCTATTTCGTCGTAGCGGGCGAAGATTTCGATCAACTCTTTTCGCCCACGACCTCCACCCTGGTTCCCTACGTCGAACTCGTCCGACTCGAACGGGCGCACGCCTCCTCGCTGACCGATGCAATCGCGGTCGCCCACGCACACATCGACCGCCGTCCCGATGACAATCCGGTCGATCGGCTCGCGGTACGGCTCAACGCGGACTTGTCGATGCTGAGCAGCAACGGCTTGGACTTCTTCCACGTCTACTCGTTTGCGGTGCTTCGCCAATTCGGCGCCACCGCTGAACTCGCGGGTGACTTCAGCGACTGGGCGACCACCGCGGGGCAGACGGCTCTTGCGGATGCGGGCGACAATTTTCGGGCAGCATCGACCGCGGCCAAGTCACTCCAGTTTCGGCTCGCGCGCGCAGCACGAGGTCGCGCGGTGGACATCGATGAGTCTTTGACGGCGATGTCCGAACATTGGGCAGCGGGAATGCGTGATGCCGTGAAGTGGCGTGCGGAGTCGTCGTGATGACAGACGATTTGTTGGCCAGCGCACGCTGGAGTTGCGCTCCATCGGCACCTGATTCCGTCGTGGTCGGTGACCTGGGCAGCGCGGAACTGGAATGGCTCGCCGCAGAAGTGCCCGGAACGGCTGCGGGCGCGGTGCGGGCTCGTGACGGCGCGGACGCGGCTCAGCAACGCGACTACGACGCCACGGACTGGTGGTTTCGAGCGACATTCGATGCGACCAGTGACGGACCGTGGATCCTTCGCGCGGAAGGAATCGCTACCGACGCGCACGTCTGGCTCAATGGTGAGCCGATCCTCCATAGCGTCAACATGTTTCGCTCGTACTCGATCGATATCGCCAACCTCGTACGCACCAACGAACTCGTCATTTATTGCCGTGCGGTGTCGCCCCGAGTGGCCGATCGCCGACCGCGCGCGCGTTGGCGTACCCGGCTCGTGAGTCAACAAGGTATTCGGTGGTGGCGGACGTCGTTGCTGGGCCGTATTCGGTGGCCGGGCTACTCCGTCGTCGTCGGGCCATGGCGTCCGATTACCTTGACGCCACGGTCGGCGGTGGAACTGACGGGCGACCGCGTGCAGACCCGGGTCGAGGATGGCCGAGGATTCGTCGATGTCGACCTCTACGTCGACTCTCGAGATCACCAGACCGCAGAACTGCACATCGCCGGGATGATCGCTCCGCTGCAGATCGAGCGCGAAGACGCAGCTTGTCGGATCCTCGGGAAGGTCGAAGTCCCCGACGTGCAACTGTGGTGGCCGCATTCGCACGGTGCCCAACCGCTCTATGACGTGGCGATCTCGGTCGATGGACACATACGCCCCCTGGGACGAGTCGGATTCCGAACGATGGTCGCTCACCGCTCGGATGGCGGATTCAGCCTTGAAGTCAATGGCCAGCGGGTGTTCATGCGCGGTACCTGCTGGGTATCGCCTGACGTCACGTCGCTTAATCCGACGGACGAGTCGATCGCTGATGCGCTGATGCGGCTTCGCATCGCGGGGCTGAACATGGTGCGGCTCACGGGGACATCGGCGTACGAGTCAGAGTCATTCTGGAATCTGTGCGACCAACTCGGGATCATGGTGTGGCAGGACGCGATGCTCGCCACCCTTGACCCACCTGATGACGACGACTTCCTGCGCGAGTTGCGTGCGGAACTAAGCGACGTCTTCACCGGCTTACGCGGTCGGCCCTCGCTGGCAGTTCTGTGCGGAGGCAGCGAAACCGAACAGCAAGCGACCTTCATGGGCCTTGGGCCGGAAGCTCGCCGGCATCGCGTTCTTGATGAGGTGATTCCGCGGCTCGCGAGTGACGCGCTTCCCGGCGTTCCCTACGTCACATCCAGCCCAAGCGGTGGTGTGCTTCCCACCCACGTTGGAACCGGGGTAGCCCACTACTTCGGCGTCGGCGGCTATCAGCGACCGCTGTCCGACGTACGCGCCGCTGGCGTGAGATTTGCTTCGGAGTGCCTCGCGTTGTCCAACCCACCCGAAGCGTCGTTTGTTGATCTGCATTTCGGCTCGGCGGCCGCGGCGGGACACCATCCCCAATGGAAGCGCGGAGTTGCACGCGACGCGGGAGCGTCGTGGGACTTTGAAGACGTACGCGATCACTACGTCCGCGAGATCTTCGGACTCACCGCTGCAGATTTACGACGCGAAGATCCTGCGTGGGCGCTTGATGTGGGCCGCGCCACGGCCGCCGCCCTAGCAACGCATCTGTTCACCGAGTGGCGTCGACCTCAGTCAATGTGCGCAGGTGGGCTGATCCTCACGGGTCGCGACGTCGTACCTGGCGCGGGGTGGGGGATCATCGACTCCGATGGGCAGCCGAAATCGATCTGGTACGCGCTCGCGCAGGTCTGTGCTCCACAAACAATTCTGGCCTGCGACGAAGGGCTCGACGGCTTCTGGCTGCATGCGATCAACGATGGCGAGGCGGTTCTGTCCGGTCGCATCGAAGTTGACGTTTTCGGAGTCAATGGCCGGCTGCTCATCAGTGAATCCGTACCGCTGGTCGTAACTGCCCACGATGCTGAGTCGGTCAGCGTCGATTCGGTAGTGGGCGGATTCAGAGACCTCGGCAATGTGTTTCGTTTCGGCGCCCCGACGTACGACTGCCTGCGCGCACGCTGGATCGTCGGCAACGATCGGGTGGTGTCCGAGTCCACCATTCTTACCCTCGGGCAGAAACGTCCGCGTGTGAACGACGTGGGTTTGACCGCGCTCGCTACGCCTGCCGCACACGAGTCGTGGACGTTGTCAATTGCCACTCGCGAGTTGGCACAGTGGGTCGCCGTGGACGTAGCCGGATTCCACCCCACCACGTCCTGGTTTCATCTCGCACCGGGCGCTTCGCGAGATATCACGTTAATACCGTTGGGATCCGCCGAAGACCCCACTGGGTCGGTGCGGGCGCTGAATAGTGCTGTTGCCGTTGAGATTTCGCGATGACCCCACTGTGGTTTTCCGTCGGTGAACACCAGTGCTTTGGCTGGTGGCACCTCCCTGTCGGTGGACGCGCGCGCAGTGCGGCGATTCTGTGCCCCCCGTTGGGCATGGAGCATCTTGTTGCCCATCGCACGATGCGCACACTGGCCGAGTCACTCTCCTCGCGCGGAGTTGCGTCTCTTCGCTTTGACTACCCCGGAACAGGGGATTCCACCGGCGATTTGACCTCGCCCAATCTCGTGTCGGCTTGGCTCCGGAGCATCGAGGTCGCTGTGGCCGAGGCGCGGACGATGGGACTCCATCACGTCAGCGTGATCGGACTACGGATGGGAGCAAACCTCGCGTGGGAGGCACTATCGAACGGGCTCGAAGCGGACGGGGTCGTCCTGTGGGATCCATGCCCGTCCGGTCTCGGGTTCCTGCGCGAGAAGCGTGCCCTTCAGCTGTTGGAGTTCCCGGAGACGGCGAACCACGCCGCTGATGATCGAGGCTTTGACACCCCCGGCTTCTACTACCCCCAAGCGATTGCCGACGATCTTCGGCGGCTCGCCATCGGCGTCGAAGGGGCGCTGACCAACCCCTCGCTGCTATTGACTCGACCGGACAAGGCAGTTGGGCCGAAAGTCCGGCTGTTGGCTGAAGATCCCGGGATCGACGTCGCAGAAACGGTGGACCAAGGCCTGCTCTTCGACGTTCCCGACATCTACGCTCGCGTTCCTCAACACACCGTCGCGTCGATCGCCACCTGGATTGCCGATCGCGCACCCGACGCGACGATCGAGTGCCTTGTTAATGCGCCACCCGCGGTGGTTGTCGACTGTGACGACTCCGGCGGAGCGATCGTCGAGCGAGCCGTCTATCTCGGTGAGTCGAAACTGTTCGCAATCGTGACCGAGGGAGCGTCCATTGCAGGTCCCACCGTGTTTCTCACCAACACGGCGGTGACCTATCACGTGGGTCCCAACCGGATGTGGGTTGAGGCGGCCAGAGAAGCCGCCGCACATGGGTGTCGAGTTGTCCGTTTCGATGTCGGGGACGTGGGCGACAGCTCGCGGGGATCTGAGCCTGACGGACCGTACTACTACACCCAAGAGTCGCTCGACGATGTGACCGAAGCTCTCGAATCCTTGCCGCCACGCGGCGAGGCCGAGAGCGTCGTCGTTGGGCTGTGTTCTGGTGCCTGGATGGCACTGATGCTGGCCGGAGAGGGGCGAAGCCTTAAAGCCGTTCTTCTCAATCCGCTGCGTATGCAACGTCGACCAAATCCGATGGGGCCCCACGGTCGAACCATTCCGAGCATACGAATCGGCGTCCACAAACGGGCGGCGCGCTGGAAATTGTTGGAGAAGCTCGTTGTTCTCGGCTGGCGTACGGCCGCCACGCTGCATGTGGTCAATTCAAGTACGGGCTCAGTTTGCTCGAGGGCCACTCGCAACAGCGACATCGTCGTATTCATCGGCCGCGAAGAGCGCGTCGCCTTCGATATGGCAATCCCGCTGTTTGCGAGCGGTCGTATTGAGCGGCGCGACAACGTCGACATCAGTTTCGTCGAGCATGGCGATCACGCATTGCTGACACGGGCAGTCCGCGAAGTCTTTTCGGTGGCGGTCCTCGCAGCGGTGACAACGGCTAGTGACGAACGCATCGGCCTTTCGTCATAGGACCATCGTACGAACAGATGATCGTGCTGATCCAAATGAGTGGACTCCTTCACTTGGCGTGACATTGAGCGGGGTTGGACACCTACTCTCGCTGCACAACATCTCTTCCGGGGTGTTGTGACTCCCACAAGGTCCCGCCTCGACTGGCCTTGTCGAGAGTTCATGCCCGCCGGTACCAGTGCGACTTTCAGGGGGACCAGATGACGATCGACTCGGGATCTCGTACACATCGAGCGGAAGTACGACGCGCGGCTCACCCGAAGGTCTCAATTGTTATCCCGGCCAAGAATGAAGCGCGCAACTTAGCCGCGGTCTTGCCCACGCTGCCCCGCGTCCACGAGGTAATCCTTGTCGACGGCAATTCGCACGACGACACGATCACGTCAGCGCAGGCGGCGATGCCCGACATCAAGATCGTCCACCAAACGCGACGGGGCAAAGGAAACGCACTTGTGTGCGGCTTTGAGGCTGTCACGGGTGACATCATCGTGATGTTCGACGCCGATGGATCAGCCGATGCTCGCGAAATTCCACGATTCGTCGACGCGTTGGTCGCCGGTGCCGACTTTGCCAAGGGAAGTCGATTTCGGGACGAGGGTGGAAGCACCGACCTCACGCGCTTCCGCTCCTTCGGTAACGACTTCCTCAATGGGGTCACCAACCTGCTCTTCGAGACGAAATTCACCGATCTTTGCTACGGCTACAACGCCTTCTGGGCCGACATCGTCCCGTCACTGACGTTGCCCGACCCACGGCCTGCCTCCACCGGCGGGGCGATGACCTGGGGGGACGGCTTCGAGATCGAATCCATGCTGAATTGCCGCGTGGCCGCCGCTGAGTTGGCGATCTGCGAAGTGCCGAGCTACGAGCTCCCGCGAATTCATGGTGAAAGCAACCTCAATGCCATCCGCGACGGCTTCCGGGTCCTGCGCACAATCTGGTCCGAGTACCGTCGTTCGCGTCGTAGCGCGCAGATGGATCGCGTCGCGAGTAAGCCACAAACCGAGCCAACCCGCGTCATCGATTTACGTAATTCGGCAAACTCGTGGATGGTCGAGGACATGGGATGACCTCGAAGGTTGATGCAACTGTCGTGATCGCCTGCCATTCCATGGCGCGTTGGAGTTTCACGATGGCTGCTATTGAATCGGCGCTCGCACAAGACCCGCCCCCCAGTCGGGTCATCGTGGTGTCAGACAACAACCCTGACTTGCACAGTCGATTGTGCGCCGAGTTGAAGGGCGTTGTCGTCTTACTCAACACAGGGGAACGCGGTGCCTCCGCAACGCGCAACTTGGGTGTTACGCATGCCGATACGTCTCTCATGGTCTTTCTCGATGATGATGCCCGGGCCAAACCCCAATGGCTTGACCAACTTGTCGCTCCGTTCGCGGATCCCGATGTGGTGGGTACCGGGGGTGGAATCGATCCGGAGTGGGAAGGATCGCAACCGCGCTGGTTCCCCGCGGAGTTTCGCTGG
>JBBRTC010000086.1:0-6852 GCA_038244765.1 Candidatus Nanopelagicales bacterium | reverse complement strand
GGGCCCCCCCCCCCCCCCCCCCCTCACCCCCCCCCCCTAGCGCAAATTTTGGGGCCGGGGGGGCGCCCGCATGTCAAAAATTTGCCCCGACTCGAGGGGGGTGGGGTGGGCTTTGGATGGAGTCCAGCCGGCATGTACGAGGGCGTCCCACACGCGACGGACCATTGCGGCGGGGTCTCTCCATGACTCAGCCGTGAAGGTAATGACCGTCCAGCCCGCAGCAATCACGTCGTTGCGACGCTCGGCATCGCGGATTCGCTGTTCGTTCTCGAGATGGACGTCACCGTCGTACTCGACCAGCACTTTGTACGCCTCGTACACCAAGTCACCGCGTGCGATCCAACGCCCGTGGCGATCTCGGATTTCGATGTTGCACTCGGGAGTGGGAAGCCCACCGGAGATGAGCGCGACTCGAGTTCGCGATTCCTGCGGACTTTCCGAGCGAGCATCCGCCAAATCGATCGCGAGGCGAAGGCGGCGTACGCCTCGGGCCCCCTTGGCGTCAATCGCCGCAGTCACGAGTCCATCACGCCTCACGATCTCCGAGCGCAATGCGGCATCGACGGCGGCCGTCAGGTCGGCCAGCGAAAGGTACGCGGCAAGATCAAGCAACGTCCGCGCCGGCGAAGTCACCCGAATTCCTGACGCGTCGACGACGTCGGTCAGGTCTAGTCGAAGCTCATGGACCTTGAGCCCTCTCACTCTCGACACTTCCGAACCGAATCCGACGCATACGTGGATGCAGTCGCGACGCAACGTCACAGGGATGGGGATATGCCAGTGAAGCGCGGCGCTCGCATGACTCAAGGCACCATGGGGAACAACCATCAAGGCAGCGGCTCGCAGTTGTTCGTCCGTTGGCGCTGGTTCTGCTAGCGCAAAGACGTCTGGGAAGAGCCGTACGTAGCGTTTGCCACAAAGAACCGTTCTCGATATTCCGAGGTCGAAAGCCTGCTTGCTCTTAAAAGGTCCCCCACTCAAAGGGGCAGGGAGCCGCGACAGTGTGCCCATCGGCGTACCTTGACGTATCGCGGCGCTGTCCCACGAGATCTGTCCACAGCCCCCTACCCTGAGCCCCGAGTCGTCAGTTTTTAGTCACTTCTGGCCCGCCCAGTGACCAAAAACTGACGACTCGGCGGAGGGGGTGCTACGCGGTGGAGGCGGAGTACGCGCTGGCGACCATGTCCCGTAAATCTCGGGTGGGTTGCCACCCGAGTTCGTCGCGGATCCGCTCGGCGGATGCCACCAGGTAGGCCGGATCACCTGCGCGTCGCGGTACTACTTCGGCATTGACGTCACGACCGATCACGTCCGAAGCCATGTCCACGACTTCGCGGACCGACGAACCAACCCCGCGCCCCACGTTGTACGCCCGGGCAATCGGCGAGGAGCCTTCCGTTGCCAATGCCGCAATCACGTGCGCCTCAGCGAGATCGCTTACGTGAATGTAGTCGCGTACGCAGGTGCCATCGGGCGTCTCATAGTCGTCACCAAAAATCTTCGGCCGATCCCCCGCCGCCACCGCCCGAAAGATCAACGGAATCAGATTGAAGGCACTCGTGTCACCCAGGTCATCGGACCCGGCACCGGCCACGTTGAAATATCGCAGCGCAGTCCACGACAGTCCATGAACACGCGCCGCATCGCGCACGACCCATTCCCCGATCAACTTTGTTTCACCGTACGGCGAGAGCGGCGCGGTCGCCTCATCCTCGGCAACCTGCTCACCAGCCGGCATGCCATAAACCGCAGCACTCGAGGAATAGACCATGTTCCGCGTTCCGGCGTTGGCCATGGTCTCGACCAGCGTCAGGATCCGGTCGACGTTTTGGCGGTAGTACCAAATCGGTCGCTCTACAGATTCTCCGACGGCCTTCTTCGCCGCCAGGTGCACGACACCGGTTACCGAGTGATCACCGAAGACTTGTGCAAGGGCGGCCGAATCTCCGAGATCGATACTGACCAGCGGCACGCCGTCGGGAACTCGCGGCCTCACACCCGTCGAAAGATCGTCCACAACCACAACGTCTCGCCCCGCGTCCTGCAATGCGCGCAAGACATGTGCGCCGATGTACCCGGCGCCACCGGTCAATAGCCACGTCACTCGAAGGTCCTCCCCGTTAGCCGCTCGTACGCCTCGATGTACTTGGCACGCGTACGTTCGACCACATGATCGGGTAACGCCGGTGGCGCCTCCCCAGAATTGCGATCCCAACCCGAAGCCGGTGCCGTCAACCAGTCGCGTACGTATTGTTTGTCAAACGACGGTTGGGGGTGTCCAGGCTCCCATTGATCCAATGGCCAAAAGCGCGACGAGTCCGGTGTGAGTACTTCATCGGCGAGCACGATCTCGCCTCGCACGCCACGGCCGAATTCAAACTTCGTGTCGGCAAGAATCAAACCACGTTCGCGCGCGATTTCCTCAGCGCGCATATAGACAGCGAGAGTGTGGCGACGTAATTGCGACGCCTCTTCTTGGCCGATCTGCGCCACGACCTCATCGAAGGTGACGTTCTCATCGTGCTCGCCCATCGCAGCCTTGGTGGCCGGAGTGAAAATCGGTTTAGGGAGCAGCGATCCATCCTTGAGTCCGGGCGGAAGACTGACCCCGCAAATGCTCTGATTCGCCTGATATGCAACAAGTCCCGAGCCCGCAAGATATCCGCGCGCGACACACTCGACGGGAAACATCTCCAACTTCGCGCACACCATCGCGCGTCCCTTCACCGCCGCCGGCACATTCGTCGACACCACGTGATTGGGAACCACACCCTGCAACCGTTCAAACCACCACAAGGATAGCGCGGTCAACACTCGACCCTTGTCAGGAATCAGTGTTGGCAGGACCCAGTCGTACGCCGATACTCGGTCGCTTGCGACAAAGAGCAACTGCCCGCGTGGGGTGGAATACAGATCGCGCACTTTGCCGGAATAGATGTGCGTATATCCCTCGGGCAAGGCGTACGCCGGCAACGGGATCGTCGTCACAGAATCTCTCCGGGCGTGTAAGCGGCCACCGCAGGATGGGCAGCGACCAACATTTCAATTCGAACAATCACCCGCGCAACCTGATCACGCGCAGCGCCGGTGAAGTCAAGCGGATCGGCAACCAAGGCAGACAACTCCGCTCGCGAAAGCTCGAGGCGATCGTCGTCTGCCAATTGGTCAAAAAGATCGTTGCCCTGCGACCCCTTCTCCCGCATCGCAAGTGCGGTAGCAACGGCGTGCTCCTTGATGGCCCCGTGCGCAACTTCACGGCCCACGCCCTTACGTACCGACGCCATCAAGACTTTGGTGGTCGTGAGGAACGGCAAGTAACGAGCGAGCTCGCGCTCAATCACGGCGGGGAACGCGCCGAATTCGTCGAGCACCGTTAGGAAGGTCTCAAACAGACCATCGATGGCGAAGAACGCATCCGGAAGAGCGACACGGCGTACGACCGAACACGAAACGTCGCCTTCATTCCACTGATCGCCGGCAAGCTCACCAATCATTGAGACATAGCCGCGCACAATCACCGCGAGTCCATTGACGCGCTCGCACGAGCGCGTATTCATCTTGTGCGGCATCGCACTCGACCCAACTTGACCAGCCTTGAAGCCCTCGGTCACGAGTTCGAGACCCGCCATCAATCTGATCGTCGTCGCCAAACTCGATGGCGCCGCCGCTGACTGCGCCAGCGCGGTGACAACGTCGTAGTCCAGCGAGCGCGGGTAGACCTGACCCACGCTGTCGAGCACTCGTGTGAAACCGAGGTGGGCCGCGACACCGCGCTCCAATTGAGCCAATCGGTCGGCATCGTCACCTACCAAGTCGAGCATGTCCTGGCTCGTGCCGACAGGGCCTTTGATCCCGCGCAACGGATAGCGCGATACGAGTTCGTCAATCCGGTCGTACGCAATGAGGAGTTCATCTGCCGCCGAAGCGAAGCGCTTGCCGAGGGTCGTGGTCTGCGCGGCCACGTTGTGGCTACGGCCGGTGAGTGCCGTCTCGTTGTAGGTCGCCGCCAGACTCGCCAACCTCGCCAATGTCGCGAGAATCCGAGAGCGCACCACCAGCAACGAATCGCGGATCTGAAGTTGTTCGACGTTTTCCGTCAGATCCCGACTGGTCATGCCCTTGTGGATTTGTTCGTATCCGGCGAGCGCATTGAACTCTTCGATCCGTGCCTTGACGTCATGGCGGGTGACGCGCTCGCGGGCCGCAATCGACGCGAGATCAACCTGGTCAATGGCGGCGGCGTACGCGTCAATCGCCCCTGCGGGAACCTCGACGCCGAGGTCAGACTGGGCGCGGAGCACAGCGATCCAGAGCTGGCGTTCGAGGACGATCTTGTGATCCGGAGACCAGATTTGGGTGACTTGAGCTGAGGCGTAGCGCGCCGCCAGTACGTTGGGGATTGCGGGTCCGGTCGGCTTAGTCACACCCCCATTGTTCCGTACGTGGCGCAAAGTTGTGACAACGGCGTTGCGAGCCCCGGATCGAACTGCGCCTTGCGCACACCGCGCAGAACGGGGCCAGCAGCCGACAGCTCAGTTGGCCGCGATGTCCGTGCGGTAATGGGAGCCAGCCAAGTCGATCAGCGCGACGGCGTCGTACGCCCGCGCCCGCGCCTCAGCCACGTCCGTGCCGACGGCAGTCACTGACAGAACTCTTCCTCCTGCTGAAACGATCTCGCCGTCGTCAGTCAGTCGAGTCCCCGCATGGAACACATCGACAAATTCGAGCGCGTCCGCGTCTTGCGTCCCGGTGATGAGGTCGCCGGTGCGCGGGGTGTTTGGATAGTTATGCGCGGCAATGACGACCGTCACGGCAGCACCTGGATTCCACACCGGCGGTTCCGCCGTGTCGAGCCGTCCCGTTGCGGCGGCGAAGAGAAGTCTGGCGAGCGGCGTACGTAACAACGCCAGCACCGCTTGTGTTTCAGGATCGCCGAAGCGCGCGTTGAATTCGATCACGCGCATGCCGCGCGACGTCAAGGCGAGTCCAGCATAAATTAGTCCCGCAAACGGAGTCCCCAGCCTGCGCATTTCGTCAACGAGAGGTACGAGCACTCGGTCGCGTACCTGCTCAACGAGATCTGTCGGCGCCCACGGCAATGGGGCGTAGGCACCCATCCCACCAGTGTTCGGTCCCGTGTCGTCGTCGCCGACGCGCTTGAAGTCCTGCGCGGGAAGTAGAGGGACGACTGTATGGCCATCGGTGATCGCGAACAGGGACACTTCTGGTCCGTCAAGGAACTCCTCAACGAGGATCTGCGCGGACGGTCGCGCCAGGCAGGAAGCCGCATGTTTGAGTGCCGCGTCGCGATCGTCAGTCACGACAACACCCTTGCCGGCGGCAAGACCGTCGTCTTTGACGACGTACGGTGCACCGAATTGGTCCAAGGCCGCGGCAACTTCGTCGATCGTCGTGCATACGTGTGCCATCGCGGTGGGGATATCGGCGGCGGCCATGAGTTCTTTTGCGTACGCTTTGCTGCCCTCGAGTTGCGCCGCCGCCGCAGTTGGGCCAAAGCATGTGATGCCTGCGTCTCGAACCGCATCGGCCACACCATTGACCAGTGGGCCCTCAGGTCCGATGACGACGAGGGTCGCCTCGAGTTGGATCGCGAGGGCAGCGACCGCGTCGTTGTCGAACATGTCCACGTTGTGGACCTGATCGGGGCCGATGTCTCTACTAATACCGGCATTTCCGGGGGCAGCAAACACAGCGTCAACGAAATCATCGCCTTGCATCGCGCGCACAAGCGCGTGCTCACGTGCGCCCGCGCCGATGATCAGAACCTTCACGAGCGCGGAGCCTAGGCGACGGGTCGCTGCGCGCCGTACGCGCCTCTCGCTGCGTCGAGGGTCAACGCATCACACCAGGACGGCGGGCCATCTCCGGACGGCCGCCATTTCAGAACGGCAGCGTCGCAAGGTCACCCTCTATCACTTCTCGGTCTTCGAGATCCTCCAGCGCGGCAGTGAGTCGGGCTGACTCGTCTCGTGCGGCGCGAGCGGCGTCCATGTCGCCGGCGACGATGTGGGCGCGGGCGAGAGCTTCGTAGGCGGAGGCCACGACAAACGCCGCCACGTCATCGTGTCCGGCTAACTCCAAGCATCGGTGGGCGTGGTGAAGTGCGGGCTCGGCACGCTCGAGTACGGCGTACACCCGACTGCACTGCCATTCCCCGACCGCGATTTCTTGCGCCCCACCGACTTGGCCCCAGTGCCATCGGCTCGCGTGCGCGGCGTGCAACATGTCGTCGTCTTCAGCTGTCGAGCGATCGCTTTGCTCCACCCGAGTCCACACGTGATTAAACAGATCCACGGCCACTCTGCGCTGGTCTTGAACCTCGATCTCTACCTCTGTCATGGCGCCATCCTAGGGAAGTGCGCCGTACACCTCACCCGCGAAGTTGATCTCGCACTGGCGGCGGCCACGAATTCATCTCACACGATTGACGACGAAGTTGATCTTACTTTGTTGACCGTACGGCAAGAAATCGCCGCAACACGCCGTGTTTCCTTGACGGACGATCAACAGTCTTGATCGTCCGTCAACAGCGGCTTAGGGGGTGTAGTGCGACGCGATTGTGGCGAAGGCGTCGTCGAGGATGGCCAGCCCTTCTTTGGCCTCCGCTTCGGTGACTGTGCACGGCGGCACGACATGGAGGCGGTTGAAGTTAGTGAACGGCATCAGCCCGCGGGACTTGCAGGCCGCGACGAGTTCATTCATCGCAGGGCTTGATCCGCCGTAGGGCGCCAACGGCTCTCGTGTTTCGCGATTCGACACCAGGTCCAGCGCCCAAAAAACGCCGAGCCCGCGTACCTCTCCGATGACGGGGTGGCGATCGGCGAGCGCACG
>JBBRTC010000085.1:0-7135 GCA_038244765.1 Candidatus Nanopelagicales bacterium | reverse complement strand
TGTGGGCGACCCTTGTCGATCGCGACAGCGTGGCACTTCTGTGACCGGGGTCCGACCACCTCAGGTGGTCCTACCCCGAAGGATCCAGTATGTCCGCACGTCCCCAGCAAAAACCACGCCCAACTTCAAACCTACGCGCCGTGAGCACGCGCGAACCACTGGCACCGGCCACGTCATTTCGTGATTCCGGTCTCCCCCGTGGCCTCGTCACGGCCCTCACCGAACGAGGTTTCGAAGCGCCGTTTGCCATCCAAGCCGCGACCTTGCCCAATGCGCTCGCGGGTGATGACATCTTGGCGCGCGCTCAGACCGGCTCGGGAAAGACGCTTGGCTTTGGCCTGCCCATGCTCGCGACTCTGCTGCAATTTCGCGAGCACGCTGGCAAGCCGCGCCGCTACACCCCTCGTGCCATTGTGCTCGTACCCACCCGTGAACTTGCCGCGCAGGTCGCACGTGAGTTGACCCCATTGGCTGCCGCCCTCGCGCTTCACGGCGTGGTCGTCACCGGCGGGGCGCCGTACGGCCCGCAGCGGAGCGCGCTTCACCGTGGAGTCGACTACGTGGTCGCGACTCCCGGACGTTTGATTGACCTGATCGACAACGGGGATTGCGAACTCAACGACGTTGAAATTTCGATCCTCGACGAGGCCGACCACATGTGCGAACTCGGCTTCTTGGAGCCAATGCAGGACATCCTGCGTCAGGTCCCCACGCGGGGTCAGCGAATGCTCTTCAGCGCAACCCTCGACGGCGATGTCGACAAGATTGCCGCAGAGTTCATGCCGTCGCCCGTGCTCGTTGCCACCGACCCTGAGATCGCGCAGATCGACACGATGTCCCATCACATCGTGGAGGTCCCTGATTGGCGTCGCAAGCGTGCAGTCATCGCGGCCCTCGCCAACGGAAGTGGTCGCACGCTGATCTTCGTTCGTAGCCAACTCGGTGCCGATCGGGTCGCCGACGAATTGAAGGAAAATGGAATCCCGGCCGGCTCACTGCACGGAGGTCTGACTCAGGCAGTCCGTACCCGGGCACTCAAGTCCTTCTCCGATGGTTACCCCCGAGTTCTCGTCGCTACCGATGTTGCCGCGCGTGGCATCCACGTCGACGACATCGACGTGGTTGTTCATTCCGACCCGCCTGGAGATCACAAGTCCTACGTGCATCGCTCAGGCCGTACGGCTCGCGCTGGCGCTGGCGGCACGGTGGTTACCGTGTCGTTGACCAAGGAGCGACGTGGCGTGGATAAGGTGCTCAAGTCCGCGGGCGTTGCACCGGAGATGCGTCGCGAATTGAGCGATACTCCCGATGTCGTGGACCTTGTCGGTCCGCCGGCTCCACCGCAGCCCCCGCGCCGCCAAGCCCCCGAACGAACATACGCAGATCGGTCCCGCTCGGGTCGACCGCGCGCCGATCGAAATGGCTCCGACAGAAGCCGATCAGATCGTCCCGGTACCGATCAAACGCGCTCCAATCGACCCAGTAGGGACAGTAACCAGTACGAGCGCGACAACGAGTCCCGCTCGAACACAGGGTGGAGCAAGGATCGACGCCCAAATCCAGCGCGCAAGGCCGACGAGCGACCGAGCACCTCGGGGAAGCCACGTCGCAGCGACAACCGTGCGGACAGTCGATCTGACGATCGTTACGACTCGCGATCTGACTCGCGATCTGACTCGCGTCACAAGTCCACTTCGAAGCCGTCGTCCAAGTCATCGACCAAGCCTGCACCGAAGTTGGCTCCGAAGTCCTCGTCGAAGTTTGCTGCGAAGGCTCCGTCCAAGGGGCCACAGAAAGCTTGGTCAAAGTCGGCCCCAAAGTCAGCCCCAAGATCTGCCGCGAAGTCCGGCCCGAAGGCCAAGGGCGCGCCTCGCGGCCGAGGCTAGGGCAGAGCGGCAACGTGGGCCAGGGCCAGTCGCACAACGCGATCGTGGCCGCTTGTCATCTCCGCGCGCACGACCTCGCTCGCGGCTTCCTCAGGTGAGAGCCAGGACAAGTTGAGGGCGTCATGAGATGGCACGCAATCACCCGCCACGGGTACGACGAAGGCGAGACTCACGGCATGCTGCCTCGGGTCGTGATAGCCGGTCACCGACGGGTCAGGGAAGTATTCGACGATCGTGAACGGAGTCAAGGCGGCCGGAATTTGGGGCAAGGCCATCGCACCTAAGTCTTTTTCGATGTGACGCATCAACGCGTCGCGAACTCGTTCGCCATAAAGAACCCGCCCGGAAACAATCGCTCGACTCACGCTTGCGTCGGGCATCGCGCGCAATAGCAGTCCAAGACTGGTGACTGTCCCAGTGCTATCGACCCGCACCGGCACCGCATCTACGTAGAGGATTGGCAATCGCTCTCTGGCAGATTCAAGATCTTCGGAGGACAACCAGCCGCCGTACACCTGGGTCGATTCGCTCACAGGGACTTTCTACCGTGTGCGCGACCTGCTTCGCACGATCAACGTGCCTACACTCTCAGTGTGATCCGCGTTCTGGCCTACCTCATCCCGATCGTTTTGATGATCTTCTCCTTTATTGACTGCCTGCAAGCATCAACGGCGGCCATCCGAGTACTCCCCCGATTGGTGTGGCTCATTGTCGTTGTGGTGATCCCTGTCGTCGGCCCGCTGGCGTGGCTCTTCGCAGGGAGACCGAAGCCGATATCAACATCTCGACGAGGTGGTCGACCCAACGCGACGCCAGCACCGCTGGGGCCCGATGACGATCCTGAGTATCTTCGGAAACTGCGTGATCAAGCTCAGCGCGAGCAGATCATGCGCGAGCGACGAGCGCGCGAAGCCCGTGAGCGTGAGGTGGATGACGACGCCACAACTCCCACCGATGAGCCTGGGCCCTCCCCCGTTTAGACCGAGCGACAGACCCGTCTTCGTACCGAGCCCGACGAAGTCTCGACCCGTACGTCGTGATAGGACACACCCGCTTAGACAATCGCGTCACGACGAGGAGCAATCATGATCGACGGCTACGGCTATGGCACTGACTACTTCGGCTACCGGAAGAAGTTTGCGGTGCTCGTTCCGTCGACTAATACGGCCGTTGAGGTCGAGTACAACGAGATGAAGCCGACCGGCGTCATCACGGCCACTCGCGGGTGTCTGATTCCGCCGTTTGAGGTCAAAACCGAAGATGACTTTGTCGCGATGGTGAAGGCGATCGGTGCAGCGACCGAGCAGGGCCTGCGCGATTCACTCACCTGCAAACCAGATCACGTGATTTTTGGCTATTCAGCCGAGACTTTCTGGGACGGCAAAGAGCGCTCGGATCGCGAGTTTCAGCGCTACCAAGACATCGCCCAAGAAGTAGGTGGTGTCAACATCACCTTCGGTGCCCAAGCCATTCAGGATGCCTTGGCGCTCTACCCGGGAATTCGCAAACTTGGCGTGATCAGTCCCTATATGCCAGTGGGGAACTCAATGGTCGACAAGTTCATGGGCGATATTGGCTACGAGGTCGTCCGGATGGCTGGTCACAACTCGCCGGGGCCCGTTGAGATCGCCCATGAGACGTACGCCAAGACTCGCGAATTGGTTCGAGAGGTGGACGGCGATGACGTGGACGCGATCTTGCAGGCGGGAACCAACCTTTATTTTGCCGGTTTGGCTGGCAAACTCGAAGCAGAACTGGGCAAGCCGGTCCTGGCCATTAACGCCATCACGTTCTGGCATGCGCTGCGCGCCAATGGAATCGCTGATCGCATTCAGGGATTTGGCTCGCTGCTTTCCGAGCACTAGTCGCGAGAGTAGAGCAGGATCCCGAGGCACATCTCGTCGCTGGTGCCTTCGCCCCATACGACGTAGCGCGACGGCAGATCTGCCAGTTCGGGCAACTTCTTGCGCAGGCTCGCGTCATGGGTGCAGCTGATCGAAACATTGTCGCCAGCGTTGAGGTGCAGTGGAGTGCCGATCGACTTCGCACCTTGATTGTCAAAGTCCCAATTAGTGATCTTGCGAAGAGTCCGTTCGCGCGACGTCCCCGGATTCGCCACGATCGTGATGGTGCGACCCAGCAAGTGCATATGCCCAGCTGCTGAATATATCGTGATGCCGCGAGGCACGCGCCGCGTGCAACTCTGCGTGGGTCCCGCTTTGGGCTTGGTCAAGCTTCCTCCGCACAGGACTTGCAGCCCCGCGACCGCGTAGCCAGCCTGCTCGCCGAATCGCTTGATGACATCAGCGACCGCCCAGCTACGCTGGCAGAGAACGCCGTATTCCCCTGAGGCACACGGCAACTCGACTGGGGCCGGCAGAAGCATCGTTTCGATGACGCGGATCGGTTTAGTTGCCGGTATGAGGCGCAGGCGTACCGACGTGTGATCTGTGCCTTGACCTGCTAGGAGGTTGTAGTGGACCTGCAACACGATGTGGGATCCGCGCGTCAGCGAAACGCCAGTTCCGATTGGGAAGGTGCTCTCCCCCACTCCCGGTGCCCACGCTGAGAGCCACTGGGCCTGATCAAGCGATGCTAATGCGTCGTTGTTGCGTGGCGCAGGAATGCCGGTTCCACCGAAACACGTCCAACCGATTTGTGCAGACTTCGCGTCGAGCGCCTTTGCAGCGGCAACCTGGGAGGCTTCGATGCGATAGAGAATCGCGTGGTGGACGAGTCCACTGCCGGGTTGCACCGCTGCGCCGGTGATGTACGAATCCACTTGTTGCGGCGAATCGAGCAGGAAGCATCGGTAGTCGTCGGTTCCCCCGTTGGGGGCTGCCGGGGTGTACGAGCCGCCAGGGACCGTCAACGTCACAAGGGATTCGCCGGGCCTCGCCGGAGACAATGCGACCTGCGTCGCCGGTGGCGCAGTCCGCGTGACCCCTGAGGTCGATTCGGATTGGCTCGGGCTAGGAGTGAGAGTGAGGGCCGACTGGTTGACCGACGCGCCGGACCCGCAGGCCGTCAGGGTAAGGGCGGCCGCGAGAGCAAAGGGCAGGCCAATCCGACGGGACATGGGATGAGAGTACGTCGAGCGCCCATGTTTCGCAGACTCCAACAGGTCACAATGTCCCCATGCCTGATGACGACATTGAACGTTTGCTCCGCGAAGTCGAGCAAGCGACCCAAGCCCGACCACCGCAACCGGTCGGAACTTCTGGGGCTGAATTGTCCAGAGCAACCGGCAAGGAAGTCTCCTCCGATTCCACACCGACAAACTCCGGCTCACTGCGCCGACGGTCCGTCGTCACAGGCGGAGTCGCGGGAGTCTCGGTATTCTTGCTGTTCGGGGTGGCGCACACCTTGACGTGGTGGCTGCCGATCATTGGGCCCAATCCGTTTTGGGGGGCAGTCGCCGGGTTCCTTTCCGCCGCCGGTGCGACGTACGTCTGGGGACGTCGGTCTTAGTCGGAAGCCGGGTTGCCGATAGCCGAGGCCCCTTCTGCAAAGAGGGGCGCAACAGGCGGTCGGTCACACAGTGCATAGAACGCGACGGCCGAAGCCGCGGCGACGTTGAGCGAATCGATCCCCGAGTGCATCGGTATGCGCACCCGGACATCCGCGCGAACAGACGCTTCCGAGCTCAAGCCTTCCCCCTCGGTTCCAAACATGAGTGCCCACCTCGCGCCCGAGCTATCGATCTGATCTAGGGCGATCGCTGCGGGGGAAGGGGTCAATGCCCACAGAGCCAAGCCGGAATTCTTGATGACCTCAAGGTCATCGGGCCACGCCGTAGCTCTCGTCCAAGGAAGCGCAAACACCGAACCCATCGAAACCCGCACGCTGCGTCGGTACAACGGGTCAGCACATTGTGGCGAGATCACGATTGCTTGGACACCAAGCGCTGCCGCGCTCCGAAAAATCGCTCCCACATTTGTGTGGTCGACAATGTCCTCAAGAACGGCGATTCGATCGACAGAATTCAACATCTCCGTGAGATCCGGTAACCCGCGACGGCCCATCGACGCAAGAGCTCCGCGATGGACTTTGTAGCCGGTGACGTCGCGCAAAACGTCATCGTCGGCCACATAGACGGAAATTTCATCGAGACCAGGGCGGTCGCGCACTTCGTGCTCCAGCAGGTCTAACCACTTGGGCGAAGTGAACACACTTCGTGGCACGTAGCCCGCGTCGAGCGCGCGTGAGATTACCAGCGCGCTCTCTGCGATGAACAGGCCTTCAACCGGTTCTCGAAGCCGTCGAGCGGCGACGTCAGTGAGATTCGTGTAGTCGATCAGGCGTCCGTCTGCTGCCGATTCAATCCGGATGATCTGCATACGAAGTTCGGTTACGAGGGCGTGCCGTCACGCTCGCCAAAGGCTTGGCTAAGCAACTGCATCGCGGAACTCAACTCTGCGGGCAAGACCCACACTTTGCTTGCGTTCCCATTGGCGATAGCGGGAAGTTGCTGGAGATATTGGTAAGCCAGCACCTTGGGGTCGGGGTCGCCGGCGTGAATTGCGGCGAAGATCTTCCCGATGGCTTCGGCTTCGCCGTTCGCGCGGAGCACTGTGGCCTGGGCGTCACCTTCTGCGTTGAGGATAGCGGCGGTCTTTTGCCCTTCGGCGGTCAAGATCGCGGATTGTTTCGCTCCTTCGGCCGTAAGGATGCTGGCTCGCTTCTCCCGGTTGGCCCGCATTTGCTTCTCCATCGACTCCTGCACGCTCGCAGGTGGGTCGATCGCCTTGAGCTCCACGCGATTGACTCGGATCCCCCACTTGCCAGTTGCCTCGTCGAGTACTCCGCGAAGTTGGGCGTTGATTTCGTCTCGCGAGGTCAACGTGTCCTCGAGGTCCAAACTGCCGATCACGTTACGGAGCGTTGTAATCGTCAACTGCTCAATACCGAGCAGGAAGTTTGCAATCTCGTAGGTGGCAGCCTTGGGATCCGTCACCTGGAAGTAGATGACAGAGTCGATGCTCACAACCAGGTTGTCCGAGGTAATCACCGGTTGTGGGGGGAACGAGACGACCTGCTCGCGCATGTCCACCAACGGAAGCAAACGATCGACGAACGGAACCAAGATCGACAGTCCGGGGTTGAGGGTTCGGGCGTAGCGACCGAGGCGCTCAACGATTCCGGCTCGAGCCTGCGGGACGATACGCACCATCCGACTCAGTACAAGCAATACCAGCAGAACGACGACGAGCGAACCGATGAGCGACGCTTGCATGTGAGGACTCCGT
>JBBRTC010000084.1:0-7167 GCA_038244765.1 Candidatus Nanopelagicales bacterium | reverse complement strand
TAAGCCGCAACGACGCGAGCGAACTCATCCCGTGCGTCGTGTCAGTGCCAGCGACCCCCGCGTTTGCCGCGGACGTGTGAAGGCCCTCAAGGCGGTAGCGCGGATTCGCATCCCGTCGGGGTCACTTCATCTCTTCAACGTCCTTCGCCTCGATGCGCGAGTAGCGTGCCCGCAACGACGGGAGGCGACAAGTGAAAGTCGTACTACTAGGTGTACGTGGATCCACTCCTGCGCCGGGCGCGGACTTTATCCGTTACGGCGGCCACACCTCGTCGGTCGCGGTCATCCCCGACGGTGCAAGCGATCCCACTCTTGTCCTTGATGCGGGTACGGGATTACGGCATCTCAGCGCCCGGCTCGAAGGTCGGCCGTACATCGGGTCAATCATGCTCACCCATCTGCACTGGGATCACATGCAGGGGCTGCCGTTCTTCGCAGCGGGTGATCGCGATGACGCGGAGATTGATCTGTATGTTCCTGCGCAAGAAGGCTTGTCCGGTCACGATCTGCTCGCTAAGTCGATGTCGATTCCGAGTTTCCCCATCGAGCCGGAGGAGTTGCGCGGGAAGTGGCGATTTCACGCCGTCGAATCCGGGGGGAGTCGCGTGGAGGAGTTCGAAGTCCGGGTGTGCGATGTCGAGCACAAGGGGGGTCGTACCTTCGGAGTTCGCGTCACCGACGCCCACGGCGCAATTGCGTACCTGCCCGATCACGCACCGGCCCACGGGGTTTCCAAGGAGGCGTTGGAGTTGATTCGCGGAGTCGACGTACTTCTGCATGATGCGCAGTTCATCGAGTCGGAACGACGCATTGCCGATTCCTACGGTCATTCAACGATTGACGATGCATGCGAACTCGCGCGTCGAGCAGAGGTTGGAACCCTTGTGTTGACCCATCATTCGCCGGTGCGTACCGATGACGCCATGGATCAGATCACCGACAAGTACACCGTCGACGGTGATCTGCGGGTTCGAGTAGGTCGCGAAGGTGACGTACTGAGTGTCCCGTGGGCAATTGGGTAGTGGTTTTAGTAGCGACGTAGGCAGAAGCGTGCGAACTAGAACTACGAACCGTCGGCTTCGAGTCCTCGGATGCGAGCGACCAGCGCCGTACACAGCAGGCGTGCTACTTGCGGCTCTTCGTCTAGCAACTCGGAGAAGCGAAGTTGCGACACAGTGAAGGTCTTCAATCCGTCGGCGCCAGCGACGATGGTTGCCGATCGCGGTGCTCCGTCGAGCAGGGACATCTCACCGAAGTAGTGCCCGTCCGTAACCACGGCGCGTTCGACCCCGTTGACAGACACGGTGGCGCTTCCCTCGAGCACGAGGTGGAAGGTCGACCCGTCGCGGTCTTGTTCAGCGACCACACGACCAGCCGGAAAACTCATCGTGGTTCCACGTTGCACCAGTGAATCGAGGGTGCGTTGATCGAGCCCGGAGAAGAGGTCCACCGATGACAATTTCTCAGCCAGTCCGCCAGCAATCATGACCCAACCTTAGCGACGAGTTCGGCGCTGAGCGGGACGTTTGCCGTACTTAATCTCGTGTTAGTGGTGGGCGTTGGCGTGGCGGCGGCGCAGGGCGTCGGTCATCCGCGCGGCGGCAGCGACGATGGCCCCGGCGTGCATTCGACCGGGTGCGCGACCCAATCGTTCCAGTGGCCCTGACACGGACACGGCAGCGACAACTTTGCCTGAGGGACCACGAACCGGCGCTGATACTGAGGCAACCCCGGGTTCGCGTTCGCCCACCGATTGGGCCCAGCCACGTCGACGTACGCCGGCCAACGTTGTCGCGTTGAACACGGCACCTTGCAAACCGCGATGAAGTCGGTCGGGCTCCTCCCACGCCAGCAGAATCTGAGCCGCCGAACCAGCTTGCATGGTGAGTGCTGCGCCGAGTGGCACGCTGTCTCGCAAACCTCCCGACATCCGTTCGGCCGCAGCGACACAGATTCGCTTGTCGCCCTGGCGTCGGTAGAGCTGCGCACTTTCACCGGTAGCGTCGCGGAGTGCGACGAGCACCGGTGCGGCAGCGGCTAGCAGCTTGTCTTCACCCGCGGCACTGGACAATTCGGCCAACCGGGGGCCGAGGATGAAACGGCCGTTCATGTCGCGAGCAACCAATCGATGAAACTCCATCGCGGTTGCCAGGCGATGTGCCGTGGGTCTGGCCAAGGTTGTCGCCGTGACCAGTCCGCCGAGGGTGAGCGGTCCGGCCTCGAGGGCGCCGAGAATGAGTGCGGCTTTGTCGAGAACGCCGACTCCGCTAGAGTTGTCCATGTAGTGATACTGCCGTCTCGCATAGTGAGACGTCAAGTCCCAACAAGACTTATAGCGTCACGTTGTCAGGAAACTCGTTCCACTTACAGATCAGGAGTGATCATGGGCTCCACCTTGGCAGAGAAGGTGTGGAACGCACACGTCGTACGGCGAGCTGACGATGAACCGGACTTGCTCTACATCGACATGCACCTCGTTCACGAGGTAACCAGTCCACAGGCCTTTGACGGGCTTCGTGTCGCAGGTCGACCCGTACGTCGACCTGATCTGACACTGGCCACCGAAGATCACAACGTGCCGACGATCGACATTGACAAGCCGATCGCGGATCTCATCTCGCGTACGCAAGTTGATGCGTTGCGCAAGAACTGCGCAGAGTTCGGCGTGCGATTGCATCCACTGGGCGACATCGATCAAGGAATTGTGCACGTCGTTGGTCCGCAACTAGGACTCACCCAACCCGGCATGACCATCGTCTGCGGCGACAGCCACACCGCCACGCATGGGGCCTTTGGCGCACTCGCGTTTGGTATCGGCACCAGTGAAGTCGAGCACGTGCTCGCGACTCAAACTCTCTCGCTCAAGCCCTTCAAGACGATGGCCGTCACAGTTGTTGGAGACCTACCAGGCGGCGTGTCGGCAAAGGACCTCATTCTCGCTGTCATTTCCGACATCGGAACCGGCGGCGGACAAGGGCACGTTATCGAATACCGCGGAGAGGCCATTCGCGCGCTGTCCATGGAAGCCCGCATGACCGTATGCAACATGTCGATTGAAGCCGGTGCACGGGCGGGAATGATCGCCCCTGATGAGACGACCTTCGACTACCTCCTCGGACGTCCGCACGCTCCCCAAGACGAGCACTGGGATGACGCTGTGGCGTACTGGCGGACGCTGCGCACGGATGACGATGCCGTGTACGACAAGGAAGTTGTGATCGACGCTTCGGTCCTTACGCCGTTCGTGACCTGGGGCACAAATCCCGGTCAAGGTGTCCCGCTCGGCGGAGTCGTGCCGAGCGTCGATGACTTCAGTGACCCGGTCGACCGGGCTGCGGCGGAACGCGCACTCGAATACATGGATCTTTCACCAGGAATGGCAATGCGCGACATCACCGTGGACACGGTCTTCATCGGATCGTGCACAAATGGTCGCCTCGAAGATCTACGCGCAGCCGCAGATGTGTTGCGCGGTCGCAAGGTGGCCGACGGCGTACGCATGCTGGTCGTGCCCGGATCGGCCCGCGTACGACTCGCGGCAGAGGCCGAGGGACTCAACCTCGTGTTCGAAGAAGCCGGTGCCGAGTGGCGCAACGCCGGGTGCTCTATGTGCATGGGGATGAACCCCGATCACCTGTCCTCGGGTCAACGCAGCGCGTCGACCTCGAACCGAAACTTCGAGGGGCGCCAAGGTCCCGGGGCTCGGACTCATCTGGTGTCACCGCCGGTCGCAGCGGCAACCGCTGTCGCGGGCCATCTCGCCTCGCCAGCTGACTTAGCTGGCTGACCAGTTCCCACTGACCTGACCACTGCGAGCACGGAGACAACGCTGATGGATAAATTCACCGTTCACACCGGCCGGGCGCTGCCACTTCGGCGCAGCAATGTCGATACCGACCAGATCATTCCGGGGGAGTACCTCAAGCGAATTACTCGTCACGGCTACGAAGACGCGCTCTTCGCGGACTGGCGCCGAGATGACGACTTCATCATGAATCAACTCGCCCACCAAGGCGTGTCGGTATTAGTCGCAGGCTCTGATTTCGGCACCGGCTCATCTCGCGAGCACGCTGTCTGGGCATTGCAGGACTACGGCTTCCGGGTGATTCTCAGTTCGCGCTTCGCCGACATCTTCCGGGGAAATTCCGGGAAAATCGGACTTCTTACCGCAGTGATCGAGGAATCGGTGACCGAGCAGTTGTGGGACCTCGTGGAGGCTGACCCGACAATCGAGGTAACCGTCGACTTGATCGAGCGTCGCGTCCGGTGTGGGGCCGTTGATGCGCCGTTCGAAGTCGATGACTACGTGCGTTGGCGTTTGCTCGAAGGCCTCGATGACATCGGAATCACGTTGCAGCACAGTGATTCCATCGATGCATTCGAGAGCACCAGACCCGCCTTTGCGCCCACAACTCGTTGATTGGAAGCTGCTCGAGTGGCCTGAATCGTTGCGCAAGAGCGTTTTCCCGGTCCCTTATGTCGAGTCGTACACACTTGTCAAGTAGTTGAACCGGCGATCGGTCGCCCGAAATCCGTTGCGAGACAACGAGTTTTCGGCGCGTCGTCGTTGGTTTCTGGCGCACAAAGGGACTACGGTGCGGTGTGAACCGGACATCCGTTCGGCACCCGATACTTCGAAAGGTCAATAACGTGAATAAGGCTGAGCTCATCGAGTTGGTGGCAATTCGCCTGGAGGACAGCAAGAAAGCAGCCGGTGAGGCCGTTGAGGTGATCATCGATGAGATCACCAAGGCAGTGGCCAAGGGCGAGAAGGTCGCGATCACCGGTTTCGGCGTCTTCGAAAAGGTCGAGCGGGCCGCTCGCACCGGCCGCAACCCACTGACGGGTGCGGTCGTCAAGATCAAGGCGACATCGGTGCCGAAGTTCCGTCCCGGCGCAGACTTCAAGGGCATGGTGAGCGGCAAGAAGAAGGTCACCGCGAAGAAGGCGCCGGCCAAGAAGGCCCCCGCCAAGAAGACTGTGGCGAAGAAGGCCCCCGCCAAGAAGGCCGCTGCGAAGAAGGCCCCGGCCCGCAAGCGTTAGTCCCCAGCCGATTTAGTCGGTTTGACCTAGCGAACGGCTCGATCCCCCACGGGGTTCGGGCCGTTCGCCATTTCCAGACAGCACCTCTGTTGTGTGTGGTCCTATTCCGAGGCGTACGGCGTCCCACAAATCGATGTCGGTATCGACGTCGCGGTGCAGGGACACAAGTCCCGCACGAGGTAAGTCCAAGGCGACCGCGCCACTGCGTGCATGAGCGGCCGCCGATCGAGCGCCAAATTGCGGCACAAATCCGACATTGCGGGTTGACGCGAGCAGAGTCGTCCCAGTCCCGACGACATCGCGGACGAAGTACGTCCCCGAACCACGCGTGGCAATCAGACCAAGAAGGTCGCCGAGTTCATCGGATCGAAGAGCGGGCAGATCCGACGAGACAGCGAAGACGGCCGCGTCTGGATGGTCGTCTCGAACTTCGTCAACGGCGTGGCACAGGGCGGGATTGAGCCCCGAGTTCGGTGTGTCGGCCAGCACCGTGGCACCTGATGACATCGCGGCGTCCCGGGCTTGTGGGTCATCTGTAACCACCACGACCGAGGAGACGGTTGAACATTGCTGAATGGCGCTGATCGTGTCTAGCGCGAAGGCGAGTGCCAATCGCTCTCGGCGCCCCGGCGGTGTGTTCCCGAGTCGGCTCTTCGCGATGGCAAGTCGTTTGATCGGAACGATGGCCACCCAGGTCGATTCAGCGGAGAAGCCTGAGGTGTCTTGAGGATCAGTCACGGCGTTCATCTTGACCTATGAACCTACATCCCGATGATCCGGCGATCCTTCACTCAATCAAAGTACGGTGACGACACGCGTCGCGTGAGGAGGAACCGTGCCTAGAGTTAGCCGTTCAAGCAAGCTCGGTTTCTCGTACCGGCTTGCGGTATGGATGTTTCGTCGCCCACTCCTCCTCTTCACGATTCGTGACTGGTCGGGGGCAGAGAACCTCGACGTGGACGGGGGGGTGGTCGTTGCCCCAAATCACATCTCGTGGTTTGACCCTTTGGTTGTTGCGCACTTTTGCTTCGACAACGATCGACCACCGCGTTTCCTCGCCAAGGAAGCGGTATTCCGCGTTCCAGTTTTCGGATCGATCATCGCCCATGCTGGCCAGATCCCGGTCAAACGAGACACGGTCGATGCCGCGCGCTCTGTTGAGGACGGACTCGAGGCATTGAGCCGCGGAGAGTGCGTGGTCATATACCCCGAGGGCACGATCACCCGCGATCGGGACCTCTGGCCGATGTCGGGTAAGACCGGTGCCGCTCGGATGGCGTTGATGACCGGGGCCCCGCTCCTGCCGATGGCGCAATGGGGAGCGCAAGAAGTGATGCGGCCCTACAAGTTCGCGCTCCGATTACTGCCGCGAAAAACCGTGACTGTCATACTCGGCCCCCCACTTGATCTCGACGACTTGCGAGCGCGCCCGTTGGACGTCGATACGCTGAAGTTGGCGACTGATCGTCTGGTCGACGCGATGACTGAATTGTTGGCGCGAATCCGAGACGTGCCAGCACCGACGGACCGACTGGACTATCAGGCCTATCGCGCCGCGCAGGGCGACCAGCCCAATTCAGCACAGGACGGGAGTTTCAATCCGTGATGCGGGTAGCAGTGATGGGCAGCGGATCGTGGGGGACCGCGTTCGGAATGGTGATGGCCGATGCTGGCTGCGATGTCGCGCTCTGGGGACGCGACCCTGAATTGATCGATGAGATCAACGTGAATCACGAGAACCCTCGCTATCACGCGGGCATTGAACTTCCCTCAACCCTGTGGGGTTCCACCGACGCTGAAGAAGTACTCCGAGGCGCGGAAATCGTGGTGCTGGCACTTCCGTCGTACACGCTGCGCGACAACCTGTCGGTGTGGACCAAATATCTCGCTGAAGACACGGTCCTGGTTTCCCTCATGAAGGGCATCGAACTGGGAACGATGCAACGCATGTCGCAAGTCATCGCGGAGGTGGCCGGTGTGGCGGGCTCGCGGGTCGCGGTGGTGTCCGGGCCGAATCTGGCGGGCGAGATTGCGCTGCGTCAACCCGCCGCGACCACGGTCGCTTGTCCCGACGCCGAGGCAGCCCAGCGGCTCCAAGAGGCGTGTACGACTGCATACTTCCGG
>JBBRTC010000083.1:0-7498 GCA_038244765.1 Candidatus Nanopelagicales bacterium | reverse complement strand
TGGTGTTGGTGCTGGTGTTGGTTCTGGTGTTGGTTCAGTCTCCGACTTGTGACCTGATGCGGCGTGCTGTCCGACCGGTGCAGGTCCGCGCCGATAGCGACGTACTGCCAACGCACAGAGAATGACCCCAAGAACTCCCAGGCCCACCAAGGACACCGACACGATTTTCCAACCCGGTGTGGCGAGTGAAATCAGCGTGACCACGCGCACGGACACCGCGCTCGAGCCGTTCGCATTCATCAAGGCGAGCGCGCGGCGGTCGTCTTGAAAGGTCCAGACCAAACGAGCTGTTTGACCTTGAGCCGATGCAACCCAGATGCGCGATCGCCCCGGCGTTGGCGCTTGATCGCCACCCGGAACAGACCGTAAGCCCGCATTACTGTCGAGTCCAGGAAGGACGTCATAGGCGACACCGGCCAAGAGACGGTCTACATCTTGCGGGTCAGCAACCCCAACAAATACAGACTGTCCACTCGCACTTTCGATGCGAAGGACGATCTGGGCGCCAGGGACGCTACGGCGAGTGCCGACGATGTCGGTCAAGATCGCGGTGCCGGGTCCTGAGATTGTGGCCGACGAAGTTTGAATGCCTGAGTTGAAACCAAAGGCGACAACGGTCAGTGCGATCCCAGCCGTGAGGACAAGGGCGCTGACCCCGACGGCCACGATGATCGCGACCAAGGCAACTGCCCGACGCACTCTGCCTCCGCGTGTCCAGTGCCTACCGCAATTCCAGGACTTCCAGGACTACCTCGAACACACGCTAACCACGCATGAGGTCAGATGGCGTGCGCCACTCCGGCATCTCGTCCGAGCCCGCGATTTCCTGACTCGCGAACTGGGTGCGGTACAGATCAGCGTAAGTACCCCCGAGAACCAACAGTTGCTCATGGGTGCCTTTCTCGACGACCGTTCCTCCGTCAATGACCAAGATTTGATCGGCATCGCGAATCGTCGACAGTCGGTGCGCGATGACCAAGGAAGTCCGGCCGGCCAATGCTGTGGCCAAAGCCCGCTGGACGGCCGCTTCACTCTCGCTGTCGAGATGGGCCGTCGCCTCGTCGAGGACGACCACACCGGGAGCTTTGAGAAGAAGCCTTGCCAACGCGAGTCGCTGCTTTTCACCGCCAGAGAGTCGATGTCCGCGATCGCCGACGACGGTGTCGAGACCATCGGGAAGCTCGGAAATCAGGCGGGCGATTTGAGCGTCTTTGCAGGCCTCCATCAATTGTTCGTCGGTGGCGTCAGGCGCCGCGTAGAGCAAATTTGCGCGCACCGTGTCGTGGAACATATGGGCGTCTTGACTGACGACTCCAACAATTTGATGAAGGGACTCGAATGTCACATCGCGTACGTCGACCCCATCAATGCGGATTGAGCCCGATGTCGCATCGTAGAGACGCGATACCAGCGTTGTGATTGTGGTCTTCCCCGCTCCCGAGGGTCCCACGAGGGCAACTAGTTGACCCGGTTCTGCTCTGAATGTCACATCGTGCAGGACAAGCTCATTGTTCACTCGGCTGTCTGAACGGGCGACAGATTCAAGCGACGCAAGGGAAATCTCGTCCGCGCGCGGGTAACGAAAGGCCACATGGTCGAACTCGATCGTGTGCGGTTGTTTGACGAGTCGTTGTGCGTTGTCGCGTTCTTGGACAAGGGCGGGAAGGTCGAGTACTTCAAAGACTCTTTCAAAACTGACGAGGGCGGTCATCACATCGACGCGAACGTTGGAAAGGGCCGTCAGTGGTCCGTAGAGCTGGGCAAGCAGGGCAGTAAGCGCCAACAGCGTCCCAAGGCTCAGTGCGCCGGAAATCACGAGGTTTCCGCCGACGCCGTACGTCACCGCGGTCGCGAGAGCGGCGACCAGTGTGAGCGAAGTAAAGAACACGCGGTTCACCATCGCCTGGCGAATCCCGATGTCGCGCACACGACCGGCCCGTCCTGAGAAGGCCACGTCCTCGTCGTTGGGACGACCGAAGAGTTTCACCAACAAGGCGCCAGCGACGTTGAACCGTTCGGTCATCTGAGTGCCCATTTCGGCGTTGAGCACCATCGATTCCCGAGCAAGTCCCTGAATCTTGCGTCCCATCCACTTCGCCGGCAGAAGGAAGAGTGGCAACAGGATCAGCGACAACAGGGTGATTTGCCAGGACAGCACAAACATGGCGATCAAGACCACCACCAGGCTGATTGCGTTGCCCACGACACCGGACATGGTCGACGTGAATGCTTGTTGAGCGCCCATGACGTCGTTGTTGAGCCGTGATACCAAGGCCCCGGTTTGGGTCCGAGTGAAGAAGGCAATCGACTGACGTTGGACGTGGCCGAAGACCTGAGTGCGCAGGTCGTAAATGAGCCCCTCGCCGATCCTGGAGGAGTACCAGCGACTCAGCAGACCCAATCCCGAGTCCACCACTGCCACCAGCGCGACGAGTAGAGCCCCCGTCGTCACGACAGTAGCGTTTCCTTGCGAAATTCCGTCATCGACGATGCGCCGGAACAACAATGGTCCGGCGATCACTAGCAGCGCATTGAAAATGAGTGTGATCAGGAAGGCGATGATGATGCGGCGATAGGGACGCGCATATCCGAGGATGCGTCGAAAGGTTCCCCGTCGCAGTTGAGTTTTCGTTACTGAGTCATCGCGGCTCATCGAGCGCATGACCATCCAAGGTCCATGATTACTCACGCGGACCTCTGTTTCTTCTTAGGCTTGTGATCAGCTCTTTGACTTGCCGCGCGTTGCCCCGCCACGTCCTCGCAGCGGAATCTTCGAGTCGACCAAGACCCGGTGAATGAATCCGTACGAGCGTCCCGTTTCGGCTGCGAGCGAACGGATGCTCGCGCCCTCTTTGTACTTCTTCTTGAGGTCTTTGGCGAGGTCGTCGCGTTCTTTCCCAGTGATCCGACGTCCTTTGACGAGTTTGGCCATCAGGCCCTCCGTAGTTTTGGCCGGATCCACGCGCCCGGCACCAAGACCATGATCGTCCACTTCCGGCTGTCATGCCAACGCAACGAGATCTGCGTAGTCGTCATTCCACAAATCCTCGACACCATCGGGAAGCAGCAAGACCCGTTCTGGTGCCAAGGCAGTTACGGCCCCCTCATCGTGAGTGACCAAGACAACCGCTCCCTCGTACCCACGCAAAGCTCCTAGAATCTCTTCACGGCTCGCTGGATCGAGGTTGTTTGTCGGTTCGTCGAGGAGCAACACGTTGGCGGCGCTGACCACGAGCGTGGCGAGTGCGAGCCTTGTCTTCTCCCCACCTGAGAGCGTGCCAGCGGGCTGTTCGACCGTGTCTCCGGAAAACAGAAATGACCCAAGAACTCGGCGACACTCGAGTTCGGGGAGGTCTGGAGCCGACGTCATCATGTTTGCTAAGACGGAACGATCTGCATCGAGCGTTTCGTGCTCCTGCGCGTAGTAGCCGACGCGCAATCCGTGGCCCGGCTCGACGTCACCGGTGTCGGAGGGTTCGACGCCAGCCAAGACACGCAGCAAGGTGGTCTTACCGGCGCCATTGAGGCCCAAGATGACGACACGCGAACCTCGATCGATGGCGAGATCCACGTCGGTGAAGACTTCCAGGGAGCCGTAAGACTTGCTGAGCCCGCTCGCCGATAACGGTGTCCGACCACACGAGGCTGGCTTGGGGAACCTCAAACGGGCCACCCGATCGGACCGACGCTCGGCTTCGAGGCCGGAAACCAGTCTCTCGGCTCTGCGCGCCATGCCTTGGGCGGCCTTTGCTTTGGTTGCTTTTGCGCGCATTCTGTTGGCTTGGTCGGTGAGGGCAGCCGCCTGCTTTTCGGCATTGGCCCGCTCCCGGCGCCGACGTCTTTCGTCGGTCTCGCGCTGCTGGAGGTAGGTCTTCCAGCCCATGTTGTAGAGATCGAGTGCGCCCCGATTCGCATCGAGATGTACGACCTTGTTCACAGTGACTTCGAGCAGTGACACATCGTGGCTGATGATCACGAGACCACCCTTGTAGTTGCTGAGGAAGCCACGCAGCCACACAATCGAGTCGGCATCGAGGTGGTTGGTTGGCTCGTCCAGAAGCAACGTTTCAGCGCCGCTAAACAGGATGCGGGTCAATTCGACGCGGCGTCGCTGACCGCCCGACAAGGTGCCGAGGGGCTGGTCCAACGTACGCAGGGGCAAGCCAAGACTTGTCGCGATTGAGGCCGCCTCCGCGTCGGCTGAGTAGCCCCCGCGGGAAACGAAGTCAGCCTCCGCTCGCGAGTATCGGCGCATCGATCGTTCGCGCAGTTCACCCTCTTCGACGGACATGCGATGGGCGAAATCACGCATCCGTCTGGCGGCATCATCAAGCCCTCGGGCAGACAAGATCCGATCCCTCGAGATCTGGTCAAGGTCGCCGGTTCGTGGGTCTTGGGGTAAGTAGCCGATGGTGCCGCTTCGCGTCACCGTCCCCGCTGCCGGTGTTCCTTCCCCCGCAAGGATTCGAGTCAACGTGGTTTTGCCTGCACCGTTTCGTCCCACGAGCCCGATGCGGTCACCGGAAGCGACACGCAAATTCGCGTCGCTCAGCAGCAGTCGAGCGCCAGCGCGGAGCTCGACGTCGGTGGCCTGGATCACGAGTTTGTTGAGGCGGTTATGAGGAACGCGGCGATCGCTCTAAACATTGAAACCAAGCGCTCGCAGCATTTCTCGACCGTCGTCGGTAATCTTGTCCGGACCCCACGGCGGCATCCAGACCCAGTTGATGCGGAAATCACTAACGACCCCGTCGAGCGAGGCCCGAGTCTGGTCCTCGATCACGTCGGTCAACGGACATGCTGCTGACGTCAGTGTCATGTCCAGGGTGGCAATGTTTGCGTCGTCGACATGGACGTCATAGACCAGGCCGAGGTCAACGACATTGATGCCCAGCTCGGGGTCCACTACATCGCGCATGGCCTCCCACAGGTCATCCAGCGATGCGATCGTTGACTCAGTCATCGACGATTTTCTCCTTCTCGATTAGCGCTCTGATTCACGCTCTGGCTCACGGCGTCTTTCCATGCCATCCAGGACAGCAATGCGCACTTCACTCGGGCCGGGTATTTCGCGACACCCGCGAACGCCACAGCGTCACCGAGCACTTCTTCGTCGGCTTCAACGTTGCCTCGTCCGTGCATGAGTTCAGTGAATTCATCGAGAACCGCGAGGTCGTCTCCCACCGTGCGTCCCAGGAGAAGGTCGTACATGACCGAGGCGCTGGCCTGTGAGATTGAACAGCCTTGCCCGTCATAGGAGATGTCTTCCACGCGAGCACCAGCATCAGCTGAGGACAGGCGCACGCGCAACGTGATTTCGTCTCCGCAGGCAGGATTAACATGGTGCACCTCGGCGTCGAACGGATCGCGTAAACCGCGCCCATTGGGACGCTTGTAGTGATCCAAGATGATTTCTTGGTACATCGACTCAAGATTCATCGTGGGCTCTTGCCATTGCGGCCTTGTGCTTCCGGGCACTTGTCATAATGGGCCTTGTCATGGTGGCACGGTTCATGATGAAACCTTGAAGAAATCCTGCGCATACGCGACGGCGTCGACGAGCGCCTCAATATCGGATTCGTCGTTGTACAAGTAGAACGTCGCCCGCGTCGTTGCGGCGATCCCGTAGCGGCGTACGACCGGCCACGCACAATGGTGTCCCACCCGTACGGCCACGCCTCGATCGTCGAGAACCTGTCCCACGTCGTGAGGGTGGATTCCGTCGACGACAAAGGAGACCGCTCCCCCACGATCGACATTGTCCGGAGGTCCGATCACCCGGACACCCGGCAGAGATGACAACCCGTCGAGCGCAAGCCCGGTGAGATGGTGCTCATGGGCTTCGACGCGGCTCATTCCCACGGCGCTGAGGTAGTCGACAGCTGCGCCCAATCCGATGGCCTGCGCTGCCATCGGGACCCCGGCTTCAAATCGAGTCGGGGGCGGCGCGAATGTGCTGCCTTCCATCCTTACGACTTCGATCATTGAGCCACCGGTGATGAAGGGCGGCATGGCGTCGAGAACCTCGGGTCGCCCCCAAAGACACCCGATACCAGTCGGGCCGAGCATCTTGTGCCCACTCCATACCACCAGATCGGCGCCGGTGAACTCAACATCGAAGGGCATGTGTGGGACCGACTGACAGGCGTCGACGACGAATAGGGCTCCAACAGCCTCAGCGCGATCTGCCATCACCCGTAGCGGGTTGATCGTGCCCAGGATGTTCGATTGATGAACAGCGGCAACGACCTTCGTACGTTCGGTGATCAGGCTGTCAATGTTGCTCAGATCAAGCCGACCGTCGTCGGTAAGTCCGAACCATCGCAACGTGGCACCAGTCTTGACACACAACTCCTGCCAAGGGACCAAATTTGCGTGGTGTTCCATCTCGGTGACCACGACCTCGTCGCCGGGGCCAAGCAAGAATCGCTGTTCAGCATCAGTCGGCGCGACACCCTGAGCTGCTTTGGCGCTGATGTTCGAGAACGAGTAAGCGACGAGATTGATGGATTCGGTGGCGTTCTTGGTAAAGACAAGTTCGGCAGCTTGAGCTCCAACGAAGCGCGCGATGCGGCCGCGCGCAGATTCATAGAGATCGGTGGCCTCCTCCGCCAATTGATGCGCTCCTCGGTGCACAGCCGCGTTGTGTTGCTCGTAGAAATTGCGTTCGGCATCGAGCACCTGCCGAGGCTTCTGCGACGTTGCTCCGCTATCGAGGTAAACCAAAGGGCGCCCATTGCGGACCGTCCGCGAAAGAATCGGGAAGTCAGCCCTGAGCGTGGCGACATCAAGCGCCGGGGTCGTGATTGTCACGCCGACGCGCTCGCCTTCACAAACTTCTCGTATCCCTGCGCCTCGAGTTCGTCAGCGAGTTCCGCGCCACCTTCGGCGACGATCCGGCCATCGACGAAGACGTGAACAAAGTCGGGGCGGATGTAGCGGAGGATTCGGGTGTAGTGCGTGATCAGCAGAGTTCCGGACAGACCTGACGCGTGGACGCGGTTGACGCCCTCCGCGACCACTTTGAGCGCGTCGACGTCGAGTCCTGAGTCAGTCTCATCGAGGATGGCGATCTGCGGTTTGAGCAATTCGAGTTGCAGGATCTCGTGGCGCTTCTTTTCTCCACCGGAGAAGCCCTCGTTGACATTGCGCTCGGCAAAGGACGGATCCATGTTCAGTGCTGCCATCGCTTCTTTGAGTTCCTTGATCCACAGTCTCAGTTTGGGTGCCTCCCCACGGATCGCCGTCACAGCAGTCCGCAGGAAGTTTGATACCGATACGCCGGGAACCTCGACTGGGTACTGCATCGCCAGGAAGAGCCCGGCACGTGCGCGTTCGTCAACGCTCATCGTGAGAACATCCGTGCCGTCCAACGTCACGGTGCCTGACGTCACGGTGTATTTGGGGTGTCCCGCAAGGGAGTACGCCAGGGTCGACTTGCCCGAGCCATTGGGACCCATGATGGCGTGAGTTTCGCCCTGACGAATGGTCAGGTTGA
>JBBRTC010000082.1:0-7541 GCA_038244765.1 Candidatus Nanopelagicales bacterium | reverse complement strand
CACCGCTCGGTGGTGCGCAGCTCGTCACCGAGCCGCCCGTCCACGTCGTCGACCGCGGCGACCGCGTCCCGCACCGCCGTCGCGTCGACCGGGTCGCCGCTCACGGCCGCGGACTGTTGCCTCGTCACAGACGGCGGCGGCGCGATCGTGCTGACATCGGGAGACCGCGCCCGCGACGGCTCGACGACAGCGGTGCAAGTGCTTGGCTACGGAGAATCCACCGGACACGCGTCGATGGCGTCCCGCGACGACATCCTCGACACAGGTGCGAAGCGAGCGGCCGACGCGGCCTATGCACGTGCCGGCTTGGCGGCCGCGGACGTGGACGTGGTTCAGGTCTATGACTCCTTCACGATCACCGCGCTGCTGTCGCTCGAAGCCCTCTGCTTTTGCCAACCGGGTGAGGCAGGATCTCTTGCGGCAGAAGGGAAACTGCGCCCGGGTGGATCGCTGCCATTCAATACGTCGGGGGGCGGATTGTCGTACTGTCACCCGGGGCAGTTCGGCATCCTGCTGCTCATTGAAGCCGTTCGACAATTGCGTGGCGAGTGTGGAGAGCGACAGGTTGCAGACGCGAAAGTTGCGGTCGCGCACGGGACCGGCGGAATCCTCAGCCACCACTCGACCGTGTTGTTGGGAGTGAATCAATGAATGCGTCGCTGAAGCAGGTTGGAGCACCGGAGGGCTACCTGCCTCCATTCGATTCACTGACTCAGCCGTGGTGGGACGCGACGCGCGAAAGTCGACTGCTTCTGCAACAGTGCACAGCCTGCGGATCCGTCCAACACTATCCACGCCATCTGTGCCTTAGCTGCGGATCAGTGGAGCACCTCGGCTGGGTGGAATCGTCGGGCCGAGGCGTCATCGATACGTTCACCGTGGTCCATCGATCTCCACGCGCTGATTTGGATGTGCCGTACGTCGTGGCGCGAATTCGGTTGGCCGAAGGGGTCATCGTGCTGTCCAACGTCGTCGGCGTACGCCCCGAAGACATCGAATCTGGAGCGCTGGTCGAACTCGGCTGGCGCGAACTCACGGACGGCCGCGCATTGCCGGTCTTCGCCATCGAATCGGAGGATGCGGCATGACGCTGGCTGTAGTGAATGCGCAAGGAACCATCGAGGTACGTGACCTAGAGACGCTGCCCGGTGCGGAAGCCGCTAACGACCCGGTGGTACTCGAACTGCTGGCCGCCGACGTCATGCCGAAGGATCGACAAACGGCCAAGGGGCATGTGCGTATCTCGCTTCCACCGTTGTTTGTCGCAGGTTCCCAAGCCGTTGCTGTCGATGAACGCGGGTTGCGGCATTTCGTGCGGGCGTCGATCGATGCCGGTGGCGGTCTGCGCGACGGGGTCTACGCCCAGCGATTCGTCGCCGAGTCGACCTGGTTGATTCCGATGCCATTGGGTCTCGATCCGGTGGTGGCCGCCGCTGGTGGCGCGACGTTGACTGACGCGATTTACGCGCTTGATGATCTCGCGACACTTCGCGCGGGAGAGACCGTCCTTGTCCTGGGTGCGACATCGGGCGTCGGCGCCGCCGCCCTCGATGTCGCGCTCGCGCGCGGATGTCCGGTCGTGGCCGCGACGCGTGATCCCGAGGCGTACGTGAAGTTGAAAGGCCAACGCGATGGGGTCACCGTGATCGCAAATGAAGACATTCCCGACGCTACTCGCGAAGCTACTGGCGGACGCGGCGCGAATGTCATCGTCGACACGGTGGGTGGGGAGTTCACCGCCATCGGCCTCAAGGCTGCGGCGACGCACGCACGTCAAATCGTGCTCGGCTACTTGGCCGGGTTCGACTCGACCATCAAAGTCACCGACCTCATCGTGTTCGAATCCAGACTCATCGGCATGAACGCGGGTACGGTCCCGCCCGCCCGCCAGCGCCAACTTGTCGCGTCGGCTTTGGCTCTTCTCGATGCAGGCATTCACGTTCCAGACCCGATCGTCGCACGACCGTTGGTCGAAGGCCCAGACGCCTTGACCGGAGATGTGCCCGTTGGCCGTACCGTGCTCGTGGGTCCGGCGTACCGAAGTTGAGCACCAGAGACCTGTCCTAACGCACCTGAATAGATGTAGAGAATTTCCCAGCAGAGATCGCGCGATGAGTGAGGAAACACCATGGATTTCGAATTGAACGATGAGCAGCGGATGTTCAAGGACACGCTGCGTTCCTTCGTCGAGAAGGAAATCATCCCTGTCGCGCAGGAGTGGGAAGCCACTGATCGCTACCCCACCGAAATCGTGGACACCATGAAGGAACTTGGACTCTTCGGGATCACGATCCCGGAGGAGTACGGCGGTCTCGATGTCGACATGGTGTCGTTCACGTTGGTCTTCGAAGAAATCGCCCGCGGTTGGATGGGTGTCGCGGGAATCCTCGGCTCACACTCGTTGGCGTCGTGGATGATCGCCAAGCACGGCACCGAGGACCAGAAGCAGAAATACCTCCCGGATCTCGCGACCGGCAAACGGCGTACGGCGATTGCTCTCACCGAGCCCGGCGCCGGGACAGATTTGCAGGGAATCAAGACCACCGCCCGCCTCGACGGGAACCACTACGTGATCAATGGCACGAAGACGTGGATCACGAATGCGCGTTTCGCCGACCCGATGCCGGTGTTGGTGAAGACCGACCCCGACGCAGATCCGGCGCACAAGGGGATGTCGGTGATCTTGGTCGATGCGGAGACCAAGGGTTACGAGGTACTCAAGGACATCCCGAAACTTGGCTACAAGGGCACTGAGTCCTGCGAGATCCTGCTGGACAACGTCCGCGTGCCCAAGGAAAACTTGCTCGGTGGAGTTGAGGGTCGCGGCATGCAACAAGTGTTGTCCGGACTTGAGACGGGGCGACTCAACGTCGGCGCGCGCGCGGTAGGGATCGCGCAGGCGGCGTTCGACGCGGCCTTAAAATATTCGCGTGAGCGCGAAGCCTTCGGCCAACCGATCTCGGAATTCCAAGCCATCCAACTCAAACTTGCGGATATGGCCACGAAGCTTCAGGCGGCGCGCCTGCTGTTGTACTGGGCCGCGTCGAAGGCCGACAAGGGCGAGCGCGTAGACATGCAGTCGGGGATGGCGAAGCTCTTTGCCTCCGAGGTAGGGCTCGAAGTCACGATGGACGCGATGCGGATCCACGGCGGCTACGGCTACTCGAAGGAATTCATCATCGAACGGCTTTACCGCGATGCCCCGTTGATGACCATTGGTGAGGGAACCTCGGACATCATGCGCATGGTGATTGCGCGGTCGCTGGTGTCAGGTAAGGAGACGGTGGGATGAGCGGGACCCGTCCCGCTGCGCGTTCGCATCTCTATGTGCCGGGCGATCGCCCCGACGTGTTAGCCAAGGCGCTGGGTCGCGGTGCCGACGCACTGTTGATCGATTTGGAAGACGCGGTCGCGCCGGCTGCCAAGGATGTGGCGCGCAGAATTGTGGCGGAATTCCTTGCCGCCCAGGCGGAATCAGCGTCGGGCGCGTCCAGTTCCTCGGGTACCTCAAGTGTTGAGCTCTGGGTTCGCGTGAACTCGGGTTCGATGGCCGCCGTTGATATCGAGGCGGTGGCGTCTCCCGCCCTGGCGGGGTTTTGCATCGCGAAGACGGAGTCGGGCGATGAAGTACGCGCCGCCGATGAGGCCTGTTCGGTGGCGGAGTCCAGACTTGGCCTCACCGCTGGCCACTTTGCATTGGCGCCGCTCTTGGAATCGGCATCGGCCGTTCTCGATGCGCGCGCAATCGCATCGGCGTCTCCTCGGGTGTCTCGACTGCAAGTGGGCGAGGCCGACTTGCGTGCGGACATCGGCGTCGAGTTAGGCTCCGACGAACGCGAGTTGCTGTTTGTACGATCCTCGATTGTGTTGGCTAGCGCAGCGGCGGGAATCGAACCACCGGTGGGTCCGGTGTCGACAAACTTCACCGACCTCGATGGTCTGCGCGGGTCGACGCTGGCGCTGAAACGACTCGGATATCGAGGCCGCGCATGTATCCATCCTGCACAGGCGGCGGTGGTCAATGACGTCTTCACGCCCACCGATTCTGAGTTGGAGTCGGCAACTCGTCTTGTCGAACTCTTCGAGCAGGCGCAGTCGCGCGGTGACGGCGTGTTCACCGATGACAACGGCCGAATGGTCGACATCGCGGTCATCCGCGCCGCCCGCCGTACCCTCGCCCTCGCCCACCCCTGACTTCCCAAACCAACTCCCAGCGATCATCTGCGTTTTTCTGCATGAAAGGTACGTTCGTCAGTCTCTATTGAACGCAGCGTTCTTTCACACTCAGCGAACATCGGTCTGCGATCCACAGATTCGCTGTGGAGTACGACGAGATCGCGCGGTTTGCACACTCTGTGCGTATGCCTCGCATAGCCAATTGGAGTCGGGATCGACTCAGTGAAGTGCTTGCTGCTCAACGAAACCTTGTGACTGCAGCCCAACTTTCAGAGATTGGGGTTCCACGATCGACTGTCGCGTTTCGTAACGGCGTCGGCGGCATGTTCACGTGGATCCTCCCGGGTATCCATCTGGTCGGAAGTCGGATACCCGATCAAGACCAGCGTGACCTGGCAGCCCTGTTGTACGCCGGTCAGCAAGCGGCATTGACCGGAACGTCGTCTCTGGCCAGATTTGGAATCAAGGCAATGTCGAGTCCGTGGACTCCTGGTTCGAGAGTCCACGTACTTGTACCCGCTGCGAGGCGCCGTATGTCCCACGGATTCGTGACCGTCGAGAGAACAATCGTCCCCTACGACTCCATACGGCACGACGGACTTGCGCTGGCGTCGCTGGCGCGTTCGGTCGTGGATGCGAGCCGTCGATGTTCAGAGTCGCGCATGGTACGAGCTCTCGTGGCCGAGGTCGTCCAGCGCGGACTCACCTCGCCAGCTGCATTGAAGTTGGAGTTGGATCAAGCCCAGATTCGCGGGTCGGCATTTGTACGCAGCGCGATCACCGAAGTAGTCGCTGGTGTCCAATCCGTGCCAATCTTCAGGTCTTCCCGCTCGTACATGAATGAACGCCTCGTTCAATAGAGACTGACGAACAGACCTTTCATGCAGAAAACGCGTGGGCTAGCGGGTGGTGGGAGAGGTGTGCAGCGAGTCGCTTTTGTCGGCGCGCGTGAGGGACAGTACGTCGTGCACGGTCGTCCCGTTGGTGAGGCCCTGTACGGCTTCGACCAGCGCCTCGACTTGAACAGTCGGCAGGGCGCGGCTCGCGTTCAGTCGAAACTTCACCAGCAGATCCCCCGAGGACAGCGGGTGCTCGGGCCCCCCTCGAGACGAGTCCACCCGGTGTTCGAGCAACTGGCCATCGCGAGTTTGGATGCGCAGCACCGCAGCGAAGGCGTTGGGGAACAACTCGGTAGCACGTTCGTCGGAGACGCAGCGCACCTTCGCGGCCAGCGCTAACACGTGCGGGTCGGAGTACGTCTGCTCGGTGAAGTCGTCGAGGTAGAGACCAAGTCCACCGCCACCGATCAGTGCCCGCGCCACCGTAAAGGGCCCGGAGAACTTGGCGTGGTAGGGCGTACGTGGGTTGATCTTTTCTTCGCGCGGTTCACCGATCGTCCGCAGCGCCGGAGCCGCGACGCCGAGTTCGACCCATTCGATCTGATCGGGGTCGAGCCCTCGACTGCGCAACGTTAGCGCACAGTCGATGCCCGGGTGAGTGAAGTGATTGCTCGGGTACGGCTTGTAGACCGTGCGAATCAATTCCCAGCGGATACCCAAATCGTCGAGCAGCGCACCGCTGTCGTACTTCCCATCAAGGTACGCCTGGAAGAAACCGAACCGCCCCTCCAAGACAGTCGGAGGACCGGTCACGCCTTCCCGCGCCAACACCGCAGCGACGACACCGCTATGTGCGGCCCAGCCGCAATGGATGCGCTTGACGGTCCCGCCTGTCCGGTTCGCTTCGATGACGCCGGCGCCCATGCTGGCAGCAATGCCCATGGCCGAGGAGATTTCGTCCGCGCTCAGGCCGTACAAGAGTCCCGCGGCCGCGGCCGCGCCGAGAGTTCCGCAAATGGAGGTCGCGTGGAAGCCCTTTTCAAAGAACAGCGAGTTGCGAGCCTCAACGATGTAAGACGCCATCCCGAGTCGGTTGGTGATTTCGATTCCGGCTGCAACGGCGGCGAGCAACTCCGAGCCGCTCGCTCCGGTTGCCTCCGCGGCAGCCAACGCTGCCGGTACGACCGACGCGGACGGGTGTAGCACGGACGGCAGATGGGTGTCGTCGAAGTCCAGCGCGTGGGCGAGCGTTCCGTTTATCAACGCGGCCGACGGGGCGGGCAACCGCTCGGTCGATCCCACGATGCCGGATTCGGCGATGCCCCCCCACGACGTAACGGCCCGCAACACGGCCTGGTCCGGGTCGGCTGGCCGGAGAGACTCCGCGAGACCCGCGAGGCAGTTGCCCAGTACATCGAGCACGCGGCCCGCGACGTCCTCGGCGACATGAGTCGGCAGGCCCTCGTCCCGACAGGCCACGGCGAAGTCGGCCAGGCGCTGAACCGGAGTTCGCTCGGCGTCGTTGGTCATCGTCGGATCCCGGTGGCTAGTAGGTGAAACAGGTCAAGAGCGGCAGAGCGTCAAAGCGGCAAAGCGTCACAGCGAGAAGCGGGAAAACGAGGCGCAGAAAATTATTGTGGGAGTACTGCGAGCGGACGTACGGGCGCGCCGGTGGCTCCGACGACCTTCAACGGTGCGAGCACGAGCAGGAACTCAGCGACACCACTGTCGAGCAGGTCGACGAGTCTCATGGTTTCGACGATGTTGATGCCGTGTTCGACGAGGAACATGCGATGGACGGGGAGCAACGCGTGTCCGGCACCGGCCTTGATCTGCTCAAAGGCGATCGTTTCGCCGCCGGCAATCCGGGCGCCGCGCTCAATCAACCAGTCCGCTGCGGACGTATCAGGGCCGGGCACTCCGTCCACGGCACCGATGTATCGCTCGTTGTCGTCCCAGAGTCGAGACCAGCCCGTCCCGATGAGTACGGCGTCGCCGGCCCGGACCTCGACACCGGATTTGCGTTCTGCTGCGGCGAGGTCATCCGCGGTCACGCCATAGCCTGCGGGCAACGTGTCCACGCCGTGCACGGCGGTGACGTCGAGCAGCACCCCTCGACCGACGTACGGCGTGAACGTGTCAATTCCGAGTTCGGCGAAACCTTCGTGGGACATAACCGAGTCCGCGTCCACACCGCCGTACAACTTGCCGTTGTGACTTACGTGTGCCAACGCGTCGACGTGAGTGCCGACGTGTCCGCCGGTGACGATGATTTCGTTTGCCGCCGACCCGCCATCGGCGCGAACGTAGTCGCCATGCCGTCGCATCAGTGCGAGCTGAAACGGCGGGTGGTTGGGGGACTGTGGCATTCCTCGCCGCATCGGTTGCGCAAGATCGAGAACGCGAGCATCAGCAAGCGCGGCCCAGTCCAAACCCAACGACGCTGCAAGGTCAGTCACGAGAGCGTCTCCTTCGTACTGTCTTTGGCGATGACTCCATCGTCGGCGAGTTTGTCGAGTTCATCGT
>JBBRTC010000081.1:0-7557 GCA_038244765.1 Candidatus Nanopelagicales bacterium | reverse complement strand
CGAAGCGGCTACCGGAGGAGCGACTGGCGCGATCGGTTGAGTCGCGGGTGCAACTGCTGCGACGGGCGTCGGGATCGAAACGGGAGCGGGCGCAGCAACTGGCGCAGCGGGCGTGACAACTGGGGGCGCGACTACGGCGGGAGGTACGGCTGCCGGTGCTTGAGCGGCGGGCGGAGATTCTCCGTTGTCACCGATAATCGCGAGTTCGCCACCCACGAGGACGGTCTCGTCTTCCCCGGCTCGGATTTCCAGCAGTACGCCGGACGCGGGCGCGGGGATTTCGGTGTCAACCTTGTCGGTCGACACCTCCAGCAGCGGCTCGTCGGCGACGATGATGTCGCCGACGTTCTTGAGCCAGCGAGTGACCGTGCCCTCGGTAACACTCTCGCCGAGTTGGGGCATCGTGACGGAGACCGGCATTCGGGCCTCTACTCCTTCATCGTCGGTGATGTTGCTGGCAATCGCGGTGCGGGTGCTGAGTCGCTGTGCTGGTGGAACTACGACAAGCCGTGGAAACGAGTCTGAATCAACTTCTAACTATGCGCGTGCAGAGGCTTGCCCGCCAACGCAAGGTGGGCTTCGCCGAGTGCTTCGTTCTGCGTGGGGTGCGCGTGGATCAATTGCGCCACCTCGGCAGGGTAGGCCTCCCAGTTGTAAATCAACTGGGCCTCGCCGACGAGTTCGCCGATACGTGATCCAAGCATGTGAATACCGATGACGGGGCCGTCTTTGCGCCGCACCAACTTGATGAAACCGGTCGTCGCGAGGATTTGGCTCTTCCCGTTACCGCCGAGGTTGTACTCGTAGGTTTCGACAGCATCGGCGCCGTGAGTTTCCTTGGCCTGAGCCTCGGTGAGACCCACGGAGGCCACCTCGGGTTCGCAGTAGGTGACCCGAGGAATTCCTGTCTCGTCGATGGCTGCGGGCGCGAGGCCCGCGATTTCCTCGGCGACGAAGATGCCCTGCTGGAATCCGCGGTGGGCCAGTTGCAGTCCAGGGACGATGTCGCCGACGGCGTAGACGCCCGCAACGTTGGTGCGCAGTCGCTCATCGGTGAGCACGAAACCGCGATCCATATTGATGCCGGCGGCCTCATAGCCCAGGTCAGCCGTTGTCGGTCCGCGGCCGACGGCCACGAGCAGTAGATCCGCTTCGATGGTGTCGCCGGTTTCGAGAGAAACGACCACGCCGGCGTCCGATTGGGTCACTCCAGAGAAGCGAACTCCGGTCTTGAAGGCGATGCCACGCTTGCGGAACGCGCGCTCAAGTCCCTTCGAGAGCGACTCATCTTCAGCAGGCACCAAGTGCGGCAACGCTTCGACGATGGTGACCTCGGACCCGAATGACCGCCACACGCTGGCGAATTCAACGCCGATGACGCCACCGCCAAGCACGACGACTCGTTCCGGTATTGACTGCATCATCAGCGCTTGGTCGCTTGTCACGACCTTGCCGGCGATGTCGAGACCGGGCAGCGATCGAGCGTACGAGCCCGTCGCGAGGACCACGCGTCGACCGCGAATCGCTTGACCACTGACCTCGACGGTGTCCGGGGCCGTGAGTCGCCCCTCGCCCTCGACATAGGTAATCGTGCGACTCGTGATGAGTCCCTGAAGTCCCTTGTAGAGGCGCGATACGACGCCATCCTTGTAGGAATTGACCTTGCCGATATCGACGCCATCGAGTGTGGCGCGTACGCCGAACTGTTCCGATTCACGGGCCGTGTCGGCAACCTCAGCCGCGTGCAGGAGCGCCTTGGTAGGAATGCAACCTCGGTGCAGGCACGTGCCGCCGAGTTTGTCCTTCTCGATCAGGGCGACGGTCAATCCCAGTTCCGCGGCGCGCAGAGCGCAGGCGTAGCCACCACTGCCGCCGCCGAGAATGACGACATCAAACGTGGTTGACGCTGGGTCGAGAGGGCTGGCGGTGGGGGTTGACACTGGCTCTCCTTCACGCGGATCACGCGGGCACGCCATCCTTCCACCCAACGTGGTCATCGCCCTAACCGCCCCGAACCCTCGTGTGGAATCGCTGACGCCCTGGCGTTGCGCGGGTCGCGCATCGAATTGCGCCTCGCTGGGTAGCGTGACCGCGTGAGTTTCCTCAATCGTCTCCGCCGCCGACCGAATCGGTCGAGCAAGTCACCTTCCGGCGGGGCCCCCTTGGATCGTGGATCCACGAAAGACGACGTTCGCCACCTTCGGGAGTTCGCGCGCTCACGTCGGGGCGTCGAGGCGTACGTCGAACCCCAGACCATCGCCACCGAAAGTACGTTGATGCTCATCGCGGCCGATGGGGAGTGGACTCGGCGCCGAGTTGCCGGCCCCCAAGCTGCCTGGGCGGTGGCGGAAAAACTGGGTCTGCCGGCGTACGACGCGATGATCGTCGGATACCCCCAGCGAATGCGCGACTACAACTCCCGAAACAAGCCGTCCCGCTAACCCGGGGACTTAGCGTCCGGACATCTCCTGGGCGAGCTGTACAAAGGTGCGTACGGCGGTGCCGGTGCCGCCCTTAGGTGTGTAGCCCCACGCTTCGCCGTCGTTGTACGCCGGCCCAGCGATGTCGATATGTGCCCACTTTTGCTCGTCGTCGACGAATTCCTTGAGGAACAGTCCGGCCGCCATCATCCCGCCGTACCGTCCACCGATGTTCGCGATATCAGCGGTTGGCGAATCAAACGCCTTGCGCAAATGGGCGGGCAGCGGCATCGGCCACATCGCTTCGCCCGCGGTCGACGATGCGTCGAAGATGCGAGTACGCAGGTCGGCGTCGTTGCTCATGATCGCCGACGTCCGTTGACCCATCGCGATCACCGCGGCACCGGTCAACGTCGCAACATCGATGAGGACATCGGGCTTCTCCTCTGCCGCGCGTACTAGCGCATCGGCCAGGATGAGCCGACCCTCGGCGTCGGTGTTGAGCACCTCAACGGTGCGCCCGCCGTAGATGGTGATGACATCGCCGGGCCGCTGCGCCTTGCCGCCTGGCATGTTCTCGGCGGTAGGGATCCAGCCGGTGACGTTGATGGGCAACTTCAGCGCGGCAATGGCGTATACGGCGGCGATGACGGCGGCCGCCCCGCTCATGTCTGACTTCATCTCGTGCATATTCGCGGCCGGCTTGATCGAAATGCCGCCGGTGTCGAACGTGACCCCCTTGCCGACCAGCGCCAGGTGCGCCTTGGCTTTCGGGTGGCGATACGCCATCCGGGCCAACCGCGGGGGATTCGCAGAACCTTGCCCCACGCCCAAGATCCCGCCGTAGTGGCCCTTTGCCAGTGCCTTCTCATCAAGCACTGTGACCTCGATCGGTAGCCCCTTGGCCGCCTCGACCGCTGCGGCCGCGAGCTTGGCTGGCGGCAGGTCGCCCGGAGGTGTGTTGATGAGGTCCCGGGTCAGGCGCACGGCGCCCGCCAGGACTTCCGCGCGCGCCACCGACTTGCGGACGGTTTGATCGCGAGCATCTGCGACGACGACGCTGATCGCAGCGATGGGATCTGGCATCGACTCAAGGTCGTTGGCCGAGCGGAACTTGCGGAACGTGTACGCCCCTAGAAGCGAACCCAGCGCAACGGCTTCGACGCGCTCGGCGTGTGCAATCGCAATACCCACGCGCTTGGTACCTGCGAGGGCTCTCGTCGCAGTGCCGGCAGCTTCGCGCAGCATTTCGAGCGCGGCGTCGGCGTCGTCGATGTTCTCGTCGGGGGAGCCGAGTCCCAACGCAACAATCATCGGTGCCGCGGCGATACCTCCGCCGGGCAGTTTCGTAATTTCACCGCGCCGACCTGTCGCTCCGATGGCAGCGAGCGCCTCAGCGAGTTTGCGCAACCCGGCCGCGCGAACGGTGAGGTCACCAAGTACGACGTCCACGCCCTTGCGACGGCCCTTGCGCGGGGCGACACCGAGGACCAAGGCGTCCACCTTGAGATCGTCGGCACTCGCGGAACTGAGTGAGAGTTTCGTCTGCTGGTCGGTCACGTATCTATCCCCTTGGTTCTCGAACCGGTGGCTGGTCTAACTCAAGCGTGGCACTCAAGTCTCGGGCCTGCGCGTTGATCTGATGCGTTGTGCTGACGCCAATCGACCTCGAACTGAGGCCGCAATGTGATGACCCTAGTAGCGTCGCGTCCGTGACCCTCGACGACGCCGACACGGCACCCCTTCGACGTACTCCGTTGTATGAACGTCACGTGGCATTGGGGGCAAAGTTGGCGGACTTCGGCGGGTGGGACATGCCCATCGAGTACGCCGCAACGCCACCGCCGTCGAGCAGGAGCGAGAGGCCACTCAGGGGCGGCGGAGTGGTGGCGGAGCACACGGCCGTACGTGAACGGGTCGGCATATTCGACGTCTCACACATGGGTAAGTTGCGAATCCGCGGTGGAGGTGCTGTCGATTTTTGCAACGTCATCTTGGCCAACGACCTCAATCGCATCGCGTCCAATTCCGCTCAGTACTCAATGTTGTGCAACGAAACCGGCGGAGTGGTCGATGACCTCATCGTTTATCGACGTGCCGACGACGATGTCTTCATCGTCCCTAACGCGGCGAACGCCGAGAACGTCTTCGTCGCACTGAGTACGTCCGCACCCAGCGGCATCGATGTGACGAATCATCACGACGATCTCGCGATCATCGCCGTACAAGGGCCTCGATCCGCGGACGTCCTCATGGCATTGGGGTTGCCGAGCGACCATGACTACATGGCTTTCGCTGACGTGGCTTCGCACCTCTCCGACGATCCAATTATCGTCTGCCGTACCGGCTACACCGGCGAGCGCGGCTACGAACTCATCGTCGCCGCACTAGACGCGGGCATCGTTTGGGACGCGCTACTCGAAGTCGGGGCCGAGTACGGCATCAGCCCCGTCGGTCTCGGTGCTCGCGACACGTTGCGCACCGAAATGGGCTACCCCTTGCACGGGCAAGACCTGTCGGAATCAATAACACCGGTCGAGGCCCGCCTCGGCTGGGCGGTCGGTTGGGACAAACCCAAATTTCGGGGTCACGATGCGCTGGTCGCATCCCGTGCGGCGGGCCCGGCGCGAGTGCTGCGTGGGTTGCTCGCGACCGGACGTGGAATTCCGCGACCCCATATGAGGGTGATGACCGCGATGGATGGCGACCAAGTCGGCGAAACGACCAGCGGAACATTTTCGCCCACACTCAAACAAGGGATTGCGCTGGCGCTTCTCGACCCGGCAGTCAGCGAAGGCGATCAACTCGTACTCGACGTGCGAGGTCGACCATTGGCGGTCACCGTGGTCAAACCACCTTTTGTCGCCGTATCAACGCGTTAGCGGGCTGCGACTAAGGCCCGCAAGGATCGGATTTCTTCGAGGAGTTCGTTGATGTCGGCCCGCGATGCCGCCTCGGCGTTTTCCACGAGTTTGACGTCGAGTGCTCCACTGGGTTGAAGCTCGGCAACCTGAATGTCTTTGACATGACTCACGCCTTGATGCCGTATCGCCGAGCCGAGTTGTTCCGGTGTGAGCGCAAGTTTGTGCAGCGCCGGTTCGAGGAGCTCGCCGTCGCGTACGACTTCCGTCGGCGATCCGACCAAGATGCGCTCAACCATCTGTGAACGAGCTGATGCCCGTCCCACGAATTGGTTGAGACCGACGAGCACCGCCGCTCCGAGCAGGCCACCGAGGAGCGAGTTATCCGGGCCGATAATCGCGTTTTGTACCACGTTGCTGAGCAAGAAGATGACCACGAGATCGAAGGAGTTGAACTGGCCGAGATCTCGCTTGCCGACCAGTCGAAGTAACAACGCAATGGCGATGTAGACCGCGATGGTGCGAATGATCTTCTCGGCGGGAGTCACGCCAAGATCGCCGAGCGAGTGAAAGAGATCGGACAACATGGCTTCCTCCGCGGTCGGTGTCAGACCGGATGTCGCTCGGACGTCATCTACCGATGACCTCGAGTGACTGGTCTCAGGCCACGATAAGGACGACAAGCACGATTGCGGTGGCAACCTCGACGCCAGCGCCCAGGGTGTCGCCAGTGATCCCGCCAAAAGCGCGGATGGCCGAGCGCCGCAACCACCAGACCCCGCTCAAGCCGAGCAGAACCGAGCAAACCGCGACGATGGCGAGTCGGCGCGTTGCGTCGTCATCAAGCAAGCCGTACGCGATGGAGATCCCTATCAGGACGATAGTTGCGATTGCGGCGCCAAATCGGGGGACCGTGCCGGCAACGCTCGCACCGAGTCCAACATTGCGCGCGGCCGGAACACCACTCACACATGACCACGTCAGCGCCAACCGTCCTGTTGTTACCGCGACGATGATGGCTAGAGATCCGTGCCCGACCCGGATCGATGCCGCGAGCGAAATGATCTGAATCAGCACGCAGAAGAAAACGGTGATGGTTCCGAATGCTCCAATGTGCGGATCCTTCATCGCGGCGAGTCGAGTCTCGCGATCGGCGCGGACCCCGAATCCATCGGCCGTGTCGGCGAGGCCATCGAGATGCAGTGCTCGCGTGACCCAGGCCAGCCCGCCGATCGCCAGCGTGGCTCCGAGCAGGTCCACGATCGTCGCGCGCCGTACCAAGGTGCTCGACGCGCCCTCGAGGAATTCGGGTCCTGCGATTTGGCGTACGCCAAAGATCAACGCAGCCGCGAGCACTCCGAGAATGAGCCCGATGAGCGGGGCTATCAGCATCGCGTTACGCGCAACGCGTCGATCGAGGCGACTCGGCGGGGCAATTGGAATCCGGGTCAGCGTGCCGATCGCAAGTCGAAGCGAGTCGGTTATAGGGTCGGGATTTCGCGAATCGCTCGACCACGTCTGGGGCTCAACCATCGCGATCACTCACCCCTGCCTCGCCGAACGTCGCCATCTCGCGCAGCGTGGCGGATGCGGCATTGAGTATGGGCAGCGCAATCAGCGCACCGGTACCTTCACCGAGGCGCAGACCGAAGTCGACGATGGGTTCGAGGTTGATCCGCTCGAGGGCGGCACGTTGCGCGGGCTCGGTTGAACGATGTCCGGCAATCCACCAATGCTGAGCCCGGAAAGCGACGCGGTGCGCGATCAGCGCGGCCGCCGATGACATCACCCCATCGAGGATGATCGGCGTACGCCGTGACGCCGCACACAGTAGAAAGCCAGTCATAGCAGCCAGATCGGCGCCTCCCACCGCTGAGAGCAAGGCGACGGGATCGCCCGTGTGTGGACGTCCGCGCCGCATTGCATCGCGCACGGCGGCCGTCTTGCGCATCCACGTCGCATCGTCGATTCCTGTTCCACGACCGACGACCGTTGCGGGGTCTTTGTCGGCGAGTAGGCCGATGATGGTGGCCGCGACGGTTGTGTTCCCGATGCCCATGTCGCCGGGGATCAGCAGGTCGGCTCAAGCGTCGATTTCCTCGTTGGCGATGGCGACCCCCGCGGCGAGTGCCCGGGCTGCTTCGGCCAGCGTCAGCGCGTCTTCTCGATCGATCGATCCGCTTGATCGTCGGACTCGATGCGTGGTCACCGCCGACGGGACCTCGGCACCGAGCTCGGCATAATCAGCATCAACGGACATGTCGACGACTCGTACT
>JBBRTC010000080.1:0-7828 GCA_038244765.1 Candidatus Nanopelagicales bacterium | reverse complement strand
TGTGGCACGGGCGTACGCCGAGATCTTTTCCGGTCTACACATGACTGCCGAAGACGTGCTCACCACGACGTTCGATATTGGTCACGATGAACTCGTCTTAGTACGTGACATCGAGGTCTACTCGACCTGCGAGCACCACCTAGTTCCATTTCACGGCGTCGCTCATGTCGGCTACATACCCAATGAGTCAGGTCGAATCACGGGACTGTCGAAGATCGCTCGGCTAGTCGATGTGTTTGCCAAGCGTCCTCAAGTCCAAGAACGGTTGACGAGTCAGATCGCCGACGCCATGGTTCGCATCCTCGAACCGCGGGGCGCGATTGTTGTCGTCGAGTGCGAACACCTGTGTATGTCGATGCGTGGGATTCGCAAGCCCGGAGCAAAGACGGTGACTAGCGCCGTGCGCGGTCAACTGCGTGACGCAGCTACCCGGGCCGAAGCCATGTCCCTCATCCTGAGTTGACCCCCGTCGTGAACATCGTCAGCGGCCTCCCCGACGCGCTAGCGCGTACCGCGGCACGGCGCACGCTGGTCATGGGTGTTCTGAACGTCACCCCGGATTCCTTTTCGGATGGCGGTCGTTTTCTCGACCCCGAAGCTGCGATCGCGCACGGCTTGCGGATGTGGGGCGGAGGAGCCGACGTGGTGGACGTTGGCGGGGAATCAACGCGTCCCGGTGCGCAGCGAATCACAGTTCGCGAGGAGATTTCTCGAATCGAGCCGGTCGTACGCGGACTCGCGAATGAGGGCGTGGCGATCAGTATTGACACGATGCGCCCTGAGGTTGCCGATGTTGCGTTGGCGGCTGGCGCAATTCTCGTCAACGACGTGAGTGGAGGTCTTTCTTCGCCGGACATGCTCGACTTCATCGCCGGTACCAGGGTTCCTTACATCGTCATGCATTGGCGTGGACATTCACACGACATGGATCGACTCGCAACGTACGACGATGTGGTTGCTGATGTGAGCGCGGAATTGCAAGATCGAGTGAGCGCGTGTGAGAAGGCGGGTATCGATCTGAATCGAATCATCCTTGATCCGGGCCTGGGCTTCGCGAAGACATCAAGTCATAACTGGGCTTTGCTGCGGCACCTCGAATCCTTCATCGAGACTGGTTACCCGATCATCATCGGCGCGTCTCGAAAGCGCTTCCTCGGTGAACTGCTCGCCAATGAGCCAGGCGAGCCTCGCCCGTTGGCCGACCGCGACGAAGCGACGACGGCCCTATCTGCGCTCGCCGCTGCCGCGGGTGCCTGGTGCGTGCGCGTACACGATGTACGGGGAAGTCTCGACGCTGTTCGCGTCGCGAACGCATGGTCGGGACATTCGAATGCTGGTGATGAATCGTGACGGAATGGATTGCCGAGGATCGGATAGATGTCCGTGGAATCAAGGCCTTTGGCCACCATGGCGTACTGCCGTCAGAGCGCGAGAATGGTCAATTCTTCGTGGTGGACGTGTCGCTTGTGTCCGACACCCGCGATGCGGCTCAGTCGGATGATCTTGCAAACACCATCAACTACGCCGATGTGGCATCCAGCGTCGCCAACATCATCAGCGGCGATGCGGTCGACCTGATCGAGACACTCGCCCAGCGAATCGCCGACTGTTGTCTCGCGTTTGATCGTGTGCGAGGCGTACGCGTCGTGGTGCACAAACCCAGCGCGCCGATCGATGTCACGTTTGACGATGTGGTTGTCACGATCGAGCGGTCGCGATGACCGAGCGGGCAAGCCGTACCGCCGTCCTTTCGCTAGGCAGCAACCTCGATGACCGATTCGCATCACTACAGTTCGCCGTCGACGCCCTACTCGCCGACGCGCGAGTGCGGGCTTTGGTTGCTTCGCCGGTTTACGAAACTGATCCGATCGGTGGCCCCGAGCAAGGGCGCTATCTCAACGCCGTCGTGTTCTTTGAGACTGAGATGGACGGCATCGACGTGTTGGAGTTGGCGCACACAATTGAAGACGCGCGTGGGCGCGTACGCCGCGAGCGCTGGGGTCCTCGGGCCCTCGACATCGACCTCATTGCACTTGGGGATGAAGTGTCGAGTTCCACGACGTTGACTCTGCCGCATCCTCGTGCGGCCGAGCGGGCGTTCGTGCTCGTCCCCTGGAACGACGTAGATGCGGCCGCCGAAATTCCGAGTAGAGGTCGCGTCGCAGATCTCTTGGCTGACGTCGACGCCGCCGGGGTCAGCCCAATTTCGCCCGTCTTGGAGTTGTCGTGAAGCCGACGTCGATCAGACTGCTCGCAGCATTGGCCATCATGGGGGCGGCCTTCGGCTGGGGTTTGTCTCTCGTCTTGGACGGAGTGGGTGGGGCGCTGATTCCGGTGCCCTGGACGGCCCCAGCGGCGCTACTTCTGCTCGTCATTGGGATGTCCTTCTGGACTGTTGGTACGCGAAGACGCCTCGCACGACGGCCCGGAACCAAGCCCATGCCTTCCCTGTTGGCGGCGAGGACTGCGGCACTGGCACTTGCCGCATCGCGCACTGGTGCACTTGTTGCTGGTTTCTATGCCGGAGTCGCGATTCAGCTTCTGTCGCTGTCGGAAAATCCGTTGGCACGACAACGAGGTGTCGCGGCGGTCATCTGCGTCGCGTTGGCTGTTGCGCTCGCGGGGATCGCCCTCTGGCTGGAACGTACCTGCCGCCTGCCTGAATCAGACGATGACTCCAAGGAGACGGGTTAGCGGTCAATATCGCCAGCGACGAGGCACATCGATGCAACGATGGCAGCGGTTTCATCGGCAGACGAATGTTGGACCAAGTGAGTCGCGATCCATGCATGGGCGAACGACGGAGTACGAAGTTTTACCCTCCAAGGCGCCCGGCCGGCCCGGGACGCAATGAAATAGCCGGCAATTCCTGCTGGTGATTCGTGTGCGACGTACGTCTGGCCTTCTGGCAGTCGGAGCACCTTGGGAAGTTTGACGCTCACTGGTCCCGTCACCTCATGTGACAGCCGCGAGACGCACGCCTGAACTAAGTCCAGTGAAACCACAATCTCGTCGAACAGGTTTTCGCGACGAGCGTGCGTGTCGCCCACTGATCGAGCGACAACTCGCAATACCCCCTCGTCAATCAGTGCTGGATAAGCGAGGTACGCCGCATCGCGGCGCAGATCGATATCAACTCCACTGGCTCGACCGACCGGACCCGAGGCCCCACCAGCTCGAGCCTCGCTGTGCGCGAGGACTCCAATCGACGGGCCAGCCGGGAGCAACTGCGGCGATGCAAGTTCGCACTGAGCAGCGAAATGTGCAACAGCATCTAACCAATCTGCAGGTGCGTCGACTCGGAGTCCACCCACGCGCACAACCATCGGGTGGAGTCGGTTCCCGGAGTACATCTCCATGAGGCGACGTACCTGCTCGGTGAGCGAATGCGCCCCGAGAAATGTGGCGTGATGGGCAATTCTGGATAACTCGGCCAACAATGTGCGCATCCACACCGCGCGTGGCGGGATCTGCAGTCCGAGCATTCGTTCGATCGCGAGCGCATAACCCAATTCGCCATGAAAGGACGACTCCCACGAATGCAGGTTTGCCAGCGCTAACCCTTGGCGATAGTCGCGCGTCTCGAGCAGTTTCTCCACTCCGCGGTGCATGCTCCCGATCCGGAGTTCCCCGACAGGGCGTACGACCACCACGTCAGCATCGTCGCACGACTACCGTGAGGCACATGACCAAGTCCTCAATGACCCAACGTGTGTTTCGGCCTCCCGACGAGCACTGGACTCCTGTCTCGCCCAGAATGGCGTCGGCCCGTCGGGTGAGTCTTGTGCTCGCGATGGCGCCGTTCCTGATCGCGATTGTTGTGTTGGCCGCCGTGGATATCCCGCGGTGGATCCCACTGACTTTGCTTGGTGCCACGATCGTCGTCGGTGTCTGGGCCTGGTGGTTGATCGGGCGCCGCGTTCGTTCGTTCGGGTACGCCGAACGTGCAGACGACTTGCTTGTGACGAGCGGGATCATGTTTCGTCGACTGGTGATCGTTCCGTACGGCCGGATGCAACTCGTGGATGTCGTGTCTGGCCCGGTTGATCGAAAGTTCGGTGTGGCCACCGTTCAATTGCATACCGCGGCGGCCACAACAGATGCCACCATCCCCGGACTGCTTCCCCAAGACGCGGCCGCGCTGCGCGATCGTCTCGCCGCACGCGGCGAAGAGCGGACCGCCGGACTGTGAGCGAACAAGACCCAGGCGGGCCGATCGCAAACCCCGAGGGGGAAGGCCACGGCCACGGATTGATGACTCCAATGGTGCCGTCGGAATATGTGGGACGGCACCTGGCGGACGTCGAGGGTCGTCGACGCGTGCACCCGCTGACTCCCTTGATCCACGGGCTGCGCATCATCCCCATCGTCTTGCTGATCGGATTTAGTACGGCCAACTCGTTTGCGAAGACAGGTGATGCTCGATTTCTTGCTGGGGTGCTCGTTGTTGCGGTCGTCCTCATCGCCCCCATCACCGGACTGCAATACATCGCGTGGAAACGATTGAGCTACTTCTTTGACTCGGCTGGTGACCTACGCATTGATTCCGGCGTCCTACAGCGCCACGAGCGGCGCATTCAACTCTCCCGACTCCAAGCCATCGATGTTGTCCAACCGCTCGCGGCTCGACTCGTTGGAATGGCCGAGGTGCGTATCGAAGTTGCTGGATCCACGTCGAAAGCAACGCTTCAGTTCCTGACGGTCGGCGAGGCGACGGCGCTGCGGAGCGAAATTCTGGCGCGCGCCGCCGGAGTTCGACACGATGCCGGGGAAGCGCCCGAAAACGTACTCGTCCACGTTCCCGCTGGCGACCTCGTGCTATCGCTCGCGCTCCAGGCTCACGTGTGGTTCTTTCTCGTGGTGACGATCCTGCTCGTCGTCGTCACGGTTTTGAGCAGCGGACCGGCGGGTCTCACCTTGCTCCTGGTCGCCGGCGGGGCGCCGATCTTCATCGTCTTTTCGGAGTTCTCTAAGTTCTTCGGATTCACACTCGCGGAGTCTCCGGACGGGTTGCGCCTGCGCCATGGGCTCTTGCAGACCGCGGCGCAGACGGTTCCACCAGGTCGCGTACAAGCGGTCGGATTTTACGAACCATTGTTGTGGCGCCGCCGTGGTTGGGTACGGGTGAAGATCAATGTGGCTGGTGTCCAGGGCAGCGATCAGGGCTCGGGGGACCGGGCATACACCGAAAGCGTTCTCTTGCCGGTCGCGCCATGGCCGGTTGCGATCGCTTTGGTGTCACGGATCCTTCCCGGCGTGAATCTGCAGGCGTTGCAGTGGCAATCAGCGCCGCGGCGAGCACGGTGGCGATCGCCGTGGCAATGGCGCTGCCTCGCAGTGGCGGTCAACGACTCGGTTTTTGCTGTACGCGGTGGCTGGCTTGAACGCCGGACGTGTCTGGTGCCCCACGCCCGGACCCAATCGTTGCGTGTGACCCAAGGTCCCTATCAGCGGGTTTTGGGTCTCGCCTCCGTGCACGTCGATTCCACCCCGGGGCCGGTACGCATCACCGGACATTGTCGGGATGCCAACGACGCCCGCGACTTAGCTGAGGCGCAATCTGATCGGGCCCGACTTGCGCGCGGTGCGGCGCCCCCGGCGCGCTGGCTACGCTGACCGATCGTGGACTACCTCGGCGATGACCTCGCGCCACCGCCTCGATTCCGCGTCGGCGTCGTGGGTACCGGCCGGGCAGGTTCGGTGCTCGGTGCCGCGTTGCATCGGGCGGGGCATCGCGTTGTCGCGGCGTACGCCGTGTCGGACCTCTCCCGCCTTCGTGCCGAGGCCCTCTTGCCTGAGACCCCGCTGCTTCCGCTGCCCGACGTCGTCGACTCCGCTGACCTCATCCTGATGACCGTTCCTGACGATGTTCTTGCTGAGGTTGTTGCGGGTTTGGTGGACACAGGTCACATCCGCCCCGGCCAACTATTCGCACATGCGTCGGGTCGTCATGGCGTCGACGTGCTTGCCCGGGCCACTGAAGCGGGCGCTTTGCCCCTGGCGCTTCATCCGGTGATGACCTTTACCGGTACGAGTGTTGATCTGGACCGGTTATCCGGCTGCCCTTTCGGTGTGACTGCTCCGCTCGTACTTCGTCCGATAGCCGAAGCCCTGGTCGTAGAGATGGGCGGTGAGCCGGTGTGGGTGGCCGAAGACAATCGGGCGCTCTACCACGCAGCGCTAGCACATGGCAGCAATCACTTGGTGACACTGGTATCGCAGTCTCTGGAACTACTGGACTCGACGGGGGTCCAAGATCCAGCGCGCCTGATCGGTCCGCTGCTTCTGGCGACCCTCGACAACGCGTTGCGTCTTCGCGATCAGGCTCTGACCGGTCCGGTCGTTCGCGGTGACGCAGACACGGTTGCCGCGCACGTGCGCAGCATCGAGGAGGTGTCGCCTGAAACCGCGCGGACCTACGTAGAACTCGCCAGGGCTACTGCGGATCGCGCGCTTGCGACAGGTTCGCTGCGTGCCGATGCTGCGGTTCGACTCCTCGACGTCCTCGTGCGCAACACCAAGGATTCGCAATGACCGAGCCGATCCTGGCGCGCACGCGCGCCGATATCGCCGAGGTGATGTCCAGGCCCAGTGGAGGCAAGACGGCCGCCGTACTAACCATGGGCGCCCTTCACGATGGACACGCAGCCCTGATTCGAGCGGCTCGCCAACGCGTGGGCGCATCGGGTCGCGTCGTGGTCACGATCTTCGTCAATCCGTTGCAGTTCGGCCCGGATGAGGATCTCAGCCGCTATCCGAGTTCCTTTGACAGCGATGTTGAGACCTGCCGACGTGAAGACGTCGATGTTGTCTTCGCTCCCTCGGTCAACGAGGTGTATCCCGATGGCGAAGTGGGCGTGACCGTCGATCCCGGTGAACTCGGCGAGATATTGGAAGGTGCCGCGCGACCTGGCCATTTCACCGGCGTACTGACGGTGGTGCTCAAACTGCTCAACCTCACCTGTGCCGACGTGACGTGTTTTGGCGAGAAGGATTTTCAGCAACTGGTGTTGGTACGCCGGATGGTTCGGGATCTGGATGTGGAGGTTGAGGTCCTCGGCCTACCTATTGCGCGGGCCGGTGATGGTGTCGCGCTCTCCAGCCGCAACGCCTATCTGAGTGACGAGGAACGATTGGTCGCCAAGGCGATCCCCACTGCGCTCGCGTTGGCAGCCGAGGCGGCATCGACGTCGGTGGGTGCCGAGGCGATCCGTGGAGCCGCCCTCGACTATTTGACTGCGCAGTCTGGGCTGAGCGTGGAGTACGTCGAGATCACCGATCCGGAGCTGCGCCCGTTGGCTGGTCCCGGTCCTGCTCGACTCGTCGTTGCGGTGCGGGTCGGTCACACTCGATTGCTTGATAACGCTCACATCGACATCGCGTCCGCGGGATCGTGGCCCACGGGAGGAGATCAATGAATCTCGCTAGCGCGACGCCAGTCGGTGTCACGAGTTCGGTGCGATTGCCGAGCGCCCTGGTCGCGCCATCGTCTGGTTGGAGCGTCACAGCCGACGTTGTTGTTGTTGGAAGTGGAGTCGCGGGGCTCACCGTCGCATTGCACGCGCGCGAAGCCGGCCTGCGAGTTCTTATCGTCACCAAAGCCCAAGTCAATGAAGGATCAACGCGATGGGCCCAGGGTGGGATCGCGGCCGCCCTGGATCCAGATGATTCGCCCGATGGGCACATGCGAGACACGTTGGTCGCTGGCGCTGGGTTATGCGACCCGGAAGCCGTTCGCATCTTGGTCAACGAAGGACCGGCCGCCGTGCGCGAACTCATCGACCTCGGCGCCCGATTCGATCGTGATGACTCTGGTGACATCGCGTTG
>JBBRTC010000079.1:0-7971 GCA_038244765.1 Candidatus Nanopelagicales bacterium | reverse complement strand
TATCCGCTGCGCGCGTAGGAGTCTTGAGAAGAGCTGTCCTTAGTACGAGAGGACCGGGACGGACTAACCTCTGGTGTGCCAGTTGTTCTGCCAAGAGCATGGCTGGTTAGCTACGTTGGGAAGGGATAACCGCTGAAAGCATCTAAGCGGGAAGCTCGCTTCAAGATGAGAACTCCCACAGGGTTGACCTGGTAAGGCCCCCAGCTAGACGACTGGGTTGATAGGCCGGACGTGGAAGCACCGTAAGGTGCGGAGCTGACCGGTACTAATAGGCCGAGGACTTGTCCACTTACTCACTTATGTGAGAAGAGACTTAATGCATCGCGTCCACTGTGCGGTTCCCGAGATACGGTCGGGAATCGGCTATATATCTCAATAGAGTTTCGGCGGCCATGTCGAAGGGGAAACGCCCGGTTACATTCCGAACCCGGAAGCTAAGCCCTTCAGAGCCGATGGTACTGCGCGGGAGACTGCGTGGGAGAGTAGGACGCCGCCGGACATTCTTTGCAGAAAGGGCCACCCCGTTTGGGGTGGCCCTTTCTCATTTCGACTCAGGAGTTCGTGATGGCCGAGCAATCAGGATCGCGGGGAAAGCCGAAAGGGGATTCTCGTCAGGGAAGTCCTCGTCAGGGAAGCCCGCGCCAGCCAAGTCCTCGCACGGGAGGTTCTCGTCAGGGAAGTCCCCGTGCGGGAGGTCCTCGTGAGCCTCGTGAGCCTCGACCGCCGAGGGCAGCGGATCGTGGAGGTCGCGATCCGCAGATAACCGATGAGGTTACCGGGGACGAATTGGATCGCCATGCGCGCAACGATTTGCGCTCGCTCCCTGATGACTTGGCCGTGAAGGTTGCCCGCCATCTGGTGATGGTGGGACAACTCCTCGACGATGACCCTGAGCTGGCCTGGGCACACGCTCAGGCCGCGTCACGGATGGCGGGCCGCCTGGGGGTGGTGCGGGAGGCCTCAGGCATTGCGGCGTACCACAACGGCCTGTATGCGGAGGCCCTACAAGAACTTCGCGCCGCGCGTCGGATGTCCGGCGGCGTTGAACATTGGCCGGTGATGGCTGACTGTGAGCGCGGGTTGGGGCGACCCAAGAAGGCTTTGGAAATGGCGGGAGCGCCCGAGGCGGGGAAATTGGATGCCGCGGGTCGCGTCGAGATGCGCATCGTCGCGTCTGGAGCGAGGGCTGACCTGGGGCAGTTTGAAGCAGCTGTCGTCACCTTGCAGTGCGCCGAGCTGAATTCGACCGATTCCGCCGATTGGTCAATTCGATTGAAGTACGCCTATGCAGATGCGCTGCTCAAGGCCGGTCGTTCCGAGGAGGCGCGAGAATGGTTCGCGCGTGCGGCCGCATTGGATGCCGACAACATCACCGACGCACACGATCGTGTAGCGGAGATTGACGGGATTGTGTTTGTCGATCTCGGCGATGACCAACCTGAGGACGACCAACCCGAGGACGACCAACCCGCGAGCTAACTCGCGGTCGTCGATTCCATCCAATGCATGACGCCGGACACGTTCGCCGCGGTGGAGGAGAGCACTTCAAACTTAGTGTCCAGTGCGCTCCGATCGGCGCCCGATCCGGAATGCCCGTTGACCGGACCGCTCAACTCGTTGGGATAGGTGTTTCGGGCATTTTCGCGCACGAGCGCAACCGCGTGGTCGAGGTCAAGTCCCGGTGAATAGATGGATTTCACCCGCTCCACCCATCGACGTAGTTCAGCCTCGGACCTCTCCAGAGTGGTGTCGACGTCAGTCACCGGGCCGAAGTGGCTGAACAGCAAACGCTGGGGCATTCGAGCGCGAATCCCGGCGAGTGAATTCAGAGTGAGGTCCAGATCGAAATCGGGCGGGGGTGTCGCAGGTCGAACGTCTGCGGTCTCCGGGACGTAGACGCCGGCCGCATCGCCTGTGTAGAGATCCCCGGACTTGGAATCCATCAGCGCGACGTGGTGATTGGCGTGACCGGGGGCGTACGTCACGTCCAGTCGCCGTCCGTCTCCGAGATCGATCGTGTCGCCATCGTCGATCGCTGTCACTCGCGCCGCTTCGGTCGGAAGAAGTACGCCGAAGAGTGAGTCCATGGTGTCGCCGAAGACCATTCGGGCGCTGCGTACCAATCTTCCTGGATCTATCAGGTGTCGAGCCCCTCGAGTGTGGACCGCAACCTGCGCGCGCGGGAACGCCGCGGCAATGTCGCCCACGCCTCCCGCGTGATCCAAGTGAATGTGGGTCACGACGATCGTGGCGAGATCGTCCGGGCCGATTCCTAAGTGCGACAGGCTTTCTCGGACTATCTCCGCGCTGCGGGCAGTTCCAGTTTCGACAAGAACGGGTCGCGATCCGCGAATGAGGTAGGCAGCGGTGATCCCCGCGTATCCGCCCATCTGGGTATCAATTGCGAAGACATCGTCGCCCAAGTCCACGATGTTTGACGGAAGCTTCTGGGTTTCCACAAGGACATCTTGACCCCCCTCGTCCACCGATGGTTGTGATGTGGGGGCCGTGTGTCGTACGTGGTAGCGAATCTGGCTACCGGGATTGATCCACGACGAAGGGGTAGATCATGGCTCGCGCGGGAAGCAGCAAGACGGGGAAGGCCACCGAGATGGATGGGTTAGGAACCAACACAGTGACCTTGGTGGGTCGACTCGCAGGTGAGATCAACGAAATCACGTTGCCCAGCGGTGATGTGTTGAGCAGTTTCCGAATAGTGGTTCCACGTCGCGGTGCCATCCGGGACGGTGGAGCGACCGTCGACACGATCGACTGCATCGCGAGTGCGGCCGGAGTCCGCAAATCATTGGAGCGCCGTACTGCTGGCGACGTCGTGACGGTTCATGGGGCCTTGCGGCGGCGCTTCTTCCGAGCGGCGGGTTCGGTGGCCAGTCGGTACGAGGTTGCCGCGACGAAGGTCACTCGAGTCGTGGCGGACCGCACGGGTAGGCAATCGGAGTAGCGAAATCGGCTTGAGTTCTTGGAGCCCGAGAATGACTAAAGCAATTTCCGAAGGCGCCATAGGTCCGAGATTGAGGCGTCCAGGCGGATTCTCCCGCTCGCCCACGCGCCGGGAAATCCCAGTGACCCGTCGATCAAGGCGAGGAAGTCATCGCTGCTCATCGACAACCGGAGGTCGGTCTTGGGCAGAACTCCAACCTCCAACTCGCTGAGATTGATGAGCTGGCCGTTGTGGAGATTGCCGCGCAGAGCTCGATCCAGGTCGGTGAGGACAAGTTCGATGGACCGATCGACGATATGGGTCTCGCGCATTTGCTCATCTAGATCGTCGAGGCGCGCATTCAACTCCACGACGGCCGCTCGGCATTGATCTACGGTCGCCACATTACCGACGCTAGCGCAAGCCCGATCGCGGGAGAGGTAACGTGAGCAGGGCGGTACCACCTCCGGTGCCCGAGGGCCGATCTGCGGGAGTACACATGCTTGAAGACTGGCGGGGGTACCTCCAACTGGTCAGTGGACTGACCGAAGTGACAGCCCGCAGGGCACGCGATGTGGCGGCATCGCTGCTCTCGCGCAGCCCTGATCTCGAGGCGCTCGTTCCCGAGGGGCTGATTCCCGAAGGTTCCGCGGCGCGGGTTCAAGACCTCGCTGACGAACTCGTTGCGACCAGCAAAGCAAATCGGGAATTGTTGATGGGTCTCATTCGCACCGAAGTGGACCGGGCCGTCGGTCGGCTGGGTTTCGTACGCGAAGAGGAGCTCGCTGCCGTACGCGCTCACGTAGCGCGGCTTGAGGATCAATTAGCCGAGGCGGCACCGGCAGCCAAGAAGGCTGCCAAGAAGACGGCGAAGAAGGTCGCGAAGAAGTCCGTCAAAAAGGCAGCGAAGAAGCCGGTGGAGAAGCCGGTGGAGAAGCCGGTCGCGCAGAAGCCGGTGGAGAAGCCGGTCGTGCAACCATTCGTTCAAACAGAGAAGCCGCTGAACGCAGCGAAGCCGATTGAGCCGGTCGAGCCCGCCAGAGTCGAGAATCCGAGACCTCTGGTGGTCGACCCCGCGACAGAGGTCACCTCATGACTGATGATTCAACTCACGAGGTTTTCGTCGAGGTCGAGGAAGTCGAGTCGGTCGAGGTCGAGGAAGTCGAGGACCCGTTGGCTACCGCGGATCCACGCGTGGACGACGCCGTAGCGCGTCTCGCCGAATTGCGAGACCTTCCGACAGTGGATCACGTCGCCGTCTACGAGGACATTCACTCCCGGTTACACGACGCGCTCGCAGACTTGGGTGATCCCGCCACGCCACGCAGCGGTTGAGATGGTGGCGCGACGACGCCTGGACGCTGAACTCGTTCATCGCGGCCTGTCTCGCAGCCGCGAGACCGCGCGCGAGATCATTGAGTCGGGGCTTGTCGTTGTCAACGGAGTCGTCGCGACAAAGTCCGCGACTCAAGTCGATCAGACCGCATCGCTTGTCGTCGCCGAGAACGCGCAACCCGATAGGTACGTGTCGCGTGGCGCACACAAATTGATCGGGGCACTTGACCAATTCGTACCGATGGGGCTCGAGGTAAGAGGGACGCGTGCCCTCGACGCGGGCGCATCAACCGGGGGGTTCACCCAAGTCCTCCTTCGGCGCGGTGCGGCGCACGTGTGTGCGGTTGACGTGGGCTACGGACAACTTGCGTGGAACCTTCGCCAAGACGAGCGAGTTACCGTGCTTGAGCGAGTGAATGTTCGCGAATTGACGGCCGAGCAATTGCCCTACGCCCCGGATCTCGTGACCGCCGACCTTTCTTTTATCTCGTTATCACTGGCGCTTGCGCCCCTCGTGGTCGTGTCGTCAATCGGCGCCGACTACTTAGTGATGGTCAAACCGCAATTCGAAGTGGGCCGGGACAAGCTCGGGCCGGGTGGGGTCGTTCGCGACCCCGACCTGCGTACCGCGGCTGTCCGTAAGATCGCCGATGCCGGACACCGGCTGGGATTAGGGATGGCCGGAGTCGCGGCGAGTCCGCTGCCTGGACCGAGTGGAAACGTGGAGTACTTCCTGTGGTTGCGCGCCGATGCGCTACCGCCAGACGATGAGCGCATCGCACCCGCGATCGCGGAGGGGCCCCAATGTTATCGGTCGACACCTCACAACCAGACTCGCCTGATTCGCGGCGCTCGGTTCTGGTCGTCGTCCACGGTGGTCGGGTGGAGGCGCGTGATCTCGCGCGGACGTTCTGTGCCAACCTCGCTGCGGCGGGCGTTCACGTTCGAGTCGGACAAGACGAAGCCGCCGAATTGGTCGACGAACGCGCGTTTGATGACGACATCGTCGCGAGTCCTCACGGTGCGGCGATCGACATCGTCGCGGCGGACTCTGACGCCGCTGCGGGGTGCGAACTCGTGGTGGTCTTCGGAGGCGACGGAACAATCTTGCGTGGCGCGGAACTCGCTCGGCCCCACGGGACCCCGCTGTTGGGCGTTAATCTCGGGCACGTCGGCTTTCTCGCCGAGGCCGAACGAGACGGACTCGCCAATGTGGTCGAGGCGATCAAGACCCGCAGTTACTCCGTGGAAGATCGGCTCGCCCTCGACGTGCGCGTCAGTGTGGGTGGGGTCGAGGTGTCACGTGATTGGGCACTCAACGACGCGAGCGTGGAGAAGGTCGAACGCGAGCGGATGCTCGAGGTCATCGTTGAGGTGGACGGTCGACCTCTGTCTCAGTGGGGTTGTGACGGCGTTGTCTGCGCGACTCCGACCGGATCGACGGCGTACGCGTTTAGTGCTGGGGGACCGGTCGTCTGGCCGGAAGTCGAAGCGTTGCTTCTCGTCCCGATCAGCGCACACGCGCTGTTTGCGCGCCCACTCGTCGTATCGCCGACCTCGGTGCTCGCCGTGGAATTGCAGCCGAGGACTCATCGAGGCGTGTTGTGGTGTGACGGTCGACGTACGACCGAACTTGCGGCCGGAGCGCGCGTGGAGGTACGGCGCCATGCCGATCCAGTTCGTCTCGCACGCCTACACCCCGGACCTTTCACTGATCGTTTGGTGGCGAAATTCGAACTTCCCGTCTCCGGGTGGCGTGGGTCTAGCCGGTCAGGTCCGACTCCGTGATCGAAGAGTTGCATTTGCGCGAACTCGGCGTCATCGACGAGGCGACCCTGGAGTTCGGTCCCGGCCTCACCGTCGTGACTGGAGAAACGGGCGCGGGCAAGACGATGGTTCTGACCGGTCTCGCGCTGCTCTGGGGTGGACGCGCGGACAGTTCGACCGTTCGAAGCGGCGCCGACAAGGCGATTGTCGAAGGGCATGTCACAGTGACCGGTCCGGCCGAACTGGTCGACCGAGTGTTGTCCCGCGTCGAGGACGCGGGGGGCGATGTTGAAGTCGACGCCGCAAAGGTCCCGAGGCTCATCATCGCGCGTTCGTTGTCGGCGCAGGGGGGATCGAAGGCATACCTAGGAGGGCGATCCGTCCCGGCCGGGGTTCTTGCCGACGTGGGCGAGTCACTATTCGCGGTGCATGGTCAAGACGATCAACAGCGGCTCATGAGTCCACGCCACCAACGAGCACTTCTCGATTCCTATGCCGGCGAGCAGGTCCGCGCGCCGCTCGCGAAGTATCGACAGTCCTATGTGGCGTTGCGCGACGTCGAAGTGGCTCTCAACCGCGACGAAAGTTTCGAACGACAACGTCTTCAGGAACTCGACGTGCTGCGGTTCGGAATCGAGGAGGTGGACGCCGCTGCACCCTGCGTCGGCGAGGACCACGCCATCGGTTCGGAGATTGAGCGGCTAGCCCATTCAGAATCACTGAGAGAGTCGACGTCCCAGGCTCACGATGTGCTGCACGGAGATGACGCTGACGACGCAGCTGATGCCGTGGCACTGATCGTCTCCGCTCGCCGGCTACTGGAATCTGTGCAGCAACACGACACGGCGCTGGTCGCCTTGGCGACTCAACTCGGCGAGGCCGTCGCTGTACTGGCCGACGTGTCGGCGCAACTCGCGACCTATGCCGATTCCATCGATGCTGATCCGGCTCGACTGGATTCTCTGCAGCAACGTCGCGCTGACCTGACTCGGCTGACGCGCAAGTACGGCGCGACGGTCGACGAAGTGATCGAATGGCGAGAAGACGCAGCGAAACGACTTGAGCGGCTCGAAGCCGCGGGAGCCGATCTCGACGAACTCGCAGCGAAGCGAAAGACGCTCCTCCAGACGCTTCATTCTTTGGCTGACGAGTTGAGCGGGGCACGTTGTAGAGCAGCCGAGGTCTTCGAGTCAGCCGTCCTCCAAGAGATCAAAGCCCTATCGATGCCGGACGCCGCTTTTTCCGCCGTTGTACGCACAGGTCCATCCGTCGAAGTCGCTGACTTCGGTCCAGATGGCGTTGATGAAGTTGAATTTCTGCTCGCGGCCCACGTCGGAGCGGAGCCGGTGGGTGTCGCCCGCAGTGCATCTGGGGGCGAAAGGTCACGAGTAATGCTCGCCATTGAAGTGGTGTTGGCTGGCGCTGATCCTGTTGCCACCATGGTGTTTGACGAAGTGGACGCCGGAGTTGGGGGGCGCGCCGCTGTCGAGGTCGGGCGGCGCTTGGCGCGACTCGCGCGTTCTACCCAAGTCCTGGTCGTGACCCATCTTCCGCAGGTTGCTGCATTTGGCGATCAGCACATTCGTGTGACCAAGGACCACGATGGTCGAGTCACTCGGAGCAGTGTGACGAACCTGAAAGACGATGAACGGACCCGTGAACTAGCCCGAATGTTGGCCGGGTTGGAAACCAGTGACACCGCACTAGCGCACGCGTCGGAACTTCTTGAGATGGCCCAGGTAGAGAAGACGTCGTGGCGTACGCCACCGCGCACGCGTGCGAAGAAGGCAGTCAAGACCAAGTCAGACACATGAAGGAAGTCGAGTGAGACTGATCGAAGGAAACCTAGAGTGATGAGATTCTGATGAGCAAACTCTCCGGTGTGTTTGAACTCTCAAGTCGCTACGTCGACGAGTTGGCTGCTTCGG
>JBBRTC010000078.1:0-8208 GCA_038244765.1 Candidatus Nanopelagicales bacterium | reverse complement strand
TCGTAGGTGTTAGAAGAACATAGCCTTCCAATCGAAGGCCTTGAAACACCTAGATGCAAGTGAAAGAAGGAACTACCGTGATTACCCTCGAGATTGCTCGGATCGTGGTTCGCAACCTTGAGCAGGATTGGGCCAAGGCCAACGGCCGCCGGTCCACCAAGTAACCCGCCTCAACGAGGCAAGCCCGGTCGACCGCAGACCGCAGTCGCACCTCCCCACCCCGTCTTCCCGGCATGAATGTCACATTGGTCCCCAACGTTGGACGATCTGCACATTCATCCGGGAACCGCGGGGGAAGTAGAGGTCAGCGACCGGCGTACGAGTGCAGGCCGGTGATCCAGATGTTGACTCCGAAGTAGTTAAAGAGGAAACACCCGAACCCCACCAGCGCGATGATCGCCGCCCGGCGACCGCTCCAGCCCGCCGTCGCCCTCGCGTGGAGGTATCCCGCGAAGACCACCCAGGTGATGAAGGCCCAGGTCTCTTTCGGGTCCCAGCCCCAGTATCGACCCCACGCGTTCTCCGCCCAGATGGCTCCGGCGACGACGGCGAAAGTCCACAGCGGGAAGACGAAAACGAACGTCCGATACGCCAACGTGTCCAGGCGAGTGGCACTCGGTACGCGTTGCGCGACCCCACTCCAACGCCCGGGGTCAACGCCTGCCGCTTCTCGATCTTCAACCCGCGACTTGATCAAGTACAACGTCGTGAACGCCGCGCCTACGGTGAAAGCTCCGCCGGAAATCACCGCCGCAGAGACGTGAATGAGCAGCCAGTACGACTTGAGTGCCGGGACGAGTTGCGCGGTGTCGTTGTAAAGCACCGTCACCGCGAGCCCGAGAGTGAGTAGCACCGGCGCGACGATGAAGAGCCCCAACCACCGCACATCGGTACGCACCGACATGGTGAGGAAGACCACACTGACAGCCAGGGCCGCCGTGATCGAAAACTCGTACATGTTGCCCCACGGCGCGCGACCCGCCCACACGCCACGAAGTACGACACCCCCGAGCAGCGACAGCGTCGCCAACCACGTCAGCGACATGGCGATATTCGCGGCACGATCGCCGGGTTGCGACACGCGGTCGGTCTTCGCGTGGACAGTCGGTGGGCTGATTGTTGCCACGGCCCCAACGGATTGCGAGCGTTGCGTCGCCTCGGCTTCCACCGCCGCTGCCGTGGGTTCACGTCGCGCTGCAAACGACGCTGCGAAGGCAACCATCGCGGCGGCGTACGCGATCATCGCGGCATAGACCAACGCATTGCTGTATTGGACCAGCGTCTGACTCCCAGACACGTTCACTCCCATTCCTGCTGTCACGTCGACTGAGACAAATCTAGCTCGGCTGCGTCCGCACCGCTCGATGGTGGCTCATGGCCAACAACGGACTCTTCATCCGAATCCCCACCTGACTCCTCAACCAGCACGCGGACCGACGCAGCACTTGCCATCTGCAAATGCTCGGCCAGCTCATCAACTTCAACACCCAGACCTGGGGCTTCCGCCCGCGCCAAACCAGCAACTTCGACGAGGGTACGGCCATCGCCGGTTGCGCTCACTCGGACCCACATGCGGCGTCGGCGTACAAACAGCGACAGCACCAGCCCGCCGATCGCGGCCATCATGGCGACGAGCGCAGCTTCTTTGCCGGGGTCGCGCGCCACAACGAACGAGCCGTACTCGATGACGCCGGTGAACTTCAATGTGCCAAGACCATTGGGCAGCACCCATGACTCACCGGGCCGTAGGGCTTTGAGTCCGACTTGGGTGAGGTTTGTCGTGTCCAGCGAATACACGCTCTGGGCTGTGCCGGTGTCGAGTCCGAGGTCGCCCTTGTACCCCGCGAGGAAGACCGCTGGATCTTCGGAGGCCGGAAATATCGATCGCGGACCCTGCGAAGAATCCACCGGAGCCGTCGGCGTGAAGACGCCTTGAAAGCCGAGTTGAGGAATCGAATCTGGTGCCTTGATGACCCCGGTGGAGGTGAAGTTGCCGTCCTGAGGCAAGAAGACCACGGAGTCGTCGAATACGACCTGGCCACGTTTGTCGGTAATCACGAAATGCGGTGCGTAGCCGTGACCAAGCAGGAAGACCTTCGTCCCGTTGGTGACCAAGGGTGCGTTGACTTCAATCTCTTCGGTGCGTGGTTTGCTGCCTGGTTCGTCGATAACCGTTGCGGTTGCAGAGAATTCTCGTGGTGCGCCCTTCTGGCTTCCTTCGGTTTCATAACTCGCAGAGAAGTCGTCGAGGCGGACAGAGAACGGCGGCAAACTGCTCGCGTCAACGAGGCGACCGGCACTAAACGTGTCGTACTGCGTCACTTGATTCGAGAATCCATGTCCTTCGCGCACGATTACTTGACCCTTGAAGCCAAACAGATTGCCCACGCCCACTGCGACAAGGAGGCAGAGCAACGCGATGTGAAACAGCAGGTTTCCCACTTCGCGAAGATGACCCTTCTCGGCGGCGACCCAGTGCCCGTCATGGTCGACGTCAACCCGCCAACGCTTGCGCTTCAAGTACGACTCGGCATCGCTGATGGTCGAATTGGCCTGCTCGGTGGGTTCCGTTTCGAAGGCCCGATGCAGCGGCAGTCGGCTGAGATTCCGCGGCGCCGCAGGTGGCCGCGCCCGCGCCGTACGCATGTGTTGAAGTGAACGAGGCAGTACGCAACCAGTGAGCGAAATGAAGAGCAGCAAATAGACGGCGGCAAACCATGGGGCCGCGAACACGTCGAAAAGCCCGAAGCGATCGAGAATGGGACCAAGTGTTTCGTGTGTTGCGAGGTACTCCTTGACCTTCAGTGGCGCGGCGCCACGCTGAGGAAGGATCGAACCGGGAATCGAGGCAAGCGCCAGCAAAAGAAGCAAAAGCAGCGCAATCCGCATGCTAGTGAGTTGGCGCCAAAACCAACGCAACCACCCGAGAAAACCCAGCTGCATCGGAGTCACCGTTTTCGCCGAACTCACCGCGTTCGCCGGAGCGTCGATATTTGCTTCGTTCACCGGTGACGCGAGAGGTGTTGGGTCGGTCATAGCGAGGGCTCAAATCCAGAAACCCAGCCGCGCATGGCGATGGTCAGGTGGTCCCAACCGCCGGTCACAAGCAGGATCCCCATGACGACGAGCAGGCCACCGCCGAACCGCATGATCCACACGTAGTTGCGACGGACCCAGCCGAGACTGCCTGCGGCGTAACGGAATCCGAGCCCAAACAAGATGAAGGGCAGACCCAGGCCGAGGCAATAGACGAGGGACAGTAGTGCCCCGCGAGCGGCACTCCCCTCGGTGAAAGCGAGCGTTTGCACTGCCCCCAGCGCAGGCCCAATGCACGGTGTCCAGCCCAAACCGAATAGGGCCCCGAGCAACGGAGCGCCCCAAATGCCGTACGTCGGTGCGCGATGAATCCGGTACTCGCGCTGCAAGCCGGGGAGGAGGCCCATAAAGACGAGCCCCATCACAATCACGAAGACACCAAGAACTCGCTGGATGACAAGTTGATGTTCGAGCAGCACTGATCCCAGGCTCCCGAACAGCAATCCGTACGACACGAAAACCACGGAGAAGCCCAAGACGAACAACGCGCTGCCGAGCAGTACGCGACTCTGCTTGCGATCCTTGTCAGCTAGTTCAGCGCCGGTCAGCCCGGTGACGTAGGACAAGTAACCGGGGACAAGTGGTAGGACGCAGGGCGAAAGGAAGGACACGATCCCAGCAGCGAAGGCAATCGGTATCGCTAACGCGAGGGAGCCGGTCAAGATCGTGCCGACCGAATCCGCCAGGACCGAGTCAGCAATCGCCACCGACGTCACCATGGTCATGGAGTCGCTTTCACGAGCAGCGGATCGAGCAGGCCACGCAGGCGCGACTTGTCGACCTGAGCGAGAGCACGTGCCGCGATGCGACCTTCCTGATCAATGATGAGCGTCGACGGGATCGCTTGCGGTGGAAGGGTTGTACGAAAGGCGAGCTGGAGTTGCCCATCTTCGTCTCGCAGGCTCGGGTAGGTCACACCGAGTTTGCGCGTGAAGGCCAACGCATTGGGGGTGCTGTCGCGAATGTTCAATCCCACGAAAGTCACACCGCGAGCCGCGTACTCGTCATAGACCGTTTGCAGGTCTGCAGCTTCCGCGCGACACGGCGGACACCACGACGCCCAGACATTCAGGACGACGATCTTGCCGCGAAAAGACGCGAGCGACCACGGCTGGCCTTCCAAAGTCGTACCGGCCAGATCTGGAGCGGATGAACGTTCTGCGGCCGCGAGCAGAATCGTCGAACCGTCGCCAGCGACATATCGAGTGTCGCCTGTTCCCCCACTTGCCGCACTCGAGCAACCCCCCAGCACCACGACTGCGAGGGCGAGTACGGCGATCCGACGCGCGATCACGACGACGCTCACGCGCCCCGCGCCGTCACGTCTTTCGCTTTCGCGACAAGATCCGCTGCCGGCTCGGAGTAGACAATCGCTACCAATCGATCATCGGCGTACGTCAGCGATGTGAGTGACGCGAGGCTGCACTGACGGCGGCGAGGATCGTGAAAGAACCGATGTTTCTCGGCATCGAGACGCGCAACCCAGATCGGCAATTGATGGCTAACCAGTAAGGCTTCATGACCTCGGGCTCCATCGCGCGCGGTCGTGATCGCGACGCGCATACGAGCTGCTACATCGACATATGGCTCACCCCACGACGGCTTGAAGGGGTTGCGTAAGTGGTGCCAATACTGCGGACGCTTCAGCACACCGTCGCCGACACCGACCCTCAGTCCCTCGAATACATTGTCGGCTTCGATGAGGTTGGCATCGACTCCGATTGGCAGGTCGTGGGCCGCGGCTATCGGGGCGGCTGTCTCTTGCGCTCGATCCAGCGGTGACGCCGTCACGACGGTGACATCGCGCCCGACCAGACTTGCCGCTATCCGCTCAGCCATAGCGCGACCCAAGTCAGACAGGTGGAACTCGGGCAACCGGCCGTACAAAACGCCAGTCGGGTTGAACACCTCGCCGTGGCGCAACAGGTGAACCACAGTCCGTTCGCCCGTCGAGGCTGACCGTCCCTCTTCGAATTTGCTCACGTCGTCTCCTCCATGGCCGCAGCTTTGGCGGCGTACGGAAGCGCGTGCAGGATTCGAGCGACCGCTTCCTCGTCGTGGGCCGCCGAGACGAACCAAGCCTCGTACGCCGAGGGGGGCAGGTAGACGCCGCGTGCCAACATCTCGTGGAAAAACGCGGCATAACGCGAGGTGTCCTGGGTGCGAGCGGCGTCGTAGTTGGTCACATCAGTGTCGACGAAGAAGACGCTGAAGAGGTTTCCAGCCGATTGAACGCGATGGTCAACGCCCTGGTCGGCGAGGGCCTTCGACGCTGCAAGACCAATGGTTGAGGCGGTGGCGTCGATAGTGCGATAGACGTTGTCGTCGCACGCGCGCAACGTGGCAAGACCGCACGCAGCCGCGATCGGGTTCCCAGACAGCGTGCCCGCCTGGTACACAGGCCCTGCAGGTGCGAGATAAGACATCACGTCGGCGCGACCGCCGAAAGCCGCCGCCGGAAGTCCGCCACCCATGACTTTGCCGAACGTGATCAGGTCCGGCGCCCAACCTTCGACTGCGGCTTCGACGCCGTACCAACCCGCCCGTGAAACGCGGAAGCCGGTCATCACTTCATCGACAATGAGCAGCGCACCGTTTTCGCGGCAGAGCTGTGACAACGCCGCGTTGAATCCGGGAAGCGGGGGGACGACGCCCATGTTCGCAGCTGCTGCCTCGGTGATCACGCAAGCGACCTCGGATCCGCGTGCGGAAAAGACCCTGCGAACCGCCTCGATGTCGTTGTACGCAACGACAATCGTTTCCGACGCCGCCGCCGCGGTCACGCCTTGCGAGTCTGGCAAGGCAAACGTCGCGACACCTGACCCCGCAGAAGCCAGCAAGGAATCAACGTGTCCGTGATAGCAACCAGCAAACTTGACCACGAGGGTGCGATTGGTGAAGCCGCGCGCCAACCGGATCGCCGACATAGTCGCTTCGGTCCCCGACGACACAAGTCTCACCGACTCGATGGGATCGACACGGGACACAATCTCCTCGGCGAGGTTGACCTCACCCGGCGTCGGCGTACCAAAGGAAAACCCAAGTCGCACAGCGGTTTGCACCGCTTCAACTACAGCGGGATGGGCGTGACCGAGAATCATCGGCCCCCAAGACCCCACGAGATCGACGTACTCAATACCGTCGGCGTCAGTGATGTATGGCCCGTGACCCGACACCATGAATCGCGGTGTGCCTCCGACGGCACCGAAGGCGCGCACTGGTGAATTGACACCGCCCGGGGTGACCTTGAGTGCACGGTCGAATAGCGCGGTTGAGGCCGGCGTTGACTTGTCGAAATGGTCGCTCTTGTCGATCATCAATGTCCGCGCAGTCTCTCGGCGCTTCCGTCCCGCAACCACCGCGCGGCATGGCTAGCCCAGTACGTCAACACGATCGATGCGCCGGCCCGACGAATCGAGGTCAGCGATTCAAGTACGGCGGACTCGCGGTTGATCCATCCGCGTTCCGCCGCCGCCTCGATCATCGCGTACTCGCCGGAGACTTGGTACGCGCCCACGGGGACGTCGACCGCGTTCGCTAAATCGCGCACAACGTCGAGGTAGCCCATGGCTGGCTTGACGATCACGATGTCGGCGCCTTCATCGAGGTCGAGTCGAACCCCGCGTAGCGCGCCACCTCGATCGCCGGGATCTTGCTGATAAGTCAGGCGATTTCCCGTCAGGCTTGAATCGATAGCCTCGCGAAACGGTCCATAGAACGCGGAGGCGTACTTAGCTGAGTACGCCAAGATCGCGACGTTGTGCTGCGTTGACTCGTCGAGAGCTCGACGGATCGCGCCGACTTGTCCGTCCATCATGCCGCTCGCACCGACGACGTGAACCCCTGCGTCGGCTTGGGCTCGAGCCATAGCGGCGTAACGCACCAGGGTCGCATCGTTGTCGACGGTTCCATCAGCATCGAGGACGCCGCAGTGTCCGTGGTCGGTGAATTCGTCGAGGCACAGGTCGGCCATCACCACGGTGTCGCCACCGACCTCGGCCACCACATCGCGGATCGCGACGTTCAGCACACCATCAGGATCGTCGGCTGAACTTCCCGCTTCGTCGCGATCACGCGGTACGCCGAACAGCATCACGCCACCGACACCCGCTGTGACCGCCTCAGCTGCCGCTCTACGCAACGAATCGCGTGAATGCTGGACGACGCCAGGCATGCTGGCGATTGGTTTCGGCTCGCTCAACCCTTCAACGGTGAAGAGCGGCAGAACCAAATCAGCAGGATCGAGGCGTACATCGGACACCAACCGACGCATCGGCGCACTGGAGCGCAACCTGCGCGTTCGCACGTCTGGGAAAGGCATCGCGGCAGTCGCGTTCGCTCAGGTGACCTTGCGTCGCGCAGCTGCACGACGTCGCGACGGTCGCCAACTCGCTTCGCCGGACTCAACCGCACCGAGTCGCAGCGACTCGCCATGCTCGGCCAGCGCCTCGGTCAGCGCTGCCACCGAAGGCGTTTCGGACAGTACGTCGACGCGAAGTCCGTGCTCCTCGGCTGTCTTGGCTGTCTGAGGTCCGATGCACGCGACCACGGTGCTGGCGTGCGGTTTACCCGCGATACCTACGAGGTTGCGTACCGTGCTCGACGAGGTGAAGAGCACCGCGTCGAAGCCACCGGTCTTGATCGCTTCGCGGGTTGCGGCGGGTGGCGGCGCTGCGCGCACAGTGCGGTAGGCCGTGACGTCGTCGACCTCCCAACCCAATTCGGTCAGGCCCGCGACCAAACTCTCGGTCGCGATGTCGGCGCGCGGCAAGAAGACCCGATTGATCGGATCGAAGACCGGGTCGTACTCGGAGAACTCCTCGAGAAGTCCGGCGCTTGATTGGTCGCTGACCGGCACGAGGTCGGGCTTCACACCGAAGGACAACAAGGCGGCGGCGGTTTGCTCACCAACAGCGGCAACCTTCAGTCCGGCGAATGATCGCGCGTCGAGGCCGTACTCCTCAAAGCGTTCACGAATCGCGCGTACGCCGTTCCCGGCGACGCATGCATCGCGGCTGTCGCACCCACTGACGCGCCGGGTCCGATCGTGAGGTCCACGAGATTGTCGTTGACTACGATCGGAGAGATTACAACCCCCGTGCCGAGCTCCCG
>JBBRTC010000077.1:0-8363 GCA_038244765.1 Candidatus Nanopelagicales bacterium | reverse complement strand
GCGACGGCGTGGATTCGGTCATCAGCCACCGACCAACTCAAATCGAGCCGACGCAGCCTCGCGACCCAAGCCCACTCGAATCTCGTCGACTTCGTTCCCGGCGGCCTCCAACGCGAGCAGGGCCGCGCCGGCCACCGGAGGCCATTCGAGTGAACGAATCACAGCATGCGGGGCTACGTTGATCAGCGTCGCACGAAATGAGTCATCGAATGCGCCTTCGCCATCAAGGTGAAGACTCCCAGCACGCACGACATCAAATGGCTCGCCACCGTCGAGCAGCCCAACTCGTTTGGCAACTCCCAACACGTCGCGGCCGTGCGCCTCGCCCACGGAGGTGAGCACCCGGCGTGCCACAGCATCGCCCTTGCGTGCCATCTCAAAAACAAGGCGAGCGTGATCGGCGGAAGGGTCAATGTCGTGACGACAGAACCCCTCGAGTAGGTCCTCGACGGTTGCAACCTGAAAGACCTCGAGGAACGCATCCGTGAGCCCGGTCACTTCCATCGAGCCATACCAACCGCGAACGACGCTTTCAACCGCCTCGCTCACGACCTGGCCGGCACCACCTGCTTCGCCGATGCCCTGACCGAGCGTACGAAATGTGCGGCCGTCCGTGTTGCGACCTGCCGTCACCCCACCGGTGCCCGCAATGTTGGCCACCCCCACGCCGTGCATTGACCCGGCGCGCAATGCAGCAAATGCGTCGTTGAGTACCACACGCGGGCCTGGCAACCCCAACGTCGCGAGCGCCGGGTCCAAACGATCTACGTCTTGCGGCCAATCAAGTCCGGCCATCGCAAAGCATGACGCAGACACGTGGTGGGTTTCGAGGCCCGCGCTCGCCAGGGCGCGGCCGATGGCATCAGCCAATTCAAGGCGTACGCCTTCGACGCCGACCGATTCCCAGTTTCCTGTTCCGGCGGTCGCGAATCCAAGGATCGCGCCGTGCCCATTGGCGATGCAGACATCAGTCTTCGTGCCACCGGCGTCGACCCCCACGACAACAACGTCAGACATCAGCCACCCCCACTGACGAGAGCAACAACGTCACCAAAGGAACCCAGGAAGTCCTTGTTGTCCTCGACCAAACGACGCCACACCTTGGTCACATCGGACGCGTCCGGGCCGAGCGGATTGGTGAGCAACGCTAGGTGAGCGGCGTCAACGTCACCGTCAACTGCCGCGCGAATCGTCAATAGCTCGAAGTCCTTGACCGTGCGGACCAACGCATCCATGTCGGGCCGCATCGCCGTAGTCGGGAGTGCATCTGCGCCTTGTGCGGTGATCCGCGCCGGTAATTCCACCACGATGTCGTCGTCAAGTCCTGGTACGGCGCCGTTGTTGCGTGTATTAACGATATGAATCGAACCGGTGTCGCCGTGTATGTCCGCCATCAGTTCGGCAGCCGAGTCCGAGTAGTAAGCGCCGCCACGCTCCATCAATTCCGCAGGCTTGTGGTCTAGCGCCGGATCGGCGTACATCGAAAAGAGCTTCGCCTCGATTGCCATCACTTCACTGGCCCGCGTCGGATGGCACGACTGATGCCGCAACATGGCCTGGGTCTCGTAGTAGTAGAGCAAGTAGTAGTTGGGGATTGCTCGCATGACCCGGATCGCGTCGGAGTCCCAATCCGGTTCATCTTCGGCCGCAGCTTGCTTGCCAAGTTGGGCGCGTAGCCCTTCAAGGACGTCATTAGTCCGGTCGGCATCGCCAACACTGAAGCCTCGTACCCACGACAGATGGTTTAGTCCGACATAGTCCAGCGCCAGCTCAGCGAAGGGGACCCTGAGCGCTTCCGCGACTTCAGTTCGGATGTTCCAGGGCACATTGCACAGGCCAACGATGGTGACGTTGGGCACAAAACGTCGAAGGGCCTCAGTTACGAGCCCCGCGGGGTTGGTGAAATTCAGCAATACTGCGCCGGGTGCCAGTTCCTCGATCGTTCGGGCAACGCGCAACGCGACCGGGACCGTCCGTAACGCCTTCGCGAACCCCCCGACACCAACTGTCTCTTGACCAATAATTCCGAAGTCTCGCCCCATGAGTTCATCGCGATGCCGCGCGGCCTGACCACCCACCCGGAATTGGCTGACGACAAAATCAGAACCGATGATCGCTGCCGCCAGGTCGTCGCCCCACGAGACATCGATACCACCGCCTGCGCGTTGCACCATTCGGGTCGACAGATTCCCGATGATGTCGAGTCGAGCCAAATCCGGGTCGACCAGCCGGATCGAAGTGATGGGCAATCGATCACGGCGGAGCAGGACTCCATCGATGAGTTCGGGTGTGTACGACGATCCACCCCCAACCACGGTCAGTGTTAAGCCGGTGGCACTCACAACAAAATCCCCGTCGACGTGCGCGCTGATTCGTAGGCCGCCTGGACGACGGACAAGGCAACGAGCCCAGCGTCGCCCGACGCGAGTGGGGTACCGCCGGTCTCGATGCACGCGATGAAGTCGCGCATCTGTGCGGTGTACATCGGCTGCGCGGCGTGCTCCTCGGGTAGTCCACCCATCTCCGGATAGGGCCAGATACGGGCATACCCTCTGGTACCAAACAATTCGGTGTCGGCCTCGATTCCGGAAAGGTAGGGCTGGTGCCAACCAAATTCAATGACCGATCGCGTGCCGTTGTCCCAGTCCACCAAGACCACGCCGTCGTCGTCGACGTCGTAGTCGCCGTACGCCGTACCGAGTGAGGCCTGCACACGCACTGGCATTGGATCTCCAAGCAAGAACCGAACGGTGTCAACCGCGTGGACACCCATGTCGATGAGCGCCCCGCCCCCCGATCGACCAAGGTCCACGAACCACCCGTCAGGTCCCCACTGCTCATGAATTCCATAGCCGCGCGTTCGGACGATCCGCCCGAGCTCACCTGCCGCAACTCGATCGCGCATTGCAACCACTTCGTCGCGATAGCGCCACATATGACCCACGAGCAGCACGACTCCCGCTGTGGCCGCGGCGTCAACAATCGCCTTGCCTTCAGCGACGGACACCGCCATCGGTTTATCAACTAGCACATGTTTTCCGTGCGCAATCGCATCGAGGCATTGCTCGGCGTGGAGCACGTTTGGCGTCGCCACAATCACTGCATCGATGTCATCGGCGCGGGTGACTTCACGCCACTCGTCTGTCGCCCGATCAATGTTGAACTCGGTCGCTGCGGCCGCTGCCCTCGCCTTGTCCCGTCCCGCCACAGCAACCAATCGCGCACCGAATTCGAGGACACCACGCCCGTGCTTCTCTGCGGCCCAGCCATGGCCAAGGACTCCGAAACGCACCGTCATGGTGAATCCCCTGCCTCACTCGGGGTCGCCTCACTCGGGGTCGCCTCACCCGGGGCCGCCTCACTCGGGGCCGCAGCATCGGCCCGCAGGTGGAATTTCCAGGCGTTATCCCCGAGTACAACGCTGTGGCGATCGCGGATCAGAGTTTCCAACACGTACTCGCCCGCAGGAAGGTCGAATGGCCCGGCTTGCATCACCCGGCGCGCATTGTCAGCGAGGATCTGAACGACTCGCGTTTCACTCCCGAGTTCGACACCTTCACTGTCCCGAAGAATCCATGACAACTCCGCGTCGGGGAAGGTTTTCGCGTAGTCATTAATCCACCACACGCCCATGACGACCATGTCGTCAGACCCATACGAATCACTCTCAGCCTCGATTGACGGCAGCACTGGTTGCATCGCCCGACGCAAGGCTTCGAAGCCGGTCTTGGGTCGGCGATCGATGTCCAAGACAGCCCAGGAAATCGAAGGCCACGGGTCCACGAACATGAAGTGCACAACTCCTTGGACTCGCTCGCGCTTCTTTCGACGGTACGTCTCAGTCGAGAATTGAATGGTCCGGGATTGGTACGCCTGGGTGCGAGCGATCAGCTCTTCGACCGGGATGTCCCATGTGACGCCGACGTGTTCTGAATTCTCAACGTGCTGGTAGCCGTGGAACTCCCAGTCATCGGCAGTCGACCCTTCAGGCAAGAACGTGCGTAGCGTTTCCAACACCGGTACAGCTTGCGCGCCGTACTCCGTGACAAACGCGCCTCCAGGAAGTTCACTAACGTCGGTCCACTTGCCCCAGTACCAACCGGGGTACGTGTGCCCGTCGCCTGCCCCTGAGTTGGCAAGCGCGCAGCGGCTGGGATCGAGTTCACGGAACAGATCTGCGAGTTCGTGGTCCATGCGCTGGTTTTGGTCGGGGATGAACTGTCCGGCTTCAACAGCCATCCAGGGCTCATTCCATGGCGCTTCGTTGTGGGCGCACCAAAATGCAAGCGATGCGTGGTGTCCCATGGAATCAACCAGTTCGTGAACCATGCTGCGTGCCACGCGGTAGGTAAGCGCCGTGTCGGCGTACCCCCACTGCATCGGAAGGTCCTGCCAGACAAGGACTCCAGCTCGATCGCAGGCATCGTAGAACGACGGAACCGTCACATGCGCGTGGACACGCAGCAAGTTGAGATTGGCCTGGACGGTGAGTTCGATGTCATGTGTCGTGCGTTCCAAAGTGAGGTTAGCCAACCATTGGCTTCCGATGTAGTTGGACCCGCGAATGAAGATCGGCCTGCCATTGAGGCGCCATACCCATCCGGCATCGTGATTGATTTCGCGAACGCCGAGGGCATGTTCGTGGGTGGTCGCAACAGTTCCATCAATCTCTACAGTCGTGACAGCGCGATAGAGGTGCGGATCACCGTGATCCCACGTCCACCACAGAGTTGGAGCTGCAAGCCACCCCCTGACTCGCACGGTGTTTTCGCCCGGCTCCAGCCAGGTCTCCTGCCACGAGTCGTAGGCGGGCTCGGTGTTGTCGGCTTCGTACAGTGCAATTCGAACTGTTGCCCAGGCCGGCTCATCGCCAACCAGTTGGAGTCGCACCCGACCATCGAGTTCGGCATCGGCACCGGCCAACGGCGTTGCAACGCGAACCGAGTCGATGTGTGCAGTCCTGGGACCGATCAATTCGACCGTTCCCCAGATACCGCCGGAGCACCACTCCTGACCGCGTTCGGTCCAGCCGCCGGGGCGGCAGTCGTGGTGGCCCATCACGCCTCGCAAGGCAGTCTTGCTGTGCGGCCACACGGTCTCGAATTCGTCCACGGGGACGCGTACCTCAATCAGGAGCTCGTGCTCGCCGGGTTCCGCATTGAGCTCGACGACGAAGGGGCTCACTCCACCAACGTGTCCACCAACGTGGCGTCCATCAAGGGACACCAGTGCTTCGTAGTCGATTCCGCCGAAGCGAACCCAATTTCGGCGTCCCGCCCACCCCGAGCTGATTGTGATCGAGCGCCTGAACCAGACCGGCCCAGTCGAATCCAGCCCTTCCAGAAACCACGACGACGGCACCTGCATAGGCGCCCATGCACCGTCCGGCGCGAGCGCAAACTCCCACCTACCGGACAGGTCAACAATGTCGCTCTGGGTCACTGAGTTCACGCGCCTAATTCTAAGTTAGGAAACATTACTTACACAACGTCTCAGTCACATGGGTTCGCATCTTGTCGAGTGTGGCTCGGTGGACGACGCACATCTCACGCCCCGGACTCACGAACGACCAAGGGCGAGGTCGCGATGGCGCAATCCGATCCGCGTGAGTGCACGCTCAATCTCGTCGGTGCCGTGAGCTGCTGAACCCGCGACGAGTCGACTTCGCATTCTCGGGAGTGAGCGCGCCAATCCGGACAGATCGCGGTCGCGCAGACGAGTTGCGAGTTCGGCGAAGTCGGCGTCAAAGTTGGCTCCAGCTTCAGCCTGCAGTTCGTCTAGCCGTTCGGCTATTAATCCGAATTCGCGTTCGATCTGACTCCACGACAGTTCAGTGAACCGGTGTGCGTGACTGGCCCAGGCTTCCGCGACTGCGAGATCGCCAAGGACATAGCGGTCAGTCGCTCCCGCATCGTCGTCGATGACGACGTCAAGCAGACCGTCAATTCCCACCACGCCGGCCGCTAGTACCGCGCCGTGCAGGGTGACCCGGTGGGCCTCGAGGCCAGCCGCAGCTGGAATCCACGCATTGCCCGGGTCGGAAGCAACCACTTCCCAGGCCTTTGGCCCACGGGTGATCGCTGCTTGACCACGTTCGATTCGAAGATCCCCCACGTACGCATTGCGGCCGCTTATCAATGCAGCGTTGACGGTTCCGGCTGCATCCACACGTGCCCACGCCACCGTGCCATGGCCCGAACTGACCGGCACAACATCGCCGTTCGCGAGTCGCACATCGCCGGTCCACGGCGTACCGCTGCGATTTACCACGGTCAGATAGCGAGCCGATTGGCCAACTCGACACGAGACATCTATACCAACCTGGTCGACGACGGCACTGCGCAGCGAGGCTCTGTCGAGCGAGGCTGCCAGCGCTGTGGGATCGAAGGGGTCCAAATCGGAGAGGGCCGCGTAGTCGCGCAAATCTTCGTCGAGGGCGGGCAATTGTCCTGCCGCGAGAACTCCCGAGCCAGCGAGAATCCGTTGCGCCACAGCGTTTTGAGCCGCCTGGGACATGACCGATACGGCCGGCACCACGATCGCGGCGTACGACTCCAAGGAGGTTCGGGTCGCATCGACGATGTCGAAATCGATGCCAGCCTCGACGAGCTGCTGGGCGACCAGATTCGACGCCCGCCCAGTGTTCGCACTCGCTGCCAACTCACTCAAATCCTTGGCGTTCGACCATTCGCTGCCAGAAATCACACCGCCATATCGGGCAATGTGTTCGCCAGCGTGGTCGTATACAACGGCGACCGGCGCGGGCAGTGGGGACGCAGCGAGGTCCTCGCCACCGGCGGCCAAGATTGCGAAGAGCGTGCGCATGTTGGCCCACTGTGGGCGGGGCGAACCATCTGGGGAAATTGGCGCCTCAGCCGCCCACTCCTGACCCGCACCGATGTCTCGTGGCTCCGGATCCGAGGCTGGCAAGACGTAGATGATCGGTGCATCCATCCCGCCGATGAGATGACAGTGCAAGTAGAACTGTTGACGCGCGGACACTTCAGGCACAAGGTGCGGAAGTCCGGGAGTGGACAATGTCGAGCACAGCCGGGTCCGCCACCACGCGTGATGCACGTACTCCTCGAAGTTCATGCGGTACCACTCGGTTCCCGCGATCATCGTGTCGTCGGTGACGTCTTCGGCGTAGACGTTTTGACCGACCCATCCGCAGGTGTCCGACATTGCACCCGGCTCGATCAACATGCCGGAGATCTGCCACGGCATGCACAACCAATCGTGAAACAGGGGCACCTCATCGGGTACGGCGTCGCGCAGAATTTTCGCGAATGCATGAAGACCAGCGGCCAGTTGGTGGTCCGCGAATCGGTCGGCATCGGCGTAGCGTCGCAGCCCTGCGATGTCTTTTGGTTGTTCCCACGAGTCGGGGAGTCCGAGGTCCGCCGCCGTGTCCACTCCCCAAGCAGACGCGACTTCGGGAGCGGGCCCGCGCGTGGATTCCAACCAGGATGCCCAACGTTGCGGCGACGAGTGATCGGCTCGCAGCGGGGAGGGGTCGAGGTCATCCTCGTGGATGAGAAATCCGTCGCCCGGCGTTTCGTTGTCCACTTGCACGGCGACGAGCCGGTCGCGGTGCGGCACGAGCACCGCAGCTATTGCGCGTAGCCACGGTTCAGCAAGCGCGTGGTATTCCGGCGAATCGTAGGAAAAGCGCGGGTCGATCGAATCGCTGTGTCGGTATACCCGTCCGTCGTACGTCTTCGCCCAGAGCTCGGGGTGGCGCTCACACAACCACGGCGGCAAACCGCCTCCCATGATCTCGCTGTCGACGAAAGGCCCTGGCTTACCGATGATGGCGAAATCAAGTTCGGCGCACAGATTAAGAAAGCCGACCAGATCGCGGCGCGAATTGGTCCCGCCGGTGAAGTCGAGAACATCCGGCGCCGGAGCATGGTGTGCCCATGGGATGTAGGTGGAAATCGTGTTGGCGCCAGACTGAGCGGCACGCAAAAGCATGAGTTCCCAACGTTCGCGGGCAACCCGGAAGTAGTGAACTTCAACAGCACGCACGGTGTCACCGCGGCCACCAGGACCTGGAGTGATGAATGGCATAGTTATCCCTTGATCCCGGTCAGCGCGACACCTTCGATGAATACCTTTTGGGCAAAGAAGAACAAGATGATCACCGGTGTGATGAACATCGCCGACGCTGCCAAGGTCAAGTTTGAGGCGCCGAGTCGGCCGACTTCACTATTGAACTGCTGAATTCCGACCGCCAGCGTGTAGTGGTCCGGGGTGTTCAAATAGAGCAGCGGGCCAAAGAAATCACCCCAAGAAAACAAGAACTGAAACATTGCCACTGCCATGATCGCCGGCCTTGCCAGCGGCACGACCACGCGCGT